>JAWVYW010000191.1:0-6967 GCA_033722535.1 Promineifilaceae bacterium (SeqCode)
GTCACTGCTCGAAAAAACCGGTGGGCGCTGGGGCTATGCAGAACTCGTTGACCTGGATGCTCAATTAGGAGAGTAGGCAAGGAACGTCGACGCGTCGGGACGCAATATGCCCAGCTCCTCTCGCAACGCCGGCGCCGCCGACGTCCCTCAGCGCGTTTGTCATGTAGTAGCCGCGGATTTCGACCTGGGGCGGCCGGCGACGATCCGCAATTGTCCGCGCTAGGGCCGCCGCAAAGCGATACGTTCCGCTACCGGCGCTGGCCTGCGAACGCGACCACCTCGTCGACGAAGCGCTCCGGCGCCGTGTGCATCGCCTCGTGTGCCTGGCCTTCAAAGATGACGGTCTGGGCGTTCGGGAGCGCGTCGCCGACCCTGTTCGTCGCCTCCTGGTAGAGCGCGGCGCTCTCGCTGCCCGACAGGAGCAGGGTGGGCGTGGTCATCTCTTCAAAGCGGCGCGGCTCGAAGTTGTACGTCGCGATAGCTTCCAGCTCGCGGGGCAGCACGTCGGCGGCGCTCACCATGTGCTCCCACACCGGCGTCGCGCGTAGCTCCTCGATTTCTTCCTGCGTGAGCTGGGCGACCTCTTGCAGGAACAACAGAAATGCCTGCTCATTCTTTCCGCCGTCCAGCAGCCTGTTCATCGCGGCAATCCCCTCTTCGACCTCCAAATCGTGGTCGCTCACGCCGATGGGCGGTTCGTAGAGAATGAGGTTGCGCAGATTGTCGCTCCGTAACGCCGCCTCGAGCGAGTAGAGGGCGCCGCCGGAATGGCCGAGAAGGGTCACCGGCTCGTCGATCGCACCGGCGACGGCTGCCACGTCCTCCGCCTCCCGTTCCAGCGCGTATTCCGCCGCGTCACCGCTCTCCCTCCGGCCCCGGCGCTCGATAGCGTAGACGGTGAACGCTTCTGCCAGGGCAGGGCGGACGCCGCCCACTTCCCAGGTCTCGTGAACGTCACCGTTGCCGTACACGAGCACGAGTGGTGGTCCACTCCCCGTCTGTTCAAAGGCAATTGGAGTACCATCTGCTGAGGTGACTGTCTGCATTCTTTATTACCCCCTCTGATTGCACTGGCGAAGGAATAGCCCACCTGAAAACCGGCAGTATCCGGAAGCGGGGAACAACGTGAGTTGCGGTGAATGTGGGCTGATTTCAGTATATGGGGACGCAACCGCCGTCGTCAAACGTGGGGGGCGGGCGTTTTAAGTCGAGCTAATTTAGCCCGGATTTCGGTCCCGCGCGCGCCGGTCGCCGCGCAGCCGGCGACCGGCCGGCGAGGCAGTGAGAGAGGTGCTGACCTGAGGAGAAGCTGCGAGGCATCCCCGGCGGGGCGAGGCAGGCCTAAAAGCGACGCCGGAAACCACCAGGATCTATGCGCTGGCCCTGCGGCGTTGCTCAGGAAAGGCTCTGCCTCGCCCTTCTCGCCCGCTGCCTAACCTTCGTCCGCTACCCGCGCCTGGCGGTAGGTGAACCAGGCGAGGCCGATCATCAGCAGCAGGAGCGCGCCCTGGAGCAGGCCCGTCTGCGGAGCCAGCGCCACGTTCAGGTTGCCGAGCGCGGTCGGGTTCACCGTCAGGTCGTCGACGATATAGCCCTGGATGAAGAAGTCGGCGGCGCCGGGCGAGCCGGAGGCGTTATAAATGTTAATCACGTTGCCCGAGGTGACGGTCACCAGCGGCGCTCTATTGTGCGCCTGGACAGAGATCGCGCCCGTCTCGCGCCACTTTACCTGAGGGAAGTACTGAAAGCCGCCGGTGGTCGCTTCGGACAGGCCGTAGTCGTAGTTGCCGGCAGTGGACGTAGCCGGCGTGATCGTGACGTCGGTGACGATTGCCACCTTGCCGGCGGTCAGCCCTCCGGCAAAGGGATTGGTCGCCAGCGCATCGCTGTAGCATGCCTCTGGCTGGCTCCAGTTGCCATCGTCCGGTTGGGGGGTCGTCGCCGTGTAGCAGGCGAACGGCTCTGCGTTCGCGGGAAGATCGTCGGGAGCCGCCGTCGCCGGCGCTGCCCCTCCCCATGACAGCAACAAAAGGCCGACTGCGCACAGCACGATTCCCAACAGCAGAACACGATTCCCAACGTTCATTCTGTTTCCTCCTGAGAGTAGGCGAGGTACACCAGCGGATTCCACCTGGCGACGAGGGAGGAATGAAGGGCGGACGCTGGAAGCCTCTTATGCTGGTAGAAAAATGGGGTTCAGGATGCCACTGGCGGGCACGAGCGAACCTGCCTCATGAGTATACACTTTTGGCGCGTGCCGTTCAACGGCAATGTGGGCAACGCCTGCCGGGACCGCCCGCGGATGTTGCTTCGCCGGCGCTACATCACCCGCAGCGCCGCCACCACCTCCGGCTGCTCCGTCTTGTTAAAATGGGCGGCGCCCTCGTGTACCGTTACCTCGGCATCGAGCAGCTCGCGCCACTGCGCCACGGTCGCCTCCCAGTCGGCGGTGAAGGGATCGTTGTCGGAAATGAGCACGTGAATGGGGGCGGCGGTGGCGCGCACGCGCGGCAGGTTGATCGGGCGCCGGATCCACGGACGCAGCCCCGCCCACGGCTTGTCCACCGTCCACCAGCCGGCGACGCACAGCATGCCGGCGAAGGTCGGCCACGGCTGGGCGAGTGACTCCGTGGACGGGTGCCCGCTGAGCATGTGCAGCAGCGCGCGGCAGCCCACGCTGTGGCCGACGAGCAGCGTCTCCTCCGAGGGAATGGCGCTCTCCGCCACCGCCGCGTGCAGCGCCGCCACCCACGGCCCAATCTCCGGCGCGCCCGGCGCCGGCGCGGGCACGACGTCGATCGCCTCGTAAGGAAGCTCCTGGCGCAGCAGCCACGGGTACCAGTCGTCGCCGGCGGTGCCGGCCCAGCGCGGGGCAATGAGCAGACGTCGGGGCATGGCATTTTCTCCAGGATAAGGATCGCAGTTCGCTTCGTGCGCTGAGGATAACACACCGGCGGCAAAAGCGACAGCCGCGGCGCACGCGAAAGCGCTCGCCACGGCTCTGATTGAGTGCGGGCGACGCTTTCTGAAAGAGTGCGGGTACGACTCGACGCCCCTGTTTTATTGGCCGAGACGCTGTCGCGGTCGCCTTTGGGAGACAGCCCTTGCGCCTCGGCGCGCTCCCCAGGGAGCGGCGCTCGCGCCACATTTTGTCTCCGGGCTCGTCTGTTAAGCCTTCAAAGCACCCCGGTCGCCGGGCCCGCCGCCCCTCACCGCCGCTCCAATCAGCTCCGCGACGGGGCTCCGCGTCGGCCACGCACGCGGCCTCGCCTTCTCCGCTCCATCGCCACGTACAACCCCGCCAGGCCGACGAGCGCCGCTACTTCGGCGACGAAGAACCAGGCGCCGTGGGGCTTGAACTCCGCGCGGTGGACGAGCGCTGCGACCAGCACCAACGCGTGCCATACAAAGACGATGCTCTCCACCTCATAGCGCCAGGCGCTCCAGCGCGGCTCGCGCGCCGTGGCCAGGGCGCCGGCGCCCATGAGCGCAAACCAGCCGCCCATTATCCGCGCCGTCAGCTCGGACAGCGGCCACGGCCAGAGGGCGACGACCACGTCGGGCGCGACGAAGGCAACAAGGCAGCTGATGAGCATAAAGATCCCCACCAGCGCCATCCCGACCCGCGCCGCTGCCGGCACCATCACGTCGTCATCTTCCGGCGCGCTGTCGCTCAGCGGCTGGTTGTACCACCAGATGAAGGGCACCAGGAACGGCGTCGCCACGTACAGCACCAGCCAGATCTGAAAGGGCAGATGGTTGAGGTCGTAACGCGACCAGTGCAACACCGTCGTCAGCAGCATCGCCCAGGTGAAGGCGGTCACGCCCCAGAAGCCGGGCGAGACGCGGTGCCAGCGCCGCCCGATCAGGACGCGCAAAAAGAAGTAAGCGCCGCCCAGGTAGCCGGCGCCCATCCAGGCCGCCGTCAGCGCCGGGCTAATCTCCCAGGAGAAGCGCTCGCCCGACTGCTCGGGGAAGAAGTAGAGAATCACAAAGGCCGCGACGAGGAAGGGAATAATAATCCCCGCCACGATTCTCGTCAGGGGTCGAATCCGGTCGCTCTCCGCCATCGTCGGGGTGGGCTGCATCATCCTCTCCCTCTCCACTACTGGAGCTAACGCACGTAATTGGTGACCACGATGGTTGGCTCTCCCTGCCAGCGATCATAGGGGGAGCGCGCCATCGACGCAACCGCCTCGCCGGGCGGGTGGCAGGGGCGGGTCCCTTTTGGGCGTAGGGTGCTGCTGCTGGCGCTGTCTACTGGAGTGGGCGGGGCAGCGCTTCGTGATGGAGGGTGCCATGATGGGCCTCGTCGACGACGCCGGCGGGCTCGACGTGGACCACCACTTCCGACAGCTGGGGGATCTCGTGGAACAGCTCGTGCCGTACCTCCTCGGCTATCTCGTGCCCTTCGGCGGTTGTCAGCTCCGGATCGACGGCAATGACCACTTCGGCGTGCATCCGGTGGCCAATCCAGCGCATCCGCAACCGGCAAAACTCCTCAACGCCCTCGCCGTGCCGGACGACCTTTTCGGCCTGCTCCATGTACTCCGGCTCGATGGCGTCCATCAACCGGTACCACATTGTCACGATGGCGTCGCGCGTGATGAAGAGGATGACGACGCCGATGAGAGTGCCGATGATGGGGTCGACGATGGGATAGCCCAGCCAGGAGCCGCCTGCTGCCAGAAGCACGGCCAGCGACGTCAGGCCGTCGGTGCGGGCGTGGAGGCCGTCGGCGACCATCGCCGCCGAGCCGATCTTGCGCCCGACCCGGATCTGCAGCAAGGCGACCGCTTCGTTGCCCAGAAAGCCGACGATCGCCGCCGCCACCACCCAGGGTAGATTGGCGATCGGCTCCGGGTCGAGGAACTTCTGGAAGCTCTCCCAGAAGATGACGCCGGCGCTGATGGCGATGCTGAGCACGATGAAGATGCCGGCCACGTCCTCCGCCCGGCCGAAGCCATAGCTGTAGCGCCGCGTTGCCGCCCGCCGTGCCAGGTAAAAGGCGATGAGCAGGGGGATGGAGTTGAGGCCGTCGCCGAGATTATGAACGGTATCGGCGAGCAGCGCGACGCTGCCGCTGAGAAAGACGATGACCACCTGGACGAGGGTCGTCAGCAGGAGGGCGCCCAGGGCCAGCCAGACGGTGCGAATCCCTTCCTCGTTGCTCTGCAGCGCTTCGTCGGCGGCCAGCTCGGTATAGTCGTGGCTGTGGCCGTTCCAGGGTAGCAGGTGGGCCAGTTGCTCCCACAGGTTGTGGTCGTGCTCATGCTCATGGTCGTGCTCGTGTTCGTGTTCGTGGCTTTCGTGGTGGTTGCGCGGGGTCATAGCTTTCTGTCAGCTCCTCCAGAGTAGGACACGGTTGCTCGGGCAGGGTGTTGCGTAACTGTATAGAGATCGAGAGCAAATTGTATGCCCGATAGCAGTAGCTGCAAGCGGGCGTCTGCAGGCAGACGCTGCTGCTGGCGATGAAAATGTCCCGCTGGGAAGCAGAGCCTTCCGTCTGCTCCCGCTTCCAGACATAGGCGCGCCTTTCCCCCCGGCCCGAGATGCGGTAAGATGCGGGCCATCGTTGCCAGAGGATGAGACAGATGAACATCGTCGGCCTTTCCGCCTTCTACCACGAATCTGCCTGCTGTCTGCTCCAGGAGGGGCGGCTGGTGGCGGCGGCGGCGGAGGAGCGCTTCACGCGCATCAAGCACGACCCGCGCCTGCCCGTGCGCGCCTTCCGCTACTGCCTGGAGGCCGGCGGCCTCTCCATCGCCGACGTCGACTGCATCGCCTACTACGAATCGCCCGTGGAGAAGCTGGCGCGCCAGCTGTGGGCCGGGCCGCCGCGGGGGGACGGCGAGCTGGCCTGGCTGGACCCCGGTCGCCCGCTGCGCGCCATCGGGGAGCGGCTGGGCTACGACGGCCCGGTCGCGATCTTCCGCCACCATGAGAGCCACGCCGCGAGCGCCTTTTTCTATAGCGGCTTCGAGGAAGCGGCGATTCTCACCGTCGACGGCGTCGGCGAGTGGGCGACGACGACCTACGGGCACGGCCGGGCAGGCGCTCCGCCCACGCTCGAGCTGTTGGAAGAGGTGCATTTCCCGCACTCGCTGGGCCTGCTCTACGCGACGATCACCGCCTACCTCGGCTTCCGCGTCAACAGCGGTGAGTACAAGGTGATGGGGCTGGCGGCGCACGGCCGCCCGCGCTATGTGGCGGAGGTCGAGCGGCTCCTGGAGGACGGCCCCGGAGGCCAGTTCCGCCTCGACATGCGCTACTTCGACTTTTTGCAGGGGCAGGCGATGTATGCCCCCGCGCTCTGTGCGCTGTTCGGCCGCCCGCCGCGCCGGCCGGACGAGCCGCTGGAGCCCTTTCACCGGGACGTCGCCTGCAGCGTGCAGGCGGTGCTGGAAGCGATGCTCCTGCGCAAGGTGCGCTACCTGGCGGCGCGCGTGCCCAGCGCCAACCTCTGCATGGCCGGCGGCGTGGCGCTGAACTGTGTGGCCAACGGGCGTCTGCTGCGGGAAGGGCCGTTTGCGCGCCTCTTCGTGCAGCCGGCGGCGGGCGACGCCGGAGGCTGCCTGGGCGCCGCCGCGCTGGCGCATACCCGCCTCGCCGGCGGGCGCCCGCCCCTCCCGGCCCTGCGCCACGTCTACCTCGGCCCGGCGCCCGCCCCCGGCGAGATCGCCGCTCTCGTGGCGGCGACCGGTCTGCCGGCGCTCGACTTCCGCGGGCGCGAAGGCGCGCTGCTGGAGGCGGTGGCCGACCGCCTCGCCGCCGGCAAGGTGGTGGGCTGGTTCCAGGGGCGGATGGAGTTTGGCCCGCGGGCGCTGGGCGCGCGCAGCATCCTCGCCTCGCCGCTGGAGCCGGAGATGCAGGAGCGGCTCAACGCGATGGTCAAGAAGCGGGAACGGTTCCGCCCCTTTGCGCCCAGCGTGCTGCTCGCGCACGCGGCGGAGCACTTCGCTCTCGA
>JAWVYW010000192.1:0-6890 GCA_033722535.1 Promineifilaceae bacterium (SeqCode)
CTTGCCGGTGAGCTCAGGCTCAAACTCAAATCCTGTTGCCGTCAGCGCAATCTCCCGTAGCACTTCGCTTCTGATCGCCTTGTAACAAGTCTCCATATCGGTCAAATTGCAGGCATATAAACGGTTGGTAAGCCACGTCAGGAAGCGGTTGCCGAAGTAGTGGGAGGGGGATTTGAATTGATGATCGCCCAAAAATCGTGAACCGTAAACAACATCGGCTTCACCACTTAAAATTGGTTGTACCACAGTTAGGTAATCCTGCGGATCATATTCCAGGTCAGCATCCTGAACGATAACGATATTGCCCATGACGTACTGAAATCCAGTCTGTACCGCTGCACCCTTCCCTCTGTTTGTCTGGTGGTACACGATCCTTACATTCGGCTCGTCGATGTTGTTCAAAATCATCCGTGTTCCGTCGGTCGAGCAATCGTCGACGATAATCACTTCCTTCTCGATAGGCACTGCCTGCACTCGCCCCAGCAACTCCCCAATAGTGGGATGCTCGTTAAATACCGGAATCACGACTGATAGCATGGTAGTTCCTGCCTCTGGTCTGCGAATAGTGCATGCCACAAGCACTGTCAGAGTGCGCTGGACTATTGCATTTGTAGGTGGCCTCAGAAGTAGGGATGAGCAGGCGGGGCGCTGCCCGGTGGGGCTGGGAAGACAGGCTCCGCCCCTCCGACATGCTGATGGCCGAAGCTTTACTCCATATACACGCTAGTGGTGCCCACTCTCCTGAAGTCGATAGGCAGCCGAAATTATCAGACGTCCTGCGAGCGCACCAAGCAAGAATTATAGAACGCCTCGAGTTTAAACTCAACAGGATGCTGTCATAGATACACATCTCTCAACGCGAGATCTTATCTTTGTGAAGGTGAACCGGTCTATACGGCAGCCCTGTTCATCAAAGATCGGGCTCACCATCTCTCGTAGTGCACCACTTCATCCCAGCCACGCCGCCCACGCTTTAGCGAGGGGGAGCGCTTGTCCTCCGCCGGATAGCCGATGGGAATGACGCCCACGGGAGTCACGTCGGGCGGAATCCCCAGCAGGTCGCGCAGGGCATTGAGGTCGTGCGCGCCGGCGAAAGCCGCTGCCAACCCCTCGTTTACCACCGCCAGTAGCAGAATCATGACCGCGCATCCCACGTCCATGAACCAGTAGGGTACGGGCCACTCGATCTCATTGCCGTCGTTGCGCAGCTTGTCCGGTTCCTGGTAGCGGCGGTGATAGGCGGCTTCACTCGTACAGGGAATGATCAAGACAGGCGCTTTGGAGATGAAGGGGTCGAATCCCCGTGCTACGTAACTCTCTTCATGGCAGAGGGCAGCGATCTGACTCTGAAGCTCGGGCTCAGTCACTACCACGAACTGTTGCCCCTGAGTAAAACCGGCGCTTGGCCCGCGCCGCGCCAAATCCAGTATTCGTTCCACGACTTCCTGCGGCACCGGTTCGTCGGCGAAGTTTCGCACCATCCGGCGCTGTCGTACCACGTCTGTAAATTCCATCTTCTTCTCCCTGCCGACCGCTGTGTCGGCTGTTCTTGCCTCGGCGAGTGGGAGGAAGTACCCGCTCTCTCAGACTGCGGGCACGAGAATCCTTACTCTCGTTCCCTCTCCCCGCGCCGAGGCAACTTCCATCCGCCCCCCAAATAGGCCCAGCCGTTCACGCACACTGTAGAGACCGTACCCCGCGCCCTGCGGTTTCGCGGCCAGAGGCGCCGGCAGATCTCCATCCATCTCAAAGCCGACGCCCTCATCTTCCACCTCAATCACCATATCATCGCCGTTCCGGCTGACTGTCAGCGAAGCGCGTTCAGTTTTGGCATGCTTCACCACATTGAAGAGCAGTTCGCGCACAAGCTGGACGATTAGTTCGCGCAGATTTTTGTCCGCAATGTCGCTTGACTCATCTATCTCCAGCGCCACGGTGAGGCCATACCGCTCCTTCATATAGCTCTGCACCCAGCCGAAGCCCTGCTTCAAATTTTCTGTGCGCAGGGCGGGTGAACCCAGCTCGACGCTCAGATTGCGCGTCGCGTCGATGATCTCGTCGAGATGACCTGCGAGCGTATCCCGTTGTTCCGCGACATCTGCACCGTCGAGATTCTGAAAAGCAAGATGCAGGTGGACCTGCAACGCCACCAGCATCTGCTGGACGTCGTCATGAAGCATCTGCGCGATGCGGCGCCGCTCTCGTTGCTCCGCCAGCGTCAGCTCAGTTGCCAGTTTCCGCACCTGCTTCGTTCGTGCCTGCACCCGCTCTTCGAGCGTCGCCGCCAGCTCCCGCAGCCGGGCCTCACTCTCCCGGAGTTCTTCCTCTATTCGTTTGCGGTCGGTGATATCCTTGATTACAGCGATGCTGTACTCTATCTCCCCCTGTTCGTTCTTTTGCGGCGCAACAGTGAGGTGAATCCAGATGACGTGGCCCTCTTTGTGAAAGTACCGTTTCTCCATCTGGTACGACGGAATGTCGCCTTGCAGCAGCTGGTCGTACAATTTAAGATCCGCTTCCAGATCGTCAGGGTGGGTAATCGTCTGAAAGTCGATTTGGTATAGTTCATCGCGGGTATAGCCGACGATCTCCGATAGCCGCTGGTTGATACGTAGCCACTTACCGGATCGGGCGACATGCGCCATGCCGACGGCTGCATTCTCAAAGGTGCCGCGAAACCGTTGTTCGCTCGCCCGCAACGTCTCTTCCACATTCCGCCGCTGCAGGGCTGATGCGATCACGTTAGCCACAGATTGAAGAAAATCGACGTCGTAGCGACTGAACTCTCTTTGGGAGGTCGTGTGCGCGCCAAAAACGCCGTAGGGGCCTTCGACGCCGTGAACGATGACGCTTATCCCGCTCACGACACCGTGATCGTGTAGCAGCGGCGGGCCACCGAAACGCGTCTCTGTCCGCAGATCGTCGACGACGACGGGATCGGCCGAGTTTAGCGTATATCCGGCCTGCGACTCCAGACCGGCGCTTACCGTTGCCTCTCCAATGCGGTACTCCTCCTTCCAGCCCACGCCCGCTTTCAACAAGAGCTCCGAACCCACCGGTAAGAGCTCAAGGATTTTGGTGTACTCTGCGTTAAGGGTTACCGCCACGCGTACCACCGCTTCGTCCATCAGCGCCTGCAGGTCTTGGCTCGCCAGTGCCTGTTGCCCTAACCTTGCGACGACGGCTTGCTGCTGTACGCGCGCCTCCAGCTCGCGCTCTACCGCGTGCCGCTCTGTGCCGTTCTCCCCCTTTCCCTTCAGCGAATCGCTACCTCTATTGTCCGACACCGGCCGTCATCCTTCCCTGCCTCCGGCGAGACAGCAAACAACATTCATGACCGCCGATTATACCGCCGTTACCGCTGAAAAAACCACTTTGCGGGCGCGGGCTGCCTTAGGGAAGCCGTCGGCGCCCGCAAAGTGCTAGGCTATGCAACGTTGCGACGAAAGGATCACCCCTCGCGTTCGATCGTCAGATAATTCATGACGTCGAATACGCCGCGCACCGATTCAGCCAGATCTTCGGCCCGCCGTTTGCTGCGGCGGCTATCTACCGTGCCGCGGAGGTTCACAACATCCTCTTCGACCTCAACCTCGACGTTGGTTGCGTCAACCCACCCGTCGTGGGTGAGACGCTCGCACACGTCTTCCTCTATCCGCTCGCTCGAACGCCGGTACCCGGCTGGTCCTTTGCCGGTGTGGGGGCCACGCACGCGCCAGCCAGTTGGCTCGGCCATCGTTTCTTCATAACCTTCGACATCGGCGTCGCCGTACCGACCCTGGACCGTGTGCTTCGTCCGGCGATCGACGCCGCGGTACCCTTCCTCGAAGGCATCCTCCCCCACCGCCGCCGCACCTGCGAAGTCACTGGTCCAGTAGTCGCTTCCATAACCGGATGGCGGCCCGATCGAAATTGCGTCCGGCGTCCGCGGCGTGTAGCGGCGCATCCGATCGGATTCAGACCCGCGGTACACACGGCGGTGCCGACGGTCGGTACGCGGACGATTGCTTTGCTCCCAGTCATAGTCGTCGTAACGGTCTGTCATGCTTTAACCTCCTGTGACTTATAGATTGTGATCGTTGAGGCTGGGCTTGTGCTGATTGAGCCAGCCACGTCTGTCGCTCCTTATATGTGATTATAGCGGCGCGCAGGACCACCACATGTTACGGACGTACTGTCGCCAGCGGTACGTGAGTAATATCCGGAGTCGGCATTGAGCGCGCCGCTGAGGCAAGAACTGACAGGCCGTGCTCGTGCAAGGCCAGCAACCGGTCACTACTCGAACTTCTGCACCGCCCGCTGCCAGGCTGCCCCGGCGATGAGTCCGACAGCGCCCCCGACGACGACGACCGGCAACACCACTTCAAACCACAGCAGGCCCACGAGTAACGCCAGCACTGCGCCGAGCAACAATCCGACGAGCGGATAAAAGAAGCTTTGCTTTATTCGATCCATGCGCTACGCCACTCTCCGATGCTTCAGTCAACGGCTCCAAACGTCCGCTGCGTAGACCAATCGTAGCCTTCCCCTCCGCTTTCCGTCAAGAAATAAGGCATCCGATGCGGAATAATGGAAGTTGTAGCAACGTTCTGAAACTGAAACGGAGTGTCTCATGCGCACTTTCGCACCGGCCGCCCACAATATCCTCTCCTGGGTTGCCCCACTACTGCTGGGCGCACTCCTTCTCATCGGCAACGCGTTCCTCCACACGCCGCGCGAGAGCAGCACCGCCGTCGGACCGACCTCTGTCCACAACGAACAACCACTCGATGAACAGAGAAGCGACGTTGAGCTTCCGGACGATGCATCACGTGAGAGCGAGATTCAGGCCCCCCAGGAAGGAATCGTGCCCGCAGGACTGCCTTTGGAGCCGCTATCGCCGGCGAACAGCAAGTCGGCCGTCGAAGGCAGCGCAATTGGCTATCGTACCAATGCCGTCACGAAGCCCATGTTCACCATAACGCCAGCGATGATGAGCGCCGCAAGGACGACCGCTGTGTAGTAGCTACGGCGTAGGCCGCCCCATGCGCTCTGCAGCCAGGCCAGCAACGTAACCGTTGCCATCCCCCCGGTCAGGAGCAGGATGAGGGGAGCTAAAAGAAAGAGAAGGCGCGAGGCGGGCGGCAGACCAAATGTGAGCAGCAACGGATCGTCAATGGCAGCCATTACGACGACAGCAAATAGGCCGACGGTAAACACGAGCGCCAGAAGTGCCGTCGCCACCCCCAACAGACCGCCTGCGAGCCGCAACCATCGCCCCTTCTCCTCGCCTTCTTCCTGCGTCTCGTCAAGCCTTCCAAACAGCCAGACCAGGGGCCAGACCAGGGTGATGCTGAGCAGCAGGAGCAGAGCAGCAATGAAGAGCAAGGGACCGCGGAACAGGCCAGCCGTCGTGAAAGACGGCTCGCTAAGCGCAAAGAGAAGGTAACTGAGCCACTGATTTAGGTCTGTCTCGACCACCTCCCCAGGCAGGATAAATTGCGGGTCCTCCTCCGCCAGGGAGAGACACGCCGGGTCGGGGGTCACGCGTGGGTCCTGAATAAATTCCTCCATCACTGCCAGGGCGCAGGTATCGTCAAAGATTGTACCGTGCCCTGTAAAGGGTGCGGTGTAAACGAAGCTGTTGGTCAGCCTCTGGGCTACACGCTCGGCGTTATCCGGTGGCGTGATAGGATCAAACGCCCCGGACAGGAGAAGGGTCGGTACGTCGCTGATCACCGGCTCGCGTACAAAATCCGGCAGCGCCTCGACGTCCCACAGCTCACAGAAAGAGGTGAAGGCCAGCAGATCCCGCTCCTGGATCCGTTCCAGGGGATCCACCACGTCCGGCCGATCAGTCACCTCTACACTCACCTCCCCCACCTCGGCACAGAGAACGGCGTAGTACATCCCCACCGCGAACGTGCGATCAAAGATCTGCAGGGAGAGATTCTGCTCGATCACGCCAAAGCGTCCCACTTCTGCGTTGGCAATGACGAGCGGTAGAGCCGGCAGGAGCGACGTGTCGTAAAAGAGGAGAAAGAAGGCATCGATCAGGTCATCGCCGTCAAAGGGGACAGTATACCTCTCGCCAGTATAGAGATCTCTGAGCGTTATCCGGGTCGGATCTGCATTGAGCGCGTCTACCAGCGCGTAGAAACGGCGCTCGAGGTCGGGGTAGGCTGCGGCGCACGCGCTATCCGCCGTGCAGGAGGCGAAAAGCAGATCGAAGGCGCGATCAGCCGTGAGCATTGTCTCTTCTACGAAAGGGCTTTGCGGCACGACAACCCCGTCGAGCACCACGCTGCGCAGATGCTCCGGAAAGGTGCGCATCAACTGTAGCCCCAGGAGCGTGCCATAGGAGACGCCATAAAAGTTTATCCTTTCATAACCGAGTGCCTGCCGTAGCAGCTCTATATCGGCGGCATTTTCCAGCGTATCAAAGTCGTCGAGGTCGACTCCCTCTGCTCGCAGTCGCTCGACACAGTCGCCATAGGCGGCAAGCGAGCGAGCCAGCTCTTCCTCGTACGAGAGCGTCAATTCGAGTGTCTCGTCGAGAAGTTCTGTGCTTTCTTCAGTACAGAGGAGGGCGGGATCGGCAAATAGCGTCCCCCGTTGCTCCACAATGACGATGTCGCGCGTGACACGCTGAAGAAACCTCCCGCTTGCCACGGCCTCGGCAAAGAGCTCAATTCCGGACCCACCCGGCCCGCCCTGGGTGAGGAAAAGCGGATCCGGCGGCGCCCCTGCCACCCCACTCTCCACAATGACAACGCCGATGCGGATCACGGCCCCTTCTGGATCGTCGTACGACTGAGGCACGACAACTTCGCCACATCTCGTAGAGCGTCCGCTGGCTTCGCCCGTCGTAGCAAAGGGACAAGCGATCTCGATGAAAGCACCTGGTTCAA
>JAWVYW010000193.1:0-6879 GCA_033722535.1 Promineifilaceae bacterium (SeqCode)
TCCGGGGGCGGAGGAGGTAGGGGTAGCTGTTGAGCCAGAAGTGGTCGAGGTTCTCTTGAGTGGCCCTCTGCCCACATTGCAGGAAATCCGGGCGCGACCTGATCTGGTGCGAGTGGTCATCAGCTCAGTAGAGGTGCGCTCTGGCGACAGTGTGGAGCAGGTTCCGGAAGTAATCGCTCCTGAGGGCGTACGCGCCCAATTGGTCACGAGGCGTGTAACGCTCAGCCGGCCGTAGGCAGTGACGAGTCAGTGTCAGCAAGAAGTCGGGCAACCGATGGAATACCGGAGTCAGTCGCGGCGTGTCGGATTAGCTCCGCCCGAAGTCAGATCTCTTACCAGAAGCTCGCCGGAAGGCTAACAAAGGAAACAGACAATGCAAATCACAGCCTGGGACGGGGTAAGCCTGACACCGCCTCTAGAAGCAGAGGAGCTTTCTATAGGGCCGGGTGGCAAAGAGTTAACGCTAGACGGAAGGAAGTTCGGCGTCATTGATATCAAAGAGGCCGAGGGTGGCTATAGTGGCGTTGCAATTGCTCCCGACGGGAATCGGTACGAATTTTCCTACATACCGGGTGAGTAATACGCGGCAGGCCAGCGACGACCTGGACGGCGCTGCTTGCTGCTTCGGCAACAACTTTGAAGCCGCTGTTGACCTCTCCACTTTCTTTTGTGAGAAGCTCCCCAGGTGAGGGAAGCGCGGTCACCGAATTGCACTACTTTGCACTGGTTTCTCGATGGACCGCGATTTGCTTGTCGCTTAGATCGAAGAAGCGCGCTGCATTATCGTACAAGATTGCCCGCTTCTGCTCCTTGGAGAGAAAGGGCACCCGCTCCACTGTTGCGATGGCAAGTGTAACGGCGCCGGGCCAGAGCATCTGGTCGCTGCCGAAGAGAATTCGGTTCCCGAATCCGGTTTCCACCAGCTCCCGAAGCGTACTGTGAAACGCCTCCCGCGTCAGCGCCCAGGCAAGTACACCTACATCGACGTATAGCTTAGGGTAGATGTATAGCATTGCCTTTGTCTCGGCAAGGTAGGGCCAGCCGGCGTGCATGAGGTAGGCGCGCAGGTGAGGACGGGCGGCGATGACCGGTTCGAAGAGCGTCGGGCGCCCCAGCCGGACGCGAAACGCCGGCGCAAAGGAATGAGGACCGCCTGGAGGCCCCAGCCCGGTGTGGAGCGCCAGCGGGACGCCTGACGCCTCCAAGTAATCGTAGTACGGTGCGAGGCGCGGGTCATCGGGCGCGAGCCCCTCGTACTGGAGGCCGAGCTCGCCCAGGACGCCAACTATTCCCTCCGCGACCAACCGTTGCAGAGATGACACGGAGTGCTCAGGGAGGCCATCCTCGCCCAGGAATGCGCCGCCGATAAAGCGATCTGGTGCGGCTTGATGCCACGCCCGAAGGGCAGCTTCTCGCCCGCTTACGACGCCGAGCACGACATTGTTGCGGTCCATCTCGGCGAGCGTCGCTCGCCTGTGCTCCTCGACGCTGGCGGGCGCCGTAAGCGCGCGCGCCTCGGCGCGGTCCGCCCAATCAGGCTGCATCCCCGGCCGCACTGCTGCGTAACAGTGGAGGTGGACGTCAATTACCGGCTGACGGCTGCTGTGAGCCTTGGCGGCTTCGGACTTCAGAGGAGAAGGTACTGGCGGTTGGCGCATTGCGTCCACCTCCTGCTAGTAATCAGGTGCGGTTGTGATCTGCGTCACTTGGCTGAGTACTCGATCCATCCCTCGGACTCGAAGTCAGCCTCATTGGTAATAAGATCATAATCTTCGGCGACGATCGTTCCCGCCCCCGTGGCCCCCTCGAACCGTCCGGAGCCGCCGTCGATGGTGAAGGGGGCGGTAATGGCTCCCCGGATGGGGTTGTTGTTCTCATCAAAGGCCGTGGGCGTCAGGCTGCCCTCATAGCTGCCCCAGATCGTATCGCCGTTGGCAGCAACTGCCTCCCAGCTTCCGTTGTAGATCGGCGGATTATTCGTGGGCGAGAAGCAATGATCCCGCGTTACGGTCACCTTCCCGAGGTGCGTCGCCGTTCCCTGCCCCTCTACCTGAACATGCAGAAAGGGACATTCGGCCGATGGCGCCTGCGAGGTCACTACCTCATACGTGCTCATGTGGAACGGGTGCTGCCCGCTCACAGGGTCGGCAGCCTGTGCCTGTTGCTGGGCGGTACCGAGCAACACCGCACCCAGACCCACCGCAAGAATGGCCGCTGCGCCCGCGAGTAACAGTCTACGCTTTCTCATGCTACACTCCTTATGTCTCGCGCTTCGGGTCCAGAGGCCGGGCGGTCGCTCCGCCGTTCGGCCCGGAACCCTGGGCAAATTTGATATAAAGATAGGGTAGCAGGGGGTAGTATAGGAAATGGTCAAGGAAATCAGCGTGGCGAAGCAACGGACGGGCGAGTGAGCCCAACTGGCGCTAAATTTCCTCTCCCGCCTCGAGCCGCGTGGCGAGCGCTCTGGTCGCCATGTCGGGCGCGGCGCTCAGCTCCTCATGGTAAAGGCGGACCAGCTCCTGATAGTGGCGGAGAGCATCGCTCCGGCGCCCGGAGCGGGCATAGGCGCGCATGATGCCACGGTGCGCACTTTCCTGCAGGTTGTCGTGGGCGAGGAGTTTACGAAAGCCAGCGATTGCCCGCTGGTACTCCTGGCGTGTCAGGTGCAGGTCGGCGACCAGTTTAAGGGAGTGGAGGTATTCCCGCCTCAGCTCCTCCCGCTCGACTAGCGCCCACTCATCCTGATCCAGATCCTCTACAAAATCGCCGCGGTAGAGGTCCTTTGCTTTGCTCAGGGCCTTCAGCGCTCGTTCGGGAGCATCCACAGCCAGCTTCTCGGCCCCCGCAAGGGCCTGGCGGAACGCAGTCACATCATACCAGTACTCGCGCGAGCGGTTGAAGCTGTAGCGGCCGTCTTCGTAGAGCACCCAGTCGCGATCGCCCAGTGCCTGGCGCAGGTGGTAGAGGGCAGAGCGAAAGTTGCGGCGCAATTGAGTCGGCGAGGCATCCGGCCAAAAATCCAGTCCTGCCTCCTCTTTTGTAACGGGCGAACGGGCGAGGAGATAGAAGAAAAGCTGGCGAGGCTTAGCGTAGGACCAGTCGGCGGTGGTCACACGCCGGTCAGGGCGCATGACCTGGGTAGGTCCGAGGGCGAAAATGCGGAGCTTATTGGGAAGCGGCGTTGTCTCAACTGATACGGCGCTAGGCCGAAACAACGCTTTGACCTCGGTGGCAAGCTGGCTTGCCTCTTCTAATGTTAATGTGCGTCCCGTCTGGCGCGCGTGGATTATTACCGGATCATGGAGGTGACCTGCGAGGGAAGTGCGTACATACTCCAGATCTTGGCGCCCGGCGGGCGTCGTGGGAGGGCCAGCCGACTCCCGTAGCTTCTCCGTCGCCCCGAACAGGCGGGCGCCGACGTCCAGCCTCCCTTCTGCAATTGCAACTGCCGCCAAGCCTTCTAGGGCCAGAAAGACGCCTCGCTGGCGTACTAACTCGCTAGACGTGCTCAGGCTATCCAGGAGTCGAGCGGCAGCTTCCTCCGGCCTATTCTGCTGTAAGGCAATCCATCCGAGATGGCGGGTCGCCTGCGCATACCATGCCCGGGCGTCGACCTCCTGGCTTAGAGCCAGACTCTCTTCCAGCAACTCCGTGGCTTTTTCATGCGCTCCCTGAAGACGCCGAATTTCTCCTAGACGGGTGAGCGCTTGCGCCAGCAGCCACGTGCTCTTTATCCGGCGCTCCCGGAGCAGCGCCTCCTCGAAGTGATTTACGGCGGCCGTCAGATCGTGCTGGTGGTACGCGGCCCAGGCCACGTCGGCGTGGGCGAGCGCAATGAAGAAGGGATCCCCCAGGGCACTAAAGATTTTCAGCATTTCCTCCGCGGCGGCGCGTGCTGGCTCGTGCTCGCCGAGCATTGCCCGAGCTGCCGAAATCACCCCCAGAACGAGTCCCAGTTCATGGTGCTTGTCGTGCTCCCGAAAGATGGCGCTGCTCTCCCGCGCCAGGTGAAGGGCCTCTTCCGGCCGGCTTTGATACAGTTCGACACGGGCAAGTTGCATGAGCGCCCCGGCGACCGCCGACGCATCTTCTAGACGCTGGGCCTGCGCCAGGCTCGCCTCAAGGTGAGTTCGCGCCCCGCTGAAATCCCCCACTAGCCAGGCCATCGTGCCCGCTCCCCATAGTGCTTCGGCGCGTGCCCGTGTTGCCGTGGGTGCTGGGGGTAGCGCCAGCACCGCCTCCAGCCGCTCGCGACCTTCTCCATACTCGCTGGCGGCGTTCCAGAACCAGAAGAGGCCGCTTGCCATCTCCTGAGCGATTGTCACACAATCACTGGACGTTCTTCTTGCCATGGCCCAGTCTAGAGCGGCACGGACATTATCATATTCCTCTCGCAAACGCTCTACCCATTTGGGCTGCTCAGCCCCTTTGAGCCCGGACTTCGCTCTGAGCACCAGGCCATGGTAGTGAAGTAAGTGAGCATCGCGCACTGCCTCCACCTCCCCGGCGGCGACGAGTTTCTCATAGCCGTAGAGGCGTACCATCTCGAGCATCCGATAGGTAGCCGGGCTATTCGAGCGCCTTTCCCTGACCAGCATTGACTTCTCAACGAGATTTGCGAGTAGTGGATAAACGATCTCCGGCGCCAGCCCCACCGAGCCTTTCTCGCGGCTGACGGCCCCTTGCCCGGCCGAGGCCACCGCTTCGACCGCTGTCGCGTAAAATGAGCCGCGGAAGACGGAGAGGCGCCGGAAAAGCACTTGTTCCTCTTTATCGAGCAGCCCATAGCTCCAGGCCAGCGTGGCGCGGAGCGATCGCTGGCGTGCCGGCGCGGTGCGGCTCCCCTGGCTGAGAAGATCGAGGTGCTGTTGTAGGTGCGCGGCGATGTCCGGTGCGGAAAAGCTACGCACAGCGGCGGCTGCGAGCTCGATTGCCAGGGGCATACCGTCGACCTGGCGGCAGATCGCCTCGACACCCTCGGCGGAAGCGGCCGTAATCTCAAAGAAGGGATCCACCTGGCGCGCCCGCTGCAGGAAGAGGCGAGCAGCATCAGACCGCTGCAGAGCAGTACCTGCCTCGCCGGAGCGCGTCGGGTCTGCCGGATCGGGTAGAGGGAGGCCTGGGATTATGAGGTTCGTTTCGCCCGGGACATTGAGTCGTTGGCGGCTCGTGGCGAGAATGCGCAGCCCAGCAGATCGCAAGAGCAACTGCTCTGCCAGATGGGCGCAAGCGTCTAGCAAGTGTTCGCAGTTGTCGAGCACCAGTAGTAGATGGCGGTCGTCGAGGAAGTCGGCGAGCAGCTCTTCGGGAGAGTCAGCCAGAGGAGCGGCGGCAAAATCTAGTGCTGTGACCACGGCCCGTGGAACCTGGTCCGCGCGCTGGAGCGCCGAGAGGTCGACCCAGCACAGTCCATCTTCGAATGTCAGCGCCAGTTTGTCAGCCGCCCGCGCCGCCAGCCTCGTCTTGCCGCTGCCGCCGGGCCCGACGAGGGTAAGAAGGCGGACAGCTTCATCTCGCAAAAAGCTGGTTATTAGCTCCAACTCCTCGCTTCTACCGACGAAGCTGGAAAGAAAAGAGGGTGGGGTTGCCATACTGGCCCTGTCGTCGTCTCCTGCACCTATCTTAAGTGTAGCAGCGCCAAATCATCGTTGTCAACGTTGCGACGACCGTCCAACTCGTCGCGCACCGAATTGTTGAGGTTCGCCCAGAAGGAAAGCTTACCATTTCATGGTGACCTTTTTCTGTGACACACAGTGTAAGTGCGGGAGGGGGGTGCGTAGCTTGTTCCGATGAAGAAGCAGTCGCCGCTGTGGAAGCGTGACGACGGTGCGGAGGGTGTTTTGTGCGCCGAGAGGGGAGGGGAACGGGCTCAATTGGCGACCTGGCACACGCCGCGAGAGCTGGCTCAGGTGAGCTTATGCCAGACGCGCTGCCAGTTGCGCAATGTGGCTCGGGGAATCAATATTTGCTCTGTCCCTCTGGGTATCGAGCTCAGAGGGACAGAGCGGAGATGTTTAGAGTTGTGGGCGTACGGCTCTCTCTTAGAAGCCTCGTACGAGCCCCAGGATCACCGCAATGACCACCAGAGCGATGAAGATGTAGAAGATTATCTCGGCGACGCCTGCTGCGGCACCGGCGATGCCACCGAAGCCGAGCACAGCTGCCACCAGAGCGATTACCAGCAGTATAATGATCCACCTTAACATGTGTAGGTATCCTCCTTCCGAATTGAACGTTGGCGCCGCTTGATGCCGCCATTGCACGCACTAAGCGAAACTACTCACTTGTTGGGGCGTTGTGATACAGACTTTCCCAGCACGAAAGACAGCGTGTGCCATGGGGTTCGTGACGACAACGTTTCGGCACTATACACTACTTTTATGATGCCGCAGCTCCCGCTAAAATGAAATGGGGGATTTCCCTACTATCGGCAGAAAGTAGTCGCGTTTCGGCAAAAGGCGTAGGTAACATCCGCACAAGCGAATCGATAATGGCATCAAGCGCCCGGCCCCGTCACCTTGATTAGCTTCAAGTGTATCACCTGTTCCGTGCTACAATAGCCGCAGATCGGCCATCCGGAAGAGGAATGACTTATGCCCTTTGACGAACAGGAGCTGCGCTATCTCCGCCTGCTCGCCCAGCAGTATCCCACTATCGATAGTGCTGCCACAGAAATCATCAATCTGACGAGCACGCTCCATCTGCCCAAAGGGACCGAGCACTTCGTCAGCGACATTCACGGCGAATATGAAGCCTTTCTCCACGTGCTGCGCAACGGCTCTGGCAGTATCAGGCGCAAAATAGAAGAACATTTTTCGCAGACGCTGGTCGAAGCAGAAAAGCGCACGCTGGCAACGCTGGTCTACTACCCCGAACGAA
>JAWVYW010000194.1:0-6819 GCA_033722535.1 Promineifilaceae bacterium (SeqCode)
AGCACCCGCCCCGGCACCGCCTGATGGGTGTCGGTCGCCAGCGCGTGCCGCTCCATGTCGTCGAAGCTTTCCAGCGGCGGCAGCTCCGGCTCCAGCAAAAAGAGCCGGCCGGGCGGCCCCTCGCGCTCCACGGCGTCAACCAGAATCAGCATCTCATAGCCCTCGAGCAACTCCAACACCAGGTTGATGCCGCCGATGCCCGACTCGAACAGGCGCACGTCGTCAGGCACCCCCGCCTCCTGCAAAGCCTGGATCACCGCCGGGCCGAAGCCGTCGTCGCCGCGGAGGACGTTGCCCACCCCGGCGACCAGCACACGCCCCCTGGCGTGCCCGTTTCCGTCGCCTCTCAGACGCGCAGCCCGCGCGTCGCCCTTATTCGCCGGGCGCGGCATACTCTTTACCAACTGCCTTGTAGCCGTGGGCGCCGTTGCCGCCGAAGACCTTTACCGCTTCCCGTCCTACAGGCGGCTTCAGCCCGTGCTGGTATCCATCCCAGCCGACGACGTCGATCGGCGAGATGTTGCGCCCCATGGCGGCGACAAGCCCCGCCGCCACCCCATAAACAAGATGCCCGAGCAGCAGAATGAGCGCCGCCGTCAGCCCCTGGTTCAGGGCAAACGGCCCCCCCACCTCCAGAGCGTCGATCTGGTTCAGCCAGCCCAACACCCAGATGGTAAGCCCGGAGAGGATGAAAAAACCAATGCTGAAGAGCAGCCCCTTCAGCACGGCGCCGGGAAACGTCACCGGGTCCCCCGGGAGGCGCGACCAGGCGACGCCGAGAAGAAAGGGGATGAGAAACGTGCCGGAAAGGAAGAAGATCGCGTATCCCAGCCCCAGCGCCACATCGCGATCCTCGCTGAAGATCCCGCCGACCAGCAGCGGCAGGTCGACCAGCGGCAGCCCAAACGCGGGTGCCAGGTAAAGCAGCGCGGTGATCAGGATCGTCGCTGTGGCCCCCGCAAGCAGGAGCAACAACAGCGCCGGACGGGGTTGCATGACAGACGGTTTGACCATCGGTTAGGCCTCCTGGGCGATGGCGAGCGCTTCCTCGCGCACCACGCGGATGACGGACGGCACAAGCTCGGCGACGGCGGGGCTAAGCGCTTCTCCGCCTGCTTTCTCCACCGGCTCGACCTCAAAGAGGGAAACGGAGGGCGGAAGCTGCTTGAAATGGTGCGCGATGAGCAGCAGGTGATCAAGGTCGATCACGCCAGCGCCCGCCTCGCGGATGCGCGCCTGGAGCTCCTCAGCTTTGCAGGTCACCGGCTGCCACTGATAGCGGTAAAGCCGCCCCGGCTCCCGCCCCCGCTCGTGCCCGGCGAGCAAAATTAGCCGGTCGGGCGCAAAGGCGGCGATGTCCTGACCGGCATAGATGGCGCCGTAGCCGAGGTCGTCGACGCGAATGCGGTCGGGCCAGGTCATCGTCGCCAGTCTATCGCTGACGACGAGGCCGAAGGAGGCGTCACGCAGCCAGCGGTAGCCGACGCCGCCGATCAGCACCCGCGGGCGCTGCTCCCTCGCAGGATCGCCGCTACTCAATGCCACAGCCACAGGTGTTGACTTCCCGCGAGACGACGTGATCGTCGGCGTAGATGTGCGTGGTGCACGGCATGCAGGGATCGAAGGAGCGGATGGCGCGGAAGATGTCGATGCCGGTAAACTCTTCCGGCTTATCAAACTCCTCGAGGATCGGCGTGTTCAGCACCGCCTCCTCATATGCCCCGGGGTTGCCGAAGGGGTCGACCGGCGCGGCGTTAATCGTGGAGGGGGTGATAATCTGGTAGTTGATCAGCGCCCCTTTGTCCATCTCCAGATGGTGGGTCAGCCAGCCGCGCCCCGCGCCCCAGAAGCCGACGCCGATACGGTGGTCCTGGGGCACCTCGTAGGGCGTGGCGACCTTGGTGTAGCCGCGCTTCAGCAGGTCCATCGCCAGCAGGAGGTTTTCGTACGCTACAAGTTGGCAGTAGACGATGTGGTACGCACGGTTGCGGTTGCGCTCAAACGCGTTCCAGACCTCGGGAATGCGCCACTCCAGGTCCATCGCCGGCAGCACCGTCTTGGGCACGTGCATCTTCAGGCTGTGCCCCGTCGACTCGAGGAAGCGCGTGTGGGGTAGCTGCTGCGCCGCCGCCGTCGTCCACATGCGGGCATACGTCCCGGCCTCCATCACGTGGCGGTCCCAACGGGGGCAGGTATCCCAGGTGTAGCGGTCCTTCCAGCTTCTCTTGTGTACGGGTGCGGGCTTCGTCTCTTTGTTCCACGGGTGGTGCGGCGAAATGGGGTTGCCCGCGGGATCGAAGCGGTGGCGCAGCGTCTCGTTGGACCAATCTTCGTAGTAGGAGTGCTCCACGAACTCTTCCAGCCCCACGTTGATGTGGTGCAGGTTTGTTGTCACCAGCTCGCCGTCGATCACGATGCCCGGCGTGGCCCAGCGCCGCAGACCCCACTCGGGCGCGTTCGCGTACGTCCCGTCATAGGCGAAGGGGTCATCCCAGATGCCCGTGTCCATCAGGTTCTTGGGCCGCTTCCCCACCTCCTTATAGCGCGGATCGGCGTCGTAGAAGAAGTCAGTTAGCTCATTCCAGATGAAGACGCCCTTCTTGCCGAAGTCGAGCGTGCGCACGATCCGGTTGTGCGTCTCGTTGAGCTCCTTCAGCGAAACGGTGGTCGACAGCCCGCCGGGGACGACAGTCTGCGGGTGGGGGTACTTGCCGTAGAGAATGGCGTACGCTTCTCGGGGCACGCGGGTGGCGTTCAACCCCTCCAGATAGAGCTGGCCCGTGAGCGGGTTGAGCGCCGTCATGATCTCGGCAATCGTCTCATAGCCGTGAACATCGGCGTGGCGCGTTTCCGCCTTTTTCGCCCGCTCCCAGAGGCTGGGGTTGGTATTCTTCACCACTACTTCCGAAAAATCTGGGCCGGCGAGGATGTAGAGGTGGAGCGGGTTGTCGAGGCAGAAGTCGAGCGCCAGCTGGATGTTGCGCAGGGCTAGGCCCAGCGGCGGCGGCGCGATGCCGAAGGCCATCTCGATCGCCAGCGAAGAGGCGACCGAGTGGACGCCGCCGCAGACGCCGCACACGCGGCTGGAAATGAACATTGCGTCGCGCGGGTCCCGCCCCTTCAGAATTACCTCGTAGCCTCGGAAGAGGGTGGCGACGGAGTTCGCCTCGTAAACCCGACGCTCTTTCAGGTCTACGACGGAGTGGAAGGCAAGCGCACCCGCCACACGAGTCACCGGATCGATGTTGACATCTTTGATGTGGCCGTTACGCGCCAGCAGCTCTTCGATACGCGAGCGGTCGATCTCGTGTCGCTGGTAGGCGTAGGGATTCTCGACCTCCTCCCGCAGATAGGCGCGCCCCTGTTCGTCAAATTCAATCGGAAGATTCTGAAAGCACATTATTCTCGTTCCTCTAGATCGTGATGGACCAGTCCGTACGGGTCCACGGATGGGCTCACGGGGACCTCTCTCTCCAGCGCCTGAGGCGCCGTCCACTCTCGCCGCGGCGCATTGTGGCGCGCCGCCAGCTTCGCGCGCTTCTCCGGCAGCACCTGGTAGTGCTCGCCATAGGCGGCTTCCGCCGGTGTTACCCACCCGCTCGAGTACTGCTCGACCTCGTCCTGCCGCCCCGGCTTTTCGGCGCGGAAATATTGCAGCTTGTGGTAGAAGTACTCCACGACCTTGTGCGTCACCGTCGTCGTATCGTACTCGAGGGCCCAGCCGGAGGGCACCTCGTCGTGCCAGCGCGATTCGCGGTTGCGCTCCAGCTGGCTCAGGCGGCGCAGGGGGCGCACGAACATCCCCAGCAGGCGCGAGCCGGTGGTGGAGAAGGTGGAGCCCGGCGGCTTCTTGTAAAAAGGCGTGAATTTGTCAGGGAAACCGGGCATGGTGCAGCCGATGCAGACGCCGCCGGCGACCATGCAGCCGCCCATGTGGCCCACTGCGCCCCGTTCGGTGATGTTGCAATTGACAACCGGGCCCCAGCAGCCGATTTCCACCAGACATTCCCGGTCCCCATACTCTTCGGCGAAGGTGCCCTCTTCATACCAGCCGGCGCGCGGGCAGTGCCGGTGGACGGTCTCTTTGAATAGCCAGGCCGGCCGGCCGATCTCGTCGAACTCCGGCAGCGGCGCCTGCTTGTTGAGAAACAGCAGGAGCATGGCGACCGTCTCGGTGAAGTTATCGCCCACGGGAGCGCAGCCCGGTACATTGATCACCGGCAGACCGTAAGCGCTGCGATACTCCTCGCCCAGAAAATCCATGACACTCATCGCCCCCGTCGGATTGCCCTCGGCGGCGGGGATGCCGCCCCAGGTGGCGCACGTGCCAATGGCGATCGTCGCCGCGGCGCCCGGCGCCAGGCGGTACACCCACTCGGCGGTCGGTACTGACCGCCGCTCCTCGTCCGGCGCCCAGGTCGGCAGCGAGCCCTCGGCAGCCCATGGCTCGCCGTAGACGGTCAGATTTTCGTCTGGGATGGAGCCCTCGTAGACGATGACGTACGGATCGTCGAGCTCCCCTTTCGCCGCCTGCTCCAGAGCGTGGGTAAAGGCGTCGCCGGACTCGATCGAAGCGGCGTAGTGGTGGAGGACGACGATGGGCACGCCGGGAATGGAGCCGGTCAGCAGTTCCTCCACCGTCGGCTCAGTCGCGCCGAGGGTGGAAATGGTGCAGCCATCGCAGCCCATGCCGCTCATCCAGAAGACGACCACCTTCTTGAGGGGGCCGGGCATCTCCTCCCGACCGGCCCTTTTCATCAACCGTTCGGCCAGCTCATCCATCGTCGCGCCGGCCACATTCCCTACCTGGTTGGGAAAGTTACGGCTTTGTTCATCTGCGAGCGGTTCGGCTATGTCGGCGGTCGTCGGGGAAACAATCAATCTTTGGGGCATCAGTGCCTCCTTTGTCTTTCACGCACACTACGGGCGCCGGCGGCTAAGCGCCCCAACGGCGGGTCCGAGGCTATCCGCAACCTGATCGAGGGCCACAGCTGCGCGTTCCGACGAAGCGGCTACGCCGCCGAGACCGGCGCCGAGCGCCTGGGTCCCCGGCGCAAGCGCTTTCGTCTCCTGCTCGATCGCGCGCACGCCAAAGGCGATCTTCTCCAGCCGTTGGCGCACGCTTTCCAGCACTTTCAGGATCAGCAATAGCCCGATGACCAGCACCGTCAGAAAGGCCCAGAGGGCGAGTACTGAGAGAACGACGAGGAGCACTGTCATCGTCTTACCCTCCCCGTCGCCGGCAGGGCTGCCTGAACCCGGCTCACCGCGCCCTGCAAACGCACCAGTGCCTCGCTCAGCTCCTCGGCCGGCTCGGCAAGGGCGCCCATCCGCGGTACCACCTGCACGTGAGCGGCGACCCCCTCGGCCGCGCGGTGGGTCAGCTGCGCCAGCTGCAGAATGTGCCCCAGCTCGCGCACGATGAGCGCCACCTCCTTCAAAATGATCGCCGTGGGAATCAGCGCCCCCAGGAGGCCAATCCACCAGATAATTTCGACTACACTGTCCATGGCGTCCTTACCTCCGTTCCGCGCCTGCCGGCTCTCCGGTCAGCGCGCCGAGCGCCTCCTCGACCTCTGTCAGGCTCGCCTCCGCCTCTGCCGTCTGCTGCGCCCACGCCGCCGACTTCTGCTGGAGCAGCGCCATCGGCGCGTCGAGCGTCTCCGTCGCGTCGGCGACGGCAGCCAACGCCTCTCTCGTCGCCTCCAGCGCCGTGCCGATGCGCCACAGGTAATAGAGGATGATGATCAGGCTGGCGGCAACGGCCAGCACGAGGATGGCGACGTAAATCAGTGTTAACGTTGTCAGCAACTCCATCGCAGCCCCTCTTCTCTCGCAGCAACTTCACCTGAGGCGAAGGCACCGCGCTCGGGTTCAGCTCAGCTTCTGCAGCCGCTCGTCGATAGCGCGGGCCGTGTCGGTTAGGCTCTCGACATTGCGGCGGATCGTGTTGACCTCCTGCTTGGTCTGTTCGAGCATCCAGATCGAGACGGTGTTGCCCGCGATCTGCTTGCCCACGATCCAGATATCCTCCGCATGTTGGTCGATACGCTTGGCGGCGGCGATGATCAGCCCCAGCAGCACGGCGACCACGACTACGACGACGGCGGCAATGGCCAGAGAGAGCCACCACAGTTCGACGATCTCCATCACAATCTCCTTTCGGCCTACAAATCGGCCGCAAATCGGCGCGCGACGGTGCAGCCGCGCGTCTCCATAGCGCGGTTATACTACTGGCTGTCCGACCTCGGTTAGCAATGCGTCGGCAAGGTCGTCCAGCGCGTGGGCCAGCGGCCCCTGCGGCGCCATCTCTAGCAGCGTCGTCTCCGCCATCTCCGCCGCCAGCGCCGCCTCGTCGTAAGGCAGCGCGGCGAGCAGCTCCAGCCGGTGGCGGTCGCAGAAGGCGCGGATCGCCTGCGCTTCGGCGTCGGAGCGGATTTTGTTGGCGACGATGTAGATGCGGGGGACGCCTAGCTCGCGCGCCAGCTGCTCGATCCGCTGCCCTGCTTCAAGCGCCCGGAAGTAAGGCTCGACAACCACGAGCAGGGCGTCGGCGTGTTCCACCGTCCCCCGCCCCAGATGTTCCAGCCCCGCCTCCATATCGGCAAGCACCACCGGCGCGTCGGCGAGGAAGAGGTGGCCCATTATACCCCGCGCCGAGGCGTGGGCGCTGCAGCGGCAACCGACGCCAGCGTGGTCTACTGTACCCATCAGGAGCAACTCGACGCGCTCGCCAGCGGCAATCCCGTAACGGCGACGCACCTCGGGGAAGGGGACTGTCAGATGAACGTACGCCTCTCCCTGGGGATCAGTGCGCCA
>JAWVYW010000195.1:0-6726 GCA_033722535.1 Promineifilaceae bacterium (SeqCode)
AGAAATCGAGGGGCGCTTCGCCGACGCCACGCACAATGTGCCGGCCTACGTCGTCGGCCACGGCGCGCGCACCATCGCCCACTGCAGCGACGACGGCGAGCCGTCAGGAACGGCGGGGCGACCGGTGCTGGCCGTCTTGCAGGGGAGCGGGCTGGGAGATGCCGCGCTGGTCGTCACACGCTACTTTGGTGGGACGAAATTGGGCACCGGCGGCCTCGTCCGCGCGTATGGCGATGCGGCGCGGGCGGCAGTGGAGGAGGTAGCGCGGGCGCGTAAAGTGCTCACCCACACCGTTGCCTTCTCCGTGCCGTACTCCCTCTTTGAGCAGACACGCCTGCTGGTCGCAGCGCACGAGGGCCAGATCCTCGACGAAGCATTCGCCGCCGACGTTACCGTCACCGCCCGCTTCGCCGTCGAGTACTTTCCGCCCTTCCAGGCCTCGCTGCAGGAGCTATCGAACGGGGCGGTGCAGGCGGAGATTGTGGCGGGGAGTCAGGAGACGATTATGGCCTTGAGCTGAGGGGGCGAGCGCTTCTAATCTTCGGAAAATGCCGTCCGCAACCGCCGCAGCCAGTTCTCCCCCATAACGTTGGCCACCGCCTCCTCGTCGTAGCCACGCTCGCGGAGGGCGGGGGCAATTTTAGCCAGATCGGCGGCGGTGTCGATCTCGGCGGGGATATCTTCGTAGCCGAAGCCGCCGTCAAGATCGCTGCCGATGCCGACATGGTTGGCGTCGCCGAGAAGCTGGCAGACGTGGTCAATGTGCGCCACTACGTCGTCCACCGTGACGCTCTCTTTCGGATCACTCGGCGTGTACCCCTTTTTCAGGAAGCGATTGTAGAGCACGATACCCACGACGCCGTCCCGCTCGGCCAGCCGGCGAAGCTGGTTGTCGTCGAGTTGGCGCGCGCCCGGAACCAGGGCGCGGGCGTTGGCATGAGTGGCGACGATGGCGCCTTCGTAACGTTCCAGCGCTTCCAGGGACGCCTCCTCGCTGAGGTGGGTAATGTCGAGAATCATGCCCAGATCGGCCATGATTTCCATCAGCTCGCGTCCCTCGTGTGTGAAGCCGCCGCGCCCACGCCAGGCACCGGCTGCATACTGGGTATCATCCCAGGCTGGGCCGACGATACGCACGCCGCGCTCATACCACTCTTCCACTTCCTCCGGCGCCCGGATTGGATCTGCCCCCTCCATCAGGGGGACGATGCCCAGCAGGGGCGTCTCGCCGTCCTTGTGGCTGGCGACCACTTCCTCCAGCCCATCCAGATCGTCCACGATTCGCACTCGCTCTACCTCGTCGGCCAAGCGATGGTAGTAGTCCAGCTCCTTACCAGCAGCACGGTAGGCGCCGTCGCGGTCGCTGTACACCAGGCGCAGGTTATCCGGCTCGCTGCGGTTGCCCGACTCCGGCATCACAAAGAGGGTGCCGAAGACGAGACCGATCTTGCCTTCCAGGAGGTCAGGGATAGTGGTGGTGATAACGCCGTTTGGATGCCGTCTTTGCCGCGACTCGCTCTGGCGAACAGTCTCCACGTCCTGGGTCAGATCGCGCCCGTAGCGTAGTGCACTGTAGGCGAGATCGAGATGGGCGTCGACAATGAACATAAAGCATTTCCTTCGTGGGTGGTCGCCACTTGTCAATCGGCGCCGATTATAGCCAATTTCACGGCCTTTGCGTATAATCGGCAAATACAGCCTCCGGCGGAGTCGATGCAGATTTCTTATAAAAGTGTACGATGACGGTAACGCCGCCAGTGAGGCAGTCCTACCAGAAGCCCGTCGCCGCCCGAACCGAGATCGTCGTGAAGACTAGCAGTGCTTTACAGTACCGGACCTTAATAGTATGTCTGAACTGGACAGTAGTCCTGCTATCTACCAGATGGGCGCGCGCAGAGGGACGGGGTTGACGCTGTGGGTTGCGACGGCATGATCCACGATTCGGACCCGGCGCTTCTACAGGCCTGTCGGGCGGGAGATAGCCGCGCCTGGAAGCGGGTGCTCGAGAAGTATGAGCGCCTGATCTACTCAATCCCTTTAAGTTACGGCCTCACCGAGGCCGATGCGGCCGACATTCTGCAGCTGACGTTCACCATCTTCATTGAGCAGATGGACGATCTGGACGAGGACAGTAATTTGAAAGCGTGGCTGGCGACGGTGGCCCGCCGCCATACCTGGCGTCTGTTAGAACGGACGAATCGGGAGCGGGTGCATGGCCCGGATGACCTGAGCGAGAGGATGTACCTGCTTCCCGACGAAAGAGGTGAGCGGGCGCTGCGGCGATGGGAGGCCGTCCACTGGCTGCAGCAGGGGATGGACGTCCTCGACGAACGCTGTCGCACCTTGCTGAGGGCGCTTTACTTCGCGCCCGAGAAGCTTTCTTATGAAGAAGTCGCCAAAGAGATGGACATCGCCGTCGGTAGTGTGGGACCGACCCGCGCCCGCTGTTTGGAGCGCTTGAAAACGATTTTGCAAGAGATAGACAAATGAGTGTAACAAGATTGATGTATTTTTATCCCTTCGTCCCGCATACCTATTGTGAGGACATACACGAGCCTCAGTGAGACCAGAGGGTAGTCCGGGATAAAGGACAAATGGACAAACTAACAGAGCTTACCTTTGAGCGCTTGCTAGATTGGCTGGAAGGGCAGCTAACAGAAGAGGATGCCGCCGCGGTTGAGAGAGAGGTTGCCGCCGCCGGTCCAGAGGTCCACGACGTGCTGGCCTGGCTGCGACGCTTCCAGCAGGTGAGTGAGGGGGTTGTGTTGGGGACGCCGCCGCCTTCGATTCGGGAGGAGCTGAAGCGGCGTTTCCGCACGCGTCGCGCCAAACGCGAGCGGGTGAGCGCGCGCTTCGAGCGACAGCGCGGGCCCGGGATCCTCCGTCGCCTGACTGCGGCCCTTACTTTCGATAGCGGCTCCGAGCTTGTGCTGTCCGGTGTGCGTTCGCCGGGCGGGCTGGCGAGCGCGGAAAATGCGCGGCAGCTGCTCTATGAGACAGATCTGGCGGAGATCGCCATTAATCTTCAGCCGCAGATTGGCGGCTCCGGATTCGAGCTCATGGGTCAGGTCTACCCGCTGGAGGGGTCGGAGCCTCCCCACTTTAGCGCTCAGCTTCTTTACGGCGGCGAGGAGATTGGCCTGACGACGACGGACGAGCTAGGAGAGTTCTTCTTTCCAGACCTGCGGTCCGGCCAATGGTCCGGCTCGACCCTTGTCGGCCACACAATCCTCCTGTGCAACGACCAGGTCGAAATAGAATTGCCTCTGCCGGAGGCAACCGGCTGAGGCGTGAGGGGTGCCGTGACCAACCTAGCCATCGACGATGCGTTGATGGTTCTTCTCCTCGAGCTAGCCGATCGACACGCGCAGGTTGCCACGCTGCGCGAGCGCGGCTTGCTGACGGAAGAGGGCCTGGAGCAGCTCCTGGACCGGGCGATGAACCTCGCCCGTAGTGACCTGGATCAGGCGCGCCGGCTGGCGACGGTGTGCGAGCATGCGGCCCAATCGGCCGCGGTGACGGCGCTCCTTCCCCGTGTTGCCTATCTTCGGGCGCAGATCCATGCTTTCAGCGGCGAACTGAGTGAGGCGCTGGCGATGATCAGCAGCGCGCATGACCAATATCTGGCGCTGGAAGAGGTGCTGCCGGCGATGCGAACCAACGTCGGCCGGATGCACGTGCTCAGCGAACTGGGGCGCCACCAGGAAGCGTTGGCGGTGGGCGAGCAGACGCTCGCGCAGCTGGCGCAGTTGGATGATAGTCCGAAGGTGGCGACAGTGGCCGCCCTTATCCAGCACAATCGCGCCATCTGTCTGCGCCGCGTGGGCCAGTACGACGCCGCCTTGGAGGCGTTGGACGCCGCGGAGCGGCTCTATCTTCAGGTGGGGATGGAGGAGCAACTGGGCGATTTGCGCAATAATCGCGGCCTGATTCTGCTTAATCTCGGCCGCGCCGGCGATGCCCTTGCTGCCTTTGAGGCGGCGACGGCGACGGCAGCCGAGGCCGGACGGCGCTTGCTCCAGATGGAGACGCTGATCAACCGTGGGGAGGCGCACCTGCTGCTCGGCAACTACACGCGCAGCCTGGAGGCGCTAGAAGAGGCGCGTCGGCTCTCCGCAGAAGTATCGGCACCGGCAAATGAAATCTTCGTCGACCTCCACCGGGCCGACGTCTATCAGGCGCTAAATCTTTACCCGGAGGCGTTAACCGATTATCGCGCGGCGGCAAGCGCTTTTGAAGCCGCAGGGATGTCTTACTACCAGGCGCGCTCGCTGTGGGGGATGGGCGCAGCGCTCCTGTCATTGGGCCAGTTCGAGCAGGCGGCCCGCGCGTTCGATGGCGCCGCCGGCCTTTTTGCGGACGCCAATAATGTTCCCCTGCTGTGCAGCGTGCGGCTGGAGCAGGCGGCGCTGGAGGCGGCGCGTGGGCGAGACGACGCCGCGCTGGCGCTGGCTCGTTCCGGGCTGGCGCTCGTCGAGGGGGACTCCGGGTGGCCGGTGCAGCAGGTTTATGCTCACATGCGGCTGGCCGATCTTCTGTTACCCGACGTCGCGACCGCCGAGCATCACCTTCTGCAGGCGCAATCTCTTTCGGCCTCTCTCGTCTTTCCTCAGCTACAGTACCGGCTCATCCAGCGCCTGGGGCACCTGCGCCGCCTGCAGGGACGCAGTCAGGAAGCGGTTGAGTTTCTGGAAGCGGCGATCGACGGAATCGAGCAGATGCGGGGCACGGTAGTGCACGAGTCAATGCGCGTCTCCTTCCTGCACGATAAGGTAACGGCGTACGAGGATTTGCTCCGGCTCTATCTCGAATCCGGAGACGAAACCGGCGCGGCGCGCGCCTTTGCCGTTGCCGAACAGGCGCGTTCGCGCTCCCTGGTCGATCTTCTCGCCGGCGTCGCCTCAGCCGCCCCGGCGCCAGGCTCTGACGTTGGCGACCAGTTGGGCGAGCTTCAGGCAGAGTTGAACGCCGTTTATAACGAGCTCCTGGGCAGTGGTCGAGACGGCGACGGCGTCGAAGCGCCCGCCCGGGCGCAGCTCCTGCTGCGCGCGCAGATGCTGGAGCAGCAGATCCAGCGCCTGCGCCTGCGGAGCGGGTTGTCCGGCGGCAGTAGCGATCCCTTCCGCGCGCTGCCGCTGGATGAGATTTTATCTGGTTTGCCGCGCGACACGTTGCTGCTGACCTACCAGGTGGTCGGCGACGAGATTCTGATCTTCGTCAGAGAAGGCACACGATTGGAAAGTGTCATCTCTCCTGCTTCGGTAACGACGGTGCGGCGGTTGGTGCAGCGGTTAAACGTTCAGTGGGATCGCTTCCGCGCCGGTCAGGAGTTTGCTCGCCGCCACATGGCGCTGCTGGAGCGCTCGGCACAGCGGGTATTACATGGGCTTTACCAGGCGCTGATCGCCCCTGTGGAGCACTATTTAGGTGCAGAAACGAGCGAGCGTCCGCAGTCGGTGACGGTCATCCCCCACGACGTGCTCCACCAGGTCCCGTTCCATGCGCTCTTCGACGGCGAGCAATATCTGCTGGAGCGGCTGGAGATCGCTTACGCGCCCAGCGCAACCGTTCTCACCCTCTGCGCCCATCGTCCGGCGCCCGGCGCCGGACGGGCCCTGATTGCCGGCGTCGCCGATCGGGCCATTCCGGCGGTGCAGACGGAGGTGGCGGCAGTAGCGCGCCGGCTGCCGGAGTCTGACGTGCGTCTGGACGACGAGGCGACGGTCACCGCCGTTGTCGATGAGGCGCCGGCCTACAACATCCTGCACCTGGCCTGCCATGGGCTATTCCGCGCAGATAATCCGATGTTCTCGGCGCTGAAGCTGGCCGACGGCTGGCTAACGGCGGCCGACGTGTTGCAAATCGAGCTCGACAATGCGCTTGTCACACTCAGCGCCTGTGAGTCGGGACGCGGGACGGTGCTCGGGGCGGATGAAGTAATTGGCCTGGCGCGCGCCTTTCTCGGCGCAGGGGCGGTGAGCCTGCTGGTTAGCCTCTGGCTCGTTCAGGATGAGACCACGGCCCGGCTAATGGAGGATTGGTACGGCCGCCTGCAGGAGCAACAGTTTCAAAACCGCGCCGCCGCTCTCCGTGCGGCCCAACGTGCGCTCAAGGATAACTTTTCGCACCCTTACTATTGGGCACCCTTCATTCTAATTGGGCAGCGATAGGCTGTGAGTATATAAACTGGTATCGATCAGGAGGTAGAGATGGAGATGGTAACACGGCGGCTTCTCTCAGGGGCCCTGGCAGGCGCGCTTTTGCTGGTACTTCTGTGGATCGGCGCTGCGCGCCCGGCTCATGGCGAGGGCACAGTCGTTGCCCATGAAGCGGATGAGATCGTCGTCCGGCTAGCGGCGGGAACATCTTTAGAGGCGATCCACGAGACTCACGGAACAACCCTGATCCGCTCCCTGGTGGATGACGCGCAGATCTACCTCTTGCAGGCGCCGGAAGGGACGAGCGCTGTGACCCTGGTGGGAGCGATGAGCCAGGACTCGCGCCTGCTTTACGCCGAGCTGAACTACGTCAGTGCGGCGCCGGAAGCACACGGCGTCGATAGCTGGGCCTGGACAGAGGGTGATGCGCAGGCCAGTGGCGTCGACAGCTGGGCCTGGCCGGAAGGGGACGCGGAGGCCCAGGGCGTCGATAGCTGGGCCTGGCCGGAGGGGGATGCCGATGCCCAGGGTGTCGACAGTTGGGCCTGGCCCGAAGACGATTCGATGA
>JAWVYW010000196.1:0-6702 GCA_033722535.1 Promineifilaceae bacterium (SeqCode)
AGGCTGACCGCCAGAAAGATGAGCGTGAGACGAACGGAGAGCGAGCGCGTCATGGGCGAGCGAAGCGGTAACCGACGCCGAAAACCGTCTCGATGTACGCCGGGTCGGAGGGATCGGCTTCGATCTTGTGGCGCAGGTTGTGCACGTGGACGTTAATCGTCTTTTCCGCTCCTTCGATTACAGTCCCCTGCAGCCGCTCCAGCAGCTCGATGCGGCTGAAGACGTGGCCGGGGGAAGCGATCAGCGTCGACAGCAGGTCGAACTCCGAGGGGGTCGGCGACACCGGCTCGCCGTCCACAGTCACCCGGCGCGCATCGTGGTCCAGCTCCACCCCAGCCACGCGCACCACGTCGCGCGCCTGCACGCCGCCGTTGGCCCGCCGCAGCACGGCGCGGATGCGGGCTACCAGCTCGCGCATGCCAAACGGTTTTGTGACGTAGTCGTCGGCGCCCATCTCCAGCCCCAGCACCTTGTCCGTCTCTTCCACGCTGGCCGTGAGGAGAATGATTGGCGTATCTGAGCTTTTGCGGAAGTTGCGGATAAAGGCGTAGCCGTCCATTTCCGGCATCATCAGATCCAGGAGGACCAGGTCCGGTCTTGCCTCCCGCGCCACGAAGAGGGCGACGCGGCCGTTCTCCGCCGTCGCCACCGCAAAGCCCTGCTCCTGCAGGTAGTCGCGCAGCAGCGTGCGCACGTTCGCCTTGTCGTCCACCACCAGAATCGTTGCGGCCATTCGTTCCCTCGTTCCTTCAGCCCTGGGCGGCGCGCGCTCGCCGGGCGGATTGTCTGCCCCCAGCATAGTCGGGGTAAATTTAGAAATGGTTCAGATCCGGTAAAGAGTAGTTTAACCGCGGGCAAGAGCGCGTCAAAAGGCGCGAGAAAACTGGCGCTGCGCGGGCGTTTCTAAATTCTCCATTTGATATTGGCGCCGTCGCTTCCACAGGCGCCGCCGCCGCGCTACACTGCCCCCCTGTTGTGTGAGCACTGCCTGTTCAGCCAAGGAAAATCACGTATGCTGCGCAAGATTTGTACGCTTCTCCTTCTTTCGACTCTGCTCGTCGCCCTCGCCGGCTGCGCCGCGACCGCGGATACGCCCGCGGTCACCGTCGTCCCCGTCGACACCGAAGCCATCGTCGCCACCGTCTCGGCTGGCGTGGAGGCCGAGCAGGCGGCGAGGGCAACGGCGGCGGCCGAAGAGGCGGCGATCGCCGCCGAGGCGACGGCGGCGGCGACAACGCCCACACCCACGCCTGAGCCGACGGTAGAGGTCGTTCCCGTCGCCGACCCCGACGGCATTCTCGCTGCCGGCGACCTTGAGGGGCGCCTCGTGGAGCTCTATGCCCGCGCCAACCCGGCGACCGTCTTTTTGCTGGTTCCCCTGCGCGGCAGCGGCAGCGGCTTCGTCTACGACGCAGCGGGCAACATCGTGACCAACCGCCACGTCATTGCCGGCGCGACCGCGGTAGAGGCCGTCTTCGCCAACGGCGAGCGGCGCGAGGGGAGCGTCGTCGGCGAGGATATCGACAGCGACCTCGCCGTCATCCGCGTGCCCGATCTGCCGGAGGGGACGGAGCCGATCCCCCTCGGCGACGGCGAGAGCCTTCAGGTGGGCCAGCTCGTCGCCGCCATCGGCAACCCCTTTGGCGAGCAGGGCTCGATGAGCCTGGGCATCATCAGCGCCCTCGACCGCAGCCTCAGCTCCCAGCGCCGGCTTGCCAGCGGGAGCTCCTACTCCCTGCCCGGCGTCATCCAGACCGATGCCCCCATTAATCCCGGCAACTCCGGCGGGCCGTTGCTGAATCTCGCGGGCGAGCTGGTCGGTGTAAGCTCCGCTATCGCCACCTTCACCGGCGAGAACAGCGGCGTCGGTTTTGCCGTTCCCGTACAGGCGGTGCGCCAGATCGTGCCGGTGCTGATTGCCGAAGGGGAGTATACCTATCCCTTCATGGGCCTCGGCTTTCACGACGAGATCTCCCTGGAAGAGCAGGAGCTCTTTGGCCTGCCGCAGACGCAGGGGGCGTACATCGTAAATGTGCTGGAGGGCGGGCCGGCGGATGAGGCGGGCTTCCTCGCCGCCAACCTCTCCACCGGGCGCGGCGGCGATCTGATCGTCGCCGTCGACGGCCGCCCGGTCGGCAACTTCGACGACCTGAACACCTACCTCGTCTTCCATACCGAGCCGGGGCAGACGGTGGACATGACGGTGCTGCGGGGTGGCGAGGAAATCGTGCTGCCGCTAACGCTGGGGAGCCGACCCTAGCCTGAATGGGATTGTAAACAGTTCTTAACCCGCTCTGAATAACTCCCCGCTACGCTTCCATCGTCGTACAAACGAGCCCGGCGACGAGCCGGGGCGCAAGACCATGGAGGTCATGATGAGCGTGTTGAGGCGATTGGTATACATGGGACTGGGTGCGCTGCTGACAGTGGCGCTGGCAGCTGGCGGCTACGCCGCTCTCGCGCAGAGCGATGGCGCCGAAACGGAGGCGCAGCAAGATCCGCAAGGATCCGGCCCCGAAGATGCGCTGGAGGCTCCGGCGCCCGGCGTCCGCCGCTTCCACCCTGCTGCCGGTGTCGACGAGCAGCAGCTTCTGGCGGACGCCCTCGGCATCACCGTCGAGGAGCTAGAGGCGGCGCATGAAGCCGCGCGCGCGGCGGCGGTCGAGCAGGCGCTGGCCGAAGGGTTGATTACGGAGGCCCAGGCGGAGGCGCTGCTCGCTGGCGACGTCGCACCACGCGCCGGCCGCTTCTTCCGCGGCTATCTGCTGCAAGGGCTGGAGCTTGAGCCGCAGCAGCTCCTTGCCGACGCTCTCGGCAGCAGCGTCGAGGAGCTGGAGGCGGCAAAGGCCGAGGTGCGCGAGGCGAGGCTGGCGGCGATGGTCGACGCCGGCGCCCTCAGCGAGGAAGAGGCGGAGATGATTGCCGCCCGCCACGCGGTGGCCGCGTACGTCGACCACGAGGCGATTGGCGAGATGGTGCAAAATAGCATCGAAGCGGCCATCGCCGAGGCACTGGCCGACGGCGCCATCACCCAGGAGCAGGCGGACCAGATGCTGGAGAAGCTGGAGCGACTCGACGGCTTCCGCTTTCATTTCGGGCCGGATGGCTTCGGCCGTGGTCACGGCCCGCGGCACCATCACGGTGGAGATGGGGGCCGGCGCGGCTTCGGCGGCAGATCAGGCGCCGCCCCGGCCATGCAGCCCGGGATTAGCGGCTGACGCGCCGGCCCGGGGGGCCCGAACGGCGACAGAACCGTAACAGCAGAAGGCGCGCCACGGGGCGCGCCTTTTTTGCTGCCCATCGTCCGCCCGTGGTTGCCCGCCCGCACCCCCGCAGGCGGTCGCCCTTGGCCTGCCGCCCGCCTCGCGACTATAATAAAGGCTGACGCTGCCGACAGTCGATCCCGCTCCTTATCCAACCGGCTCAGGCCATTAGGTGCCATGACAGATCCCTACCAGTTTTTACGCCAGGTCTCCCTCTTCGCCGCGCTCTCACCCGAGGCGCTCCAGGCGCTGGCGGCTGGCGTCGCCCACCTGATGCTCGCCGACGGCGAGGAGCTCTTTGCCGAGGGCACGCCCGGGGACAGAGCGTACGTGATTCAGAGAGGCAACCTGGAGATAGTGAAAGCGAGCGGCAATCAGGAAGTGCTGCTTGCCGTCAAGGGGCGGGGGGCCGTCATCGGGGAGATGGCCTTGCTGGAAGATGCCCCGCGCTCCGCCTCCGTGCGCGCCCGCGGCGAGACGACGCTGCTCGCCATCGAGCGCGAGGCGCTCGACGAGCTGCTCGCCCGCAGCCCCTCCGCCGCCCGCGCGTTGCTGCAGACAGTCACCCGGCGCCTGCGCCACACCCAGTCCCAGCTGCAGCTTACGGAAAAGATGGCCCAGCTGGGCGCGCTCACCGCCGGCGTGGCCCACGAGCTAAACAATCCGGCAGCCGCCATGCGACGCAGCGCCGCGCTGCTCGACGAGGGCGTGCAGGCCTTCGTCCGCGCCAGCGTGGAACTCACCCGCCACGACGTCACGCCCGAGGCGGTGGCACGCCACGCCGCGCAGCCGGGCAACGCGGAGGCGCTTGATGCACTCGCGCGCAGCGATCGCGAGATGGAGGTTGAGACGTGGCTCGAGGCGCGCGGCGTCGAGGAGCCGTGGGAGATTGCGAGCGGGCTGGTGGACGCGGGCTACGACACCGATCGCCTCCATGCGATCGGCGCCAAATACGATGCCCCCGCACTGAACGCGGTGCTGGCGTGGGTTGCCGCCCGGGCGCAGGTAGAGGCGCTGTTGGGCGAGATAGACGCCGGCGCAGCACAGATTTCCAAAATTGTAGAGGGGCTGAAATCATACAGCTATCTCGATCGTGCGCCGGTGCAGATGGTCGACATCCACGGCGGCCTCGAGAGCGCCCTGGCGGTGCTGCGCCATCGGCTCGAGAAGGGTATCGCAGTCGACCGCCACTTTGCGCCCGATTTACCACGCGTATACGGCTATGGGCGCGAGCTGAACCAGGTGTGGACCAACCTGCTGGAAAACGCCGCCGACGCCATGGACGACGAGGGGACGATCACCCTGCGCACGCGCCGCGAGGATGACTGGATCGTGGTCGAGATCGAAGACGACGGTCCCGGCATCCCAGAGGCAGTGCAGTCCCGTGTCTTCGAACCCTTTTTCACCACCAAGGCACCCGGCGCCGGCTCCGGCCTGGGCCTCAACATCAGCTACAACGCCGTCATCTACAAGCATAATGGCGCCATCGAACTGGAATCGCAGCCGGGCATGACCCGTTTCACGGTCTGGCTGCCCCTGAATTTCGAGGACGCCGGCCCGCTCCCGGCGGGCGTCAGCGCCCCTGCTTCAGCCGACGGCCCCGACGCCATGTTACAGTGACCCCAACAGGTAGAGAGCCCCCATGCCTTCCCTCCTCATCTACGGCGCCTACGGCTACACCGGGCGCCTCATCTCCGAACATGCCGTCGAGCGCGGCCTGCAGCCGATCCTCGCCGGGCGCGACGGCGCAAAGGTAAGCGCGCTCGCCGGCGAGCTGAAGCTTGACCACCGGACGTTTTCGCTGGACGATCCCACCGCGGTGACGGAGGGGCTCTCTGGCATCCACACGGTGCTCCACGCCGCCGGCCCCTACTCCGCCACCGCCCGTCCGATGCTCGACGGCTGTCTGGCGGAGGGGGTCCACTACCTCGATATCACTGGCGAGATCGCCGTCTTCGAGCTGGCGGCCTCGCTGGACGAAGCGGCAAAGGCGCGCGAGATCATGCTCCTGCCGGGGGTCGGCTTCGACGTCGTGCCCAGCGACTGCGCCGCCGCGCTCGCCGCCCGGCGGGTGCCGCGGGCGCACAACCTTGCGCTGGGCATCCTCGGCCCCGGTCGCATCAGCCGCGGTACGGCGCGCACGAGGGTCGAGGTGATCGACCAGCCGACGAGGGTGCGCCGCGAGGGGGAGATCGTGAACCGCGAGCCGGGCAGCCTGACGCGCGCCTTCGACTTTGGCCGCGGCGATCTGGAGACGGTGGCCGTGAGCTGGGGTGACGTGGCGACCGCCTACTACTCCACCGGCATTCCCAACATCACCGTCTACTTCCCCGCCAAAGGGCTCTCAACCGTCTATCGTTTGGCCGACCTGCTGCGCCCCCTAGTGGAGCGGCCGGCAGTCAAAGAGCTGCTCAAGCGCGCGATCAGCCTCCGCCCCGCCGGCCCCAGCGAGCGTCAGCGGGAGAAGGGAACCGCCGTCGTCATCGCCGAAGTGCGCCGCGGCGGGCGCGTGGCCTCCGAGCGTATCGAGACCCCCGGGCCGTACAAACTGACGTATATCGCCGCCGTCGACGCCGCCAGGCGCGTGCTCGACGGCGAATGGACGGCGGGCTTCCAGACGCCGTCGCTGGCCTTCGGCGCGGAGTACGTGCTCTCCCTGCCGGAGTGCCAGCGGATCTGAGCGCGCTCGCTTCTACCGCGAGGCTTCCGCACCGCCGCCTCCCACTTTAAAAAGCGTGCCTACAACTGCCGCACCGCCCGCCGGCTGATGGTTGCCTCCTCGCTCCCCGGACCGCTCCCGCATCGCCACCGAAGGTTGGCAATTTAGTTCGACGTGTTATAATTCCTCGTCATACTATAAAAGGACGAAGGAACTGCGATGACCCGGCGCAAAGAACCGCCAAGCGAAGAACAGCGTAAAAAGTGGGTGGCTTTCATGCAAATGGTCGCCCCCGACGTCAACCCGCGCGCTATCCAGCTGATGGACCAGATGCGGATGGTGGCCCACAGCCTCTACCAGATTGGCGAATTGAGCGTCGCCGCCACCGGCCTCTCCTATGCCAAGATGCGCCTCCTGATCGGCCTGCTCTACAGCGCCGAGGTGGAGGGGCGCGCCGACGGCGTTAATCCGTCCGAAATCAGCGAGCGCCAGGGGACGAGCCGTAACACCATCAGCAGCCTGATCCGCGACCTCGAGGAAGAGGGGCTGATTCGCCGCACGCTCGACCCCGACGACCGCCGCCGCTTCAACATCCAGCTGACGGAGGCAGGGCAGGAGCTGGTGCTGGCCCATGTCACCCGCCACCTGCACGTGCTCGGCGACTGCTTCGCCGTCCTCGACGGAGCGCAGCATGAGACGCTCTCCCGGCTGCTTGGCGAGCTGGGTGCCAAGGTTGACGAGACGCACGAAGCGCTCTCCGAGAGCCCGCCTGCCCTCCTG
>JAWVYW010000197.1:0-6556 GCA_033722535.1 Promineifilaceae bacterium (SeqCode)
GGAGACGGGAGGATAAGGAGAGCGATGACGACACTACAGGGCTTCTGGCGGCGCGTGCGCCGGCGGCAGCAAGACACAAGCGCCCCAATCCCGATCCGCCACGTGCAGGCGCCCGCTCGCCCAGCGAAGCCAGCGGCCACGCGCCGTCCGCAACCGGAGTTAGATATCAGGCCCGACGACCCGCTGCTCGCTTATTTTCAGCAGGCGCCCGGTCTGGTAGACGTCGATCAGCTCGATTTGGCGTCGCCAGCGCTGGACGCCTTGCGCGCCGCCGGGGTGCGCCTGGTGGTGCCGCTCGTCAGCCAGGGGGAGCTGATCGGCCTCATCAATCTCGGCCCGCGCCTGAGCGAACAGGACTATTCGGCGCTCGACCGCAAGCTGCTCAACGACCTGGCCACGCAGGCCGCGCCGGCTGTACGGGTGGCGCAGCTCGCCCGCCAGCAACAGCTCGAAGCGCGCCAGCGCGAACGGATCGAGTCGGAGCTACGGGTGGCGCGCCTGATCCAGCAAACGCTGTTGCCGCACGCCCTGCCCGATCTGCCCGGCTACGAAATCGCGGCCCACTATCAACCGGCGCGGGAGGTCGGCGGCGATTTCTACGACTTCCTGCGTTTCGACGACGGCCGCATCGCGCTCATTATCGGCGACGTCACCGACAAAGGCGTGCCCGCAGCACTGGTGATGGCGACGACGCGCACGCTGCTGCGCGCTTCCGCTGAGCGGCTGGTGACCCCGGGCCGGGTACTCGAACAGGTAAACGAGCTGCTGCACCCGGACATTCCACCGCGCATGTTCGTGACCTGCCTCTACGCCCTGCTCGATCCCACCACCGGTCGTATGTCCTATGCCAACGCCGGCCACGACCTGCCCTACCGCCGCCACGACGGCGGCGTGGACGAACTGCGGGCCACCGGGATGCCCCTGGGGCTCATGCCCGGCATGCTCTACGAGGAGAAGGAGATTCAGCTCTCTCCCGGCGAGACGGTGCTCTTCCACAGCGATGGCCTCGTCGAGGCCCACAATCCTGAGGGAGAGATGTTTAGCTTCCGCCGCCTGCAGTCCCAGCTGAGGGACTATCCCCTGGAGGCTGCCGGTCCGGCGGCGCTGGTGCCCCACCTTCTGTATGCCCTTGCCGCCTTCACCGAGCCGGGCTGGGAGCAGGAAGACGACGTGACGCTGGTCGTGCTACATTGTCATGACCTTCCTGCCGCCGCGAACGAAGATGGCACGAACGGCGCGCTGGCGGACCCGGCTGCGCCGGCACCGGAGTGGCAGCAGATAGGGGCTTTCAGCCTCCCCAGCGCCCCCGGGAACGAACGGATCGCCCTGGAAAAGGTGGCCGACCACGTGGGCGGCATGGGTCTGCCCGCCGCCAGGCTGGAACGGCTGAAGACGGCGGTCGCCGAGGCAACGATGAATGCCATGGAGCATGGTAATGGCTATCAGGCCGACAAACCGGTGCGTGTCGAGCTGCTTCGTGCTCCCGACCGCCTGGCGGTGCGCATTAGCGACCAGGGAGACGGTAGCCCGATCCCTCACGTGCAAAAACCGGACCTCGAAGCAAAGCTGCGCGGCCTGCAGTCGCCGCGCGGCTGGGGTCTGTTCCTGATTGAAAGTATGGTCGACGAGATGAACATCGTCGGCGACCAGGGTCAGCATACGATCGAGCTGATCATGATGCTGAACGAAGGAGACAAGTAAGATGCTGCGAACGCCTCGCCTCTTCGCGGCGTCCGTCCGCTTTCACGACGCGGCCCCGGCTGTGGCCATCGTCGATCTGCAGGGCGAAATCAACGCCTTTGCCGAAGAGATGCTGAACGACGCCTACGCTGAGGCCGACGCCCACAATCCGTCTGCCATTCTGCTGAACTTCGGCGATGTCGACTACATTAACAGTACCGGCATCGCCCTCATCGTCGCGCTGCTCGCCCGGGCGCGCAAGGCGCATCGCCACCTGATGACGTGCGGCCTCGGCGAGCACTACGAGGAGATCTTCCGCATTACGCGGCTCGCAGACTTTATGACCGTTCACCGCGACGAGGCGAGCGCGCTCCACACGCCTGTCCCCTAGTCGCCACAAAAATCGGTCCGTCCTAACCTAGGAGAGGAGGTTATCATGCCTGAAGTAACAATAGCTATGAATGTCCGTCCCGTTAACAGCGCCATCAGCGTCATCGACATCGAGGGGGAAGTCACCGCGGTCGCCGAGAACGTGATGATGGAGGCTTACTCCGAAGCGAGCGCCAACGGCGCCCGCGCGATCGTGCTCAACTTCAGCGGCCTGGAGTATATGAACAGCTCCGGCATCGGCCTGCTGGTCACGATGCTCATTCGTGCCCAGCGCCAGAAGCAGCAGCTGCTGGCGTACGGCCTCGACGAGCACTATCAGCAGATCTTCGAGCTGACACGGCTCAACGAAGCGATCGCCATCTATGGCAGCGAAGCAGAGGCGCTTACGGCTGCCAGAAACGGCCGCCGTTAACAGGCTGGCTTTATCAAGATTGCCGCACAGAGCGTACAGGAGGCGAGTATGAGCAAGCAGAACTGGGCCCGCCCCGTCCGAAGGATGACCGTCGGCGCCGTTCCCGACGGTGCGCTGAACATGAACGTCGAAGGTCGAGAGCCGGCCAGCCCCCTGCAGGGCTTTGGCCCACTGTGGCAGCGCACCTTTCGCATCCGTCTGCGGGGCGTCCCGGCCACCCCCGCCGAAGTCATGAGCGTGTGGAAGGCGGAGTTCCCGTCCTTCCAGCCGGCCGGTAACCGCTTCCACGCCCCCGTCGCCGGCGTGCAGGCAGGGGAGATCATCTTTTTGGAGAGCGCGATTTCCATCGTGCCCGGGCGGCTGCCCGGCGTTCCGATCGCCAGCGGCGTCCGCGTCGTATACGTGGACGACGTCTGCTTCACCATCATGACGCCCCAGGGCTTTCCGGAGGCCGGTTTCAACACCTTCAGCACCTTTGCCGAAGATGGCGTCACCTGGGCTCAGGTGCAGACGATGGCGCGCACGTCGGACCCAATTATCGAATTCGGGTACCGCTTCATGGGCGGCTTCCGCTTCCAGAGAGAGACCTGGACGCACGTGCTCACTGCCCTCGCCGCCCGCTTCGGCGTGCTCGATGAGCAGGTAGAGCTGAATGACCGCTGCGTCGATCCGCGCCTGCAGTGGAAAGAGACAAAGAATCTGTGGCACAACGCGATGTTGCGCTCGATGGTCCAGCTTCCTCTTCACGCGGTCGCCCGGGGCCGCGGGCGCGCCCACGGGCGCAGGAAGAAGTGATGTGGCATAATCCGGCCGTCGACGGGGCGCCGGACAGAACGATCCGGCGCGCGTCGCGCCTGACCGCAGATCTTTTTCCTACCGGCGCAGGGCCAGCAAGAGGGCGTTGCGCTCTCTGCTGATGCTACTATGGCCGGTCGCACACGTACAAACTACGATGCCGTCGTGGTCGGCTCAGGCCCCAATGGCCTCTCGGCGGCGATCCGCCTCGCCGAGGCGGGCTGCCACGTCCTCCTGATCGAGGGGCGAGAGACGATTGGCGGCGGATTGCGCACTGCCGAGCTGACGCTGCCCGGCTTCGCCCACGATGTCTGCGCCACCGTCCTCGGCACCTACCTCGCCTCGCCCTACCTCAGTAAGCTGCCGCTGGCGCAGTATGGGCTGGAGATTGTCCAGCCGGAGATACCGCTCGCCCACCCGTTCGACGAAACGGATAAGCTCTCCGGCGCCGCCGCCCTTTACCGCTCGGTGGAGCGCACGGCGGAGGGGTTGGGCGCCGACGGCGATGCCTGGCAGCGGCTAATGGGCCCCTTTGTCGAGGAGGCCACCGACCTGATGCCGGGAATCCTCGCTCCGCTGCAGCTCCCGCGCCATCCGTTGCTCATGGGCCGTTTCGCCCGGGCCGCGCTTCGCTCCGGGCGCGGACTGGCGCAGGCGCGCTTCGCAGAAGAAAGCGCGCGCGCCCTCTTCGCCGGGCTCGCCGCCCATTCGCTGCTACCCCTGGAGAAGGCGGCGACGGCGGCCTTCGGGCTGGTGCTGGGCATCGCCGCCCACGCCGTCGGCTGGCCCTTTGCCCGCGGCGGCAGCCAGGCGCTGGCCAATGCCCTGGCGGCCCACTTGCGCGCGCTGGGGGGTGAGATCGTCACGGGGATGCCGGTCGAGCGCCTGGACCAGCTGCCGGCGGCGCGCGCGGTGCTTCTTGACGTCTCGCCGCGCACGATGCTGCGCATCGCCGGCGATCGCTTCCCCGCCGGCTACCGCCGCCGCTTGGAGCAGTTCCACTACGGCCCCGGCGTCTTTAAGATCGACTGGGCGCTGAGCGAGCCGATCCCGTGGCGGTCGTCCGTCTGCCGGCGCGCGGGCACGTTGCACCTGGGCGGCTCACTGGCCGAAATCAGCGCCTCCGAACGCGCGATGTGGCAGGGGGCCGTCCCGGAAAGCCCCTTCGTGCTCCTCGTCCAGCAGACGCTCTTCGATCCCACCCGCGCCCCCGCCGGGCAGCACACCGCTTGGGCCTACTGCCACGTCCCCCACGCCTCGACCGCCGACATGACAGAGGCAATTGAGGCTCAGGTCGAGCGCTACGCCCCCGGCTTCCGCGACTGCATCCGCGCGCGCCACACGTTCTCCGCTATCGAACTGGAGAGGTACAATCCCAACTATGTTGGGGGGGCGATTACCGGAGGTGCGCAGGACGTAACCCAGCTCTTTACCCGCCCCGTCGCCCGCCTCAACCCCTATACGACGCCCCTCGACGGGCTCTACCTCTGCTCTGCGTCGACGCCCCCGGGCGGTGGTGTGCACGGCATGTGCGGCTACTTTGCCGCAGAGACGGCGCTGAGCCGGATATAGCGCGCGCAGGCGACACCGGCAGGCGCTATGCCAAGAAGCGGTATCCTCGCGCTTCCCCGACCTCTAAATGGAAATGGAGCCCTTGCGGAAGTCGCTCTCTCCCAGCAGGACGTTGACCAGGACCGGCCGCCCCTCGCGCGCCAGCCGCTGTGCCTCGTCCAGGCACGGGCCGACCTCACTCTCCTTGCTAACCAACAACCCCTCACCGCCGTACCCTTCGGCGACAATATGGTAGTCGGTGCGCGCCAGCTCGGTGGCCACGCTGTCGCCGAAGATCTCCACCTGCTCGCGTGCGATCTGGGCCCAGGAGCCGTCGGTGCCGACGACGGCGATGACCGGCAGATTGTGGCGGGCAAAGGTGTCGAACTCCGCTAGGCTGTAGCCGGCGGAACCGTCGCCGTAGAGCAGCCAGACCTCCGCCTCCGGGCGCATCAGGCGGGCGCCGAGGGCAAAGCCGGCCCCGACGCCGAGCGTGCCAAAGGGGCCGGGATCGAGCCAGGAGAGCGGCCTGCGCGGGCGGACGATGTAGGAGGCGGTGGCTACAAAGTCGCCGCCGTCGCCGACGAGGACGCTGTTCTCGGGCAGCCGCGCCTCTATCTCCTGGCAAAGGTAGAGCGGGTTGACGTAGCCTGTCTCCTCCTGCGTCTGCGCGGCAATCTGCTCCTCACGCCCCGCGTTCCGCGCCTGGAGCCGCTCCAGCCACCCGGCCCACGGTGCGCTCCCCCGCTCCCAGCGCGCGCCCAGCGCCCGCAGGAAGGCGCCGGGGTCGGCCTGGCTTGCCAGGTTGGGGCGGCAATTCTGGCGCAGCGCGCGGCTGCTGCGGTTGACGGAGATCACCGTCGCCTGGCGGGAGAGGCTGCGCCCGTAGTTGAGGCGGAAGTCACAGGGGACGCCGGCAAGTAGGATCAGATCGGCCTCCTTCAGCGCCTTCGTGCGCCCGTGGCGCAGGTAGAGCGGCTCGCGTCCCAGCAGGCCGCGGGCCATGCCGGAGAGGAAGGTGGGGACGCCGAGACGTAGCACCGCCCCCTGCAGCGCCTGCGCCTGTGAGGCGTCGAGCAACGCTTGGCTGCCGATCAGCAACACGGGCCGTTCCGCCACCGCCAGTTCCTGGACTGCCTTCTCGACTTGAGCAGCGCTGTGGCGGGGATAGCTTACCTCTCGTGGCCTCGCGGCCGGCGCTCCCCAGGCCCCGCCAAAGAGGCGGCGCACGTGGCGGTTCAGGTACCACTGTTGCAGCCAACCGCGCAGCCCCCTGCCGGAGCCCGCCGTGCCGTACCACTCGCGCACCATCTCCTCGGGGTAGAGGAGGTCAACGGGGAACTCCACAAAGACCGGGCCCGGAACGCCCGACTGCGCCTCCGCGAAGGCCCGCTCCAGGGTAGAGGTGATCTCGCGCACGCGGCGCACGACGGTGGCGCGCTTGACGTGGGGCCTGATCAGCGCCATCTGGTCGATGTCCTGCAGCGCCCCGCGCCCTTTGAGCATCGTCGCCGTCGCCCCGCCGAGTAAGACCAGCGGCGAGTGGGCCAGCTGGGCGTTCTTAACGGCGGTGATCGTGTTTGTGACGCCGGGCCCGGCGGTCACCGCGGCGACGCCGACACCGTCCCCGAGCCGGCTGACGGCATCTGCGGCAAAGACCGCCGTTGCCTCGTCGCGCACGTCGACCACATCGATGCCCAGTGGCCCCGCGGCGACGAAGATCGGCGA
>JAWVYW010000198.1:0-6552 GCA_033722535.1 Promineifilaceae bacterium (SeqCode)
AGACCGAGAATGAAGGCCACGATCTGCCCGAGACAGGGAATGAAGCCGACGATGCTGGTGACGACACTAAACAGCAGCGAGAGGCCGAAAGTGACCGCGACGACGATTACGATCTCGCCCAGGTTGTCGCGGGCGATCCCGACTACCTCTCCGACACGGAAGAGAGCACCGAGGTCATCTGTGCGCACATACTGAATAATCACCGCAGGGGTGATAAAGAAGAGAAAGACGAGCGCGACGAGGAAGAGACATCCGAGGACGCCCCAGACGCCGACGACGCCGGCTGAGCCGATCGCCGCTGCCTCTTCGCCGAGGGAACCAACGCTCCCAAAACCGACCGCCGCGGCGATGGCGGCGCAAAGGATGATCCACAGCGGCAACGTGTAAACAAACTGCCCGACGAAGACGAAAAAGCCGTCGCGCAATAGCCGCTCCCAATCAGACCACCCCGCCAGCGGGCGGAGCTCGCCCTGCGCAACGTTGCGGGCGATGGCGACGACCCAACCCCCAAGCAAAAAGATGGGCAGAATCAGAAAGAGGAGGAGCGTCATCAGCACGGCTATGCCCAGCTTTACCGGCCACTCTTCATCTTCGAAGGCAAACGTAACGGCGCGACCAATATCCATTCGCTATTCTCCCTTCATCTGTATCAACGCGACTGTCTTCCCGACCGGATTGTAAGCGCTTCGAAGTTGCGCGCAACCAAGATCTGCCCGCCCGCCGCAGACGGTAGGGAAGCGCCGAAATATATCCTCTCTGTATCCCAGTGCATATGACCCGGCACAGGATCGGACGTCAGCAGCGCGGTCGAATAGAGTCAAAGTTCTGTAAAATAGTTATCAGGCCTTATGAAGCTACCAACTCTATTGCACATTCGAACTGATGGTACTGAGCGCGCGGACGGGCACGGTGGGCACGAGCCGCTGAAGCTCGTCTCGCTCTTCCTGGCGAGCGTCTCCGCCGCGGCGGGCGGCTTTGCGTGGTGGTGGGAGCGCCAGCTTCTGCCCCACGAGGAGCAGTCGGTGGCGATGCCCCTTCTCGTCTCCGAAAGCCCACCGGTGGCTGTGCCTGAGATAGAAGCTGCAGCCCCCGCTGAGGCGGTGGACACTACGCCGGGCGCAGCGGGCGCACGTCGCCCGTACCAGCTGACGACCGAAGGCACCGGCCTTATCTTTCACCGTCACTACCGGGCCGACATCGCCCAACCGGCACTGGAGCCGGAGGCGCTGATGGCGCACATCCAGCAGAATCTGAGCGAATATATGCCGCCGCTCTTTGTGCGTGTGGAGAAGGAGAAGGGAGAACCGGGCACGATGGCGGTGGGCGATGAATATTTCATTCATCTCGCCGGCCCCTGGAGCGCGCCGGTGACGGTAATAGACGTCCAGCCGGATCAGTTTGCCTTCATCACCCGCCGCGGCCACCTGGAAACGGGCGAGATTCTCTTCCGGGCTCGTCCGCACCCGGAGCAGGCAGGAAGCCTGCGCTTTGAAATTCTGGAGTGGACGCGCAGCAGCACACGCTTCATCAACCTCATCTACGACCGCCTGGATCTGCTGCGCCAGCTCCAGAAGGATATGTGGACCTACTTCACCAGCCGCGCTGTGGAAAAGAGCGGCGGAGAGCTGGTGGGCAAGATGGAGATCATGACCGAACAGAGCCCGTTCGCGGGTGAGATCATTCCAGAGGAAGAGGGAGCGGCGGGCATTGTGGAAGAGACGGCGGCGCCGTGGGAGCGCTACCGGGCGCAGATCGAGCGCCTCAAGGGGCTGCCAATTAACTTTGACCTTACCAAAAAGCACACCTACACCGAGGAGAGCGGCTGGAAGATCGACAATTGGCTCGTGGAGCTACCGCCCGAGCCACCGGGTGAGCCGGTAGAGGGCGGCTCATGGGAGACGGCCAAGCAGATCGTGCACGACTATGAGTTTCCCGATCCTGACATCGTCTCCGGCTTCTTTGCGCCAGATGATCCGTTAGGCGACCGGGTGCTTCTTCTGGAGGCGCGTTGGCTCTTCTTGACCTTCCAATTCGGCACGCGCGTCGGCGACCTCATCGACGAAGTGCGGCAGACAGAAGCGGGACCGGCGCGCGTCTGGGGCTACAGCTATCGCACGCTGGAGGAGCATATCGAAATGGGGGAGATGACCTTTGAGGTCTGGAAATTCCTGGAAAGCGGGCGGGTGGAGTTCCGTATCCACGCCTACTCGCGCGCGGCAGCCAGCGCGAATCCCATCCTGCGCCTGGGCTTCCGCATCTTTGGGCGCCCGCTGCAAAAGCGTTACGCGCGCCGGGCGCTGGAACGGATGCAGCAACTGGTGGTGGAGCGACTGGCCGCAGGGCGCGCGGGTGCAAAAGATGAAACAGGGCGCTCCCGCGAGGAAGCGCCCACGTAAAGCACCGGTTTCTGGCTCAGTGGTGGGTCGCCGGCTGGCGACCGTCTGCTGAACGCTTACTCCGTCTCTAGAGCGGCGAGAATCTCCTGCTCCAGAGCCGCCGCGCGGTTCCCTTCGACGATGTTCCCGTTGACGAAGAAGGTCGGTGTGGCGCTCACGCCGGCGCGGCTGGCTATGGACACATTCTCGTTGACCACGCTCGCGAAACGGCCGCTTTCCAGACAGGCGTTAAAGGCGCCCGTGTCGAGGTCAAGCTGCTCGGCAGCCGTCAGGAACCCTTCTTCGGTAAGAGCCAGGTCACTATCCTGAATCTCAAACATCATGTGATGGAATTCAAAGAAACTATCCTGCTCGGCGGCGCAGAGAGAGGCTTCTGCTGCAGGCGCCGTACGGTCACTCAACGCATAGGGGAGCACGACCCACTCGACCAGCCCTTCGTCGATGTAGTTGGCCTCAAAGGTGGGTAACTCATCCAGGTTGAAATTACGGCAGTGGGGACAGCCATAGTCAGAGACTTCGACGACGGTCACAGGCGCCTCCGGCACACCGTGCTCGAGACAGGCTTCCTCGTTTGCCTCGCAAAAATCCTGCACAACGAGGCTCGCCTGCGGCTCCGGGTTCTCCGCCGGGACGAGCGGCTCCTGCAGCGAGAGTAGAAGCAGGGCAAAAAGGCCGATAACGGCGACGGCGACGACACCGCCGATCAAAATCCAGTTTGTGTCTCTCTGCTCCCGCACCTGGCGCCGGGGTGGTCTACGTTTAGCCATACAGTTCTCTTCTCCTTCTTAACATAAACAGCAATGAACAGGCATCCGTTTATTTTACACGGGAAGCGGGAATCTTCTCTCTTTGCCGCCCATCCTTAAATGAGTACTAAGATAGCCGGCTACCCGGCTGCCTCCCCCTCCGCCAGGCTCTGGCGAAACTGTGTCTCGTAAAGGGAGGCGTAGAGGCCGCCCTGCGCCAGCAGCGATTCGTGCGTGCCGCTCTCTACGAGCCTGCCCTGGTCCATCACCAAAATGACGTCGGCGGCGAGAATGGTCGCCAGCCGGTGGGCGATGACGAGGCTGGTGCGTCCCTCCATCACCCGCTGCAGCGCCTCCTGAATCAGGGCCTCCGAAAGAGAGTCAAGGTGGGACGTCGCCTCGTCCAGCACGAGGACGCTGGGGTTTTTGAGGATGACGCGGGCGATCGCAATCCGCTGTCGCTCGCCGCCGCTGAGGCGATAGCCCCGCTCCCCGACCACCGTATCGTAACCGTCAGGAAGGGCGGCGATGAAGTCGTGAATGTTTGCTGCGCGGGCGGCGGCGATCATCTCCGCCTCCGTCGCCCCGGGCCGTGCGTAGAGCAGGTTGGCGCGGATCGTATCGTAGAAGAGGTAGGTATCCTGGGTGACCATACCGATGTTGTCGGCGAGCGACGCGAGCGCCACCTGCCGGATGTCACGACCGTCGATGAGCACGCGCCCCCGTGTGGGATCGTAGAGGCGGGGAATGAGGTAGGTGAGCGTAGTCTTGCCGGCGCCGCTGGGCCCGACGAGGGCCACCAGCTGCCCGGGCTCAATGTCGAAGTTGACATTGGCCAGCGCCCACTCCCGCTCCCGGGGCAGCGTCTCTGCCGGCGGATGGTCCAGATCCGGCGCCTCGTGGGCGGCGGCCTGACCGTTCTCGCGGCCCGCCTCGCCGTCGGCGGGCTGTTCCTCTGCCGCCCGCCCACGCCGGACCAACGCTTCGCCGCTGCCACGCCGGAAGCGCACCACTTCCGCCAGCCCACCCGGCCCTTCCGGGCGGTGGTAGGAGAAGTAGACGTCGTCAAAGGTGATCCGACCGGACACGGCCGGGAGGGGCGTCGCGTCCGGCTGCTCTTCTATTTCCAGCGGAATATCCATTACCTCGAAGACGCGCTCGAAGCTGACCATGCTCTGAGCAAACTCCACCGGCACGTTGGTGATCGACATCAACGGACCGTAGAGCTGTGTGAGATAGGCGCCAAAGGCGACGATGGTACCGATGGTGAAGTCGCCGCGGAGGACAAAATAGCCGCCCACCCACCAGACGACGGCGGTACCCACGGCGCTGACGATGCTGAGCATGAGGAAGAACCAGCGTCCGATGACCGCGGAGCGGACGCCGATGTCGCGCACGGCTGCCGCCCGCTGGCTAAAGCGACCCATCTCTTCCGCTTCGCGCCCAAAGAGCTTCACCAGTAGGGCGCCGTTAACGTTCAGCGTTTCGTTCATCACAGCGTTCATCTCGGCATTCTCTTCCATGCGGCGGCGGCGTAGGCGCCGCAGCACGCGCCCCACCCGGCGCGCTGGCAGTACGAAGAGCGGCAGGATGGCGAGCCCCAGCAGCGTCAGCCGCCACTCGAGGGCGAGCATGATGGCAATTGTCGATACGACGGCGACGATGTTGGAGACGATAGTGACGAGCGTGCTGGTAACCGCCTGCTGCGCGCCGACGACGTCGTTATTGAGGCGCGACATCAGCTCGCCGGTGCGAGTCTCGGTAAAGAAGCGCAGGGACATCTGCTGCATGTGGCTGTAGAGCGAGCGGCGCAGGTCGTAAATGATGCCCTCCCCCACCTGGGCGCTCACGTGCCGTTGCAGCACGCCGACGAGTCCGTTGAGTAGCGGCACTGCCACCATCGCCAGCGCGAGGAGGTTCAGCCGGCGCAGATTCTCGTTGGGCAAGGCGTTGTCGATCAGGTCTCGTACCAGAAGCGGCTGGACCAGAGAGAGCCCCGTGATGACCAGGATCGTCGCCAGCAGCAGGATCACCTGCCGCGTGTAGGGGCGGGCGAAGCCCCAGACGCGCAGCAGGAGATCGCGGGACACGCTGGGGCGATCCTGCTGTTCATCGTGGCGAATAAAGGCCCACCAGTTACCGCCGTGAAAGCTCATCGTCTGCTCCGTCGAGTAAAAGCACAATAAAAGGCGCGCGGCTGATCCGTGCGCCACTGCCGCGATCCAGCGCCGCGGCATCCGCCCGGTGGCGGCATGCGCCTGACCGGGCAGGCGCCATTATAGCCCGCGCACAGGCGACAAACACCATACTTTCGGACAGGCTCCACGGTTATGATATACTGCATATAGTAGACGCCGGGCGGGAAGCTACACTTTTCTTGACAATCCTCAACAAGGAGAGACGATGACTCTCATTCCCCTGACACTACGCCGCCTGCTGGCCCTGATCCTCATGCTCGACGGCTTTAACACCGCGCTTTTTGGCCGCCGCTTTCTGCACCTGCAGGAGGAGATAGCTCCTGACTGGTACAATGAGGAGTTGCTCCCTCACTTCTATCGCTGGCCGGAGCGGCAACTGCGCGTTGCTGGACTGCTGGAAGGGCTGGTCGGCCTGTGGCTCTTCTAGGCGGGTGCGGCGTCCTCACGTGACCAGCCGCGCGACCCTCGTCGAATCGCTCCCCGCGGGCCTCTTCGAGCCGCCTCGTAGCGGCGCTGCCGCCGGCCACAGTACGGCGAGCGCGCTGTTGCGCCTCACGGAGGCGGCGCAGGAGACGATCGACCTCACCGCGATGTACTGGAGCCTGCTGCACGATCCGCAACGCGCGGATGAAGCCGGTTTCCCACCGGGGGCGATCACGGCGCTGCAGACGGAGCCCGGCCGCGCCCTCTACCACGCCCTGGGGTCGGCAGCCGCACGCGGCGTGCGCATCCGTATTGTGCAGAGTCCTGGCTTCGACGGCCTTGACGAAGTGGAGGCACTTACGGAACGCTTTCCCGACCGCGTCGAAGCGCGCACGCTTAACATGAGGGACTGGTTCGGCGGGGGCATCATGCACCAGAAGCTGTGGCTTTTCGACCGCCGGCACTTTTATGTCGGCTCGGCGAATATGGATTGGCGCGCGTTGACCCAGGTCAAGGAGCTGGGCGTCGTCGTCGAAGATGACCCCCCGCTCGCCGAGGACCTGCTGCGGCTGTACGAGGCGTGGTGGCGCTTTGCCGCTCTGGAGCCGGCGCCGGTGGCAGACGTCTACGACCCGCAGATCGGGCTCAGCCGCCCTGTGCCCGGCTGGTCTTCACTGCTGGCGCGTGAGGGTGTGGCACAGACTCCATCCCCATTCGCCGATCCCGCCCTGGCAGCCCGCTCGTCGCTGGACGACCCCCTCCCCGTCTCGTGGAACGGCGCCGCGGGAC
>JAWVYW010000199.1:0-6457 GCA_033722535.1 Promineifilaceae bacterium (SeqCode)
CGAGCTAGCGCTCGTGAGCGCCGCCACACCGGAGAGCCTCTTGCGGGATGCCCTGCACGGGATGCAAGCTTATGCGGGAGAACAGCAGTTACAGATGCCGGCCCGCTACCGGCTGGCGTTCCGCGAACTCGGACTCTCTATCGGCCTCCACGCCATTGACAAGCTGCGAGAGGTTAGCCCCGCCGGCACGGACATCGTGCCCGGCCTGAACCGGCTGCTTCAGTTTGTCTCCCTCGCAGACGCAGTCGAATCGTTCTGGCTTGATCCGGCGCACCGCCGTTCGGAGAGCTGGACCGGACACATCGACATCAACCGCGTCATGCTAGCGACCAGCCTCGCACCCGCAGGCTATCTGGGCGGCTAACTTACATCCTTCTGCCGCCGCACTTCAGCGCCCGGCATCGAGGGGGACGCTTACTGGCGACTGATGAACGCCGCCCCCGACAGCTGCCGTCCGGAAGGTGGGCGCGGCTTGTCGAGCGCGATCAGGTGCGCGGCGAGATCTTCGAGGCTGGCAAGATTGTGCACCGGCAAAAAGTCGTCTACGTAGGGCAGGGCGGCCTGGATGCCGCGTGTCAGCGGCTCGTAACGGGCGGAGCCTAACAGCGGGTTGAGCCAGATGAGGCGGTATGCGCTGCGCTGAAGGCGCGCCATCTCGCGCGCCAGAAGCTCCGGGTCGCCCCTATCCCAGCCATCGCTGATAAGCAGAACGACGGCGCCGCGCCCCAGCACGCGCCGCCCCCAATCGTAGTTAAAGCGCCGCAGCGCCTCGCCGATGCGCGTGCCACCCGACCAGTCCTGCACCTCGCGCGCCACGTCGTCCAGCGCCTGCTGTAGGTCGCGTGCCCGCAACTGGCGCGTGATGCGCGTGAGGCGAGTGCTGAAGACGAAGGCCTCCACCTGCTGCGAGAGCCCGGCAGCCAGGCTGTAGATGAACTGCAACAGCAGCCGGGCGTAGCGCTCCATAGAACCGCTTACGTCGGCAATGATCACCAGTGGGCGCGGCTGCAATTTGCGCTCCCGCCGGGGCCACTCCAGCAGCTCACCGCCGTAGCGCAGACTACGCCGGAGCGCCCGCCGCAGATCGGGCCGCGAGCCGCGCCCGGGGCGGAAGCGCCGCGTGCGCCGCCGACCCAGATCCCAGATCAACGAGGCCATCAGGCGACGCACGGCGTCGAGCTCCTCAGCAGTCAGCTCGCCAAAATCCTTGTCTCGAAGCTGCTCCGCAGTGTTGTAGGTCTTCAGAAGCTCGAGAATTAATTGCTCCTCCTCGTCTGCTTCTGCGGGCGGCAGGTGTTCTCCTTCTGGCGCTTCCAACGGAGGCGGGATGATGAGCGCTGGGGGAACCGGATCGTCCGTTGCACCGGGAAAGGGAAACTCCGCTTCCAGAACCTCCGGCCGGCGCCAGAAGAGAGCGAAAGCCTGCTCAAAGAGAGGCAGATGAGCGGCATCGTGGACGAGAAAGGCACGTAGTGTGTGGTAAAAGTCCTCGCGCCGCCCGATCTCTATCGCCTCCAGGGCCTGTACCAGGTCGATGATCCGGCGCGGGCTGACGTCCATACCCAGGCTGCGCAAAAGGCGGCCGAAGAGCAGCAGGTTGTGCAGCAGAGCGCCATCTGTTCCCTGGCCTGAGGAGGCTGCTTCGGCGGTCTCTTCCCGGACGGAGCCATCCATCCGCTTACCTACTCCGGCGCCTGCATAGAGACGGCATCTGTCCGGCTGGCGGCGCGGTTGAGCAGCTGCTGCACCTTCCTGCCGTCGATGAGCGCGACGTCGTCCTGGTACTTCAAAATCACGCCCAGCGTCTCCTCGACCACACTCGTGTCGAGCGCCTGCCGGTTGAGGGTCACCAGGGCGGTTGTCCAGTCGATCGTCTCGGCGACGCCGGGGATCTTGTAGAGGTCCTCCTCGCGCAGCTCCTGAACGAAAGCGGTAACCTGCCGCGCCAGCCGCTCTGGCGCCTCCGGGACGCGGGCGCGCACGATCTGCATCTCCTTTTCCAGATCCGGGTAGTCGATCCAGTAGTAAAGGCAGCGGCGCTTGAGCGCGTCGTGGACCTCGCGCGTACGATTCGACGTCAGTACCACAAATGGCGGCTGCTCGGCGCGAAAGGTACCCAGTTCAGGAACTGTGATCTGGAAGTCGGAGAGGATCTCCAGTAGAAAGGCCTCGAACTCTTCGTCGCTGCGGTCGATTTCGTCGATGAGCAGCACAGGCGGGCGCCCGTGACTGTTCTCGATCGCCTGCAGCAGCGGTCGGCGGAGCAGAAAGGATTCGTCGAAGAGATCCTCCTCTGTCGGACGCTCTCCCTGCGCCTCGACCAGGCGCAGGTGGAGGATCTGGCGCGAGTAGTTCCATTCATAGACGGCCTGGCTGATGTCAAGTCCCTCATAACATTGCAGCCGAATAAGATCTGTGCCGAGAACGGAGGCCATTACCTTCGCAACCTCCGTCTTGCCAACGCCCGGCTCGCCTTCAAGAAAGATGGGGCGCCGGAGCCGGGCGGAGAGATAGATCGTCGTCGCCAGCCCTCTCTCGGCGATATAAAGCTCGCGGGCCAACGCTTCCTGTAAGCTGTCGATGGAGTTAAGCATTGTGCAATCTTCCGTGGCCGGGCCACTCTCCGTCAGGCAAAGGCGGGCAGACGAAAAAGAGCCGGCGGAACGTCTTTCCGCCGGCTCCATTATAGTCTGGTCCGGGTCAGAGGCTAACCGGCGCGCTCCATTGCCTTCAGTAACGCCCGCCTGACGAAGGTGGGCGCCACCTTACGACGATAGTCGGCGCTGGCGTGGATGTCGCCCAGCAGATCGCCGGGGAGGTCATCGTGCACGGCCTCTGCCGCCTCTGCAAGCGCCTTCTCGTCCAGCGTCCGCCCCTGTAACGCCTCCTCCACGCTCGGCGCGCGCATGGCGCTGGGCGTCAGGCCGCCGACGGCGACCTTCGCCTCCGTGCAGCGGTCGCCGTCCATGGTGAGAACGGCAGCCGCATTGACCATGGCATAGCGAGAGGCAGGGTTGAAAAGCTTGGCGAACGCCGAGCCGGTTCCCTGGCCATCGCCCGGCGCGCGAACGCCGGTGACGATCTCGTTCGGCTGGAGGTCGGTCATGAAGAGGTCGACGAAGAAGTCGGCAGCGTTGACCTCGCGGCTGCCGTTCGGCCCCTGCACCTCGACGACGGCGTCGAGCGCAGCGAGGACGGTCGGCAGATCGGAGGCCGGGTCGGCGTGCGCGATATTACCGCCAACGGTGCCGCGGTTGCGCACCTGTGGGTCTCCGATCCAGCCAGCCGCCTCAACCAGCACATCCGGAAGCGCGTTGGACGCGGCGACCATGGCGTGAGTGGTAAGGGCGCCGATGCGGGTGTGGCCGTTGGCCGGCGACAGTCCCTGCAGCGACTCGATGCGGCCGATGTCGATCAGCACGCCCGGGTCCGCAAGGCGCAGCTTCATGATCGGCAGCAGGCTGTGGCCGCCGGCCAGAAGCTTACCGTCGTGCTCCTGCAGTAGTGCGAGCGCCTCCTCCACGGAGTTAGCGCGATAGTAGTCAAACTTTGGGGGGTACATCAGCGTCCTCCTCGATTCGATTCCTGATCAGGATGCTCGACGTCGCGATTTTCCGGGTCGCCCTGAAGCCCGTGTCCGTTGGCGCTCTGGACAGCCTTGTAGATCTTCTCTGGGGTCAGCGGCATGTCGATGTGCCGGATACCCAGCGGCGCCAGCGCATCCATAATGGCGTTGGCAACTGTCACCGTGCTGGCGATAGTCCCCATCTCGCCCGCCCCTTTGACTCCCAAGGGGTTGTGCGGCGACGGCGTTTCGACGCGGCCCGTCTCCATGTGCGGAAAGTTGTCGGCGCGCGGCATCGGGTAGTCGAGGAAGGAGCCGGTCAGCAGCTGCCCCGATTCATCATAAATGCCGTGTTCAAAGAGCGCCTGTCCGATGCCCTGAACCACACCACCGATGATCTGCCCGTCGACGATCAACGGGTTGATTACCTTGCCGACGTCGTCCACGGCCACGTAGCGTAGAATCTCGACCGAGCCCGTCTCGGGATCGAGCTCGACCATTGCCAGATGTGCGCTGTTGGGGAAGGTGAAGTTAGCCGGATCGTAGAAGGCCTGTTCCTCCAACCCTGGCTCGAGCCCTTCCGGCAGATCGTGCGCAGTGTAAGCGGCGAGGGCGATGTCGGCAAACGACTTGGCCTGATCCGGCGACCCCTTGACGTAAAGCTTGCCCTCCTCCTGATCGAAGACGACATCTTCCTCGGCCGCTTCCAGCTGATGGGCGGCAATTTTGCGCGCCTTCTCCCGGATCTTCTCGGCGCTGCGGACGAGGGCGCTGCCGCCGACGGAGGTGCTGCGGCTGCCGTAGGTGCCCATGCCAAAGGGCACGCGCCCAGTGTCGCCATGGACGATCTCCACATCTTCCAGCTCGACGCCCAACTCGTCGGCGACGATCTGAGCAAAGGTCGTCTCGTGCCCCTGACCATGGCTGTGCGAGCCGGTGAAGGCGCTCACCTTGCCCGACGGGTGGACGCGGACGAGGCCACTTTCCCAGAAGCCGACGGCCGACCCGAGAGAGCCCGCCACCTGTGAGGGCGCCGGTCCGCTCGCTTCGATACAGCCGGCAATGCCCACGCCGATCAACCGCCCCTCGGCCCGCGCCTGCTCCTGTTCCCGGCGCAGCGCCTCATAATCGGCCACCTCTACCATCTTGTCAAAGAGCCTGTGGTAGTCGCCGCTGTCATACTCGAAGGCGACCGGCGTCTGGTAGGGGAAATCCTCTACGGCAATAAAGTTCTTGCGCCGGATTTCGAGCGGGTCGACGCCCAGATCGCGCGCGGCGATGTCCACCGCCCGCTCAAGCAGATAGCTCGCTTCTGGACGACCGGCACCGCGATAGGCATCTACGGGCACAGTGTTGGTCGTTACGCCCCACATCTCGCCCCAGATACCGGGAATCTTGTAGAGACCGGAGAGCAACGTCAGATAGAGCGCCGTCGGGATCAGCGGCGCGAAGGTGGAGAGATAGGCGCCCTGGTCGGCCCACGTCTTTACGTGCAGCCCGGTGATGGTGCCATCCTCTTTCAGTGCCATCCGGACTTCGGTCACGTGGTCCCGGCCGTGGGCGTCGGTCTGCATCGCCTCACTACGGGAGGAAACCCACTTGACCGGACGATCAAGAGCCCGCGCCACCCAGGGAACGATGACCTCCTCCGGATAGTGGAAGATCTTGCTACCGAAGCCGCCGCCGACGTCGGGCGAGATGACGCGCAGCCGGTTCTCCGGAATCTTGAGGGTATAGGCACTCAGGAGAAGGCGGATCGGATGGGGATTTTGACTGGTCGTCCAGACTACCATCTCTTCGGTAAAGCCGTTCCACTCGGCCACACAGGCGCGCGGCTCCATTGCGTTGGGAATCAGCCGCTGGTTCACCAGATCCAGCTCGACAACATGGTCGGCCTCGGCGAACGCTTTTTCCATTGCCTCTTTATCGCCGACTTCCCACTGGTAGCTGACGTTGTTCTCCAACATGGCGTGGATCTGCGGCGCACCCTCTTCTGTGGCCGCCTTCGCATTGACGACCGCGGGCAAGGGTTCATAGTCCACGTCGATCAGCTCCAGCGCATCTTCGGCGACGTAGGGCGTCTCGGCCACGACGACGGCGACGGCGTCGCCCACGTGGCGCACTTTATCCACGACGACGGGCCAACGAGATGGCACCTTACAGTCTGGTACAAGCCAACCGCAGGGGAGCGTGCCAACGCCGCCGTCGATCAGATCGCTCCCGGTATAGACGGCGACGACGCCATCCAGCGCCTGCGCCCGGCTCGTGTCGATATTGTTGATCTTGGCATGCGCATAGGGGCTGCGCTTGACAGCCGCATATGCCATGTTGGGGAGCTGGATGTTGGCTACGTATTTCCCCTGGCCCTGAATGAAACGGGGGTCTTCAACACGTTTAATTCGTTTACCGACTAGCTGTGCCATTAGTCACCTCCGGCCGTCGGCGCGGCAGCCATGGTCCGCGCAGCTGCCTGAACCGCATTGATAATGAACTGGTAACCTGTACAGCGGCAGATGTTCCCCTCGAGCCCGTGCCGCACTTCGTCTTCGGTAATGTCGGGATTGTTCTCGACCAGCTTGACCGCCGCCATGATCATGCCCGGCGTACAGTAGCCGCATTGGAGGCCGTGCTCGTCCCAGAACGCCTGCTGCATCGGGTGCAACTGGCCGTTCTCGGCAAGCCCTTCGATCGTCATCACGTCCGCCCCATCGGCCTGCACCGTCAGAACGGTACATGACTTTACCGCCTGCCCGTCCATATGCACCGTACAGGCGCCACACTGGCTGGTGTCACAGCCGATATTGGTACCGGTGAGGCCCAACTCTTCACGTAAAAAGTCAACCAGCAGCAGGCGCGGCTCCACATCACGTCTCGTCTGCTTCCCGTTTACAG
>JAWVYW010000200.1:0-6408 GCA_033722535.1 Promineifilaceae bacterium (SeqCode)
GGCCACCAGCCCGCCGGTCTGCACTTGGACGTCGGCGCCCGCGCCCATCAGCAGCGTCACGCCGGGATCGATGGTGAGTTTCGGGTTGTTGTCGCCGCGCAGCGTAATGCCGCCAAAGTCGCTGACGATATGATAGGGCACGTCGTGAGCCAGCCAGCGCTGGTCGAAGTAGACGATGCCGCCGCCCACGGTCCCCGCCCGCACCTCAATCACGTCTTCTGTGTTCGCCGTGAGGGAATGCCCATCGCCCAGGCCCCGCATGGCGGAGACGTAGAGCATGAGGGGCGCGCGGGCGCTGCCGCTCACCGTCAGGTTGGTCAGGGAGAGAGGATCAGGATCTTGTTCGTCCATGCGAATGTAGATGCCGTAGCTGCCGCTATTCCGCACCGTCACGTGATCCAATACCGGACCGGCGCCGACGCTGAGGCCGGGCGAGTAGATGTGTAGGGCGCCGCTCTCCGCCGTGGGGTCGCTGCCGCCGCCATCTTGCAAGATCACGTGGCGAAAGTGGGAAGGCTGAACGCTGATGCCGCCCCCGCCGACGTAGATGCGTTCCCAGGGAGTCGCCTCATTCTGGGCGCTGAAGACGACGGGCTCCGCTTCCGTGCCCAGGGCCAGCAGGCGCGCGTCCTGCACCCACCATTGGTAGGGGCCGCACATCGTGACCTGTGTTCCCGCGGTTAGCGTGACAACAGCATCACTGCGGATCGTCACGTTCTCCGTTACGTAAAGATCTTGAGGCAGAGTCGTGTCACTTTCTATGATCGAAGGAACGTTTCCGCTGCTGCAATCCGCGGGGGCAGCCCGAGCAGTGGCCCGCACGCCCCCCAGCAAGGCCAGCGCCAGCAACCCCAGGGCGACCAGAACGGCCCCCAACGATGCAAAGTGCCGATCTTGGAGGATAAACGAAAAGGACGACTGGGGCGTGAATCGTGACATGCAGACGTGTCCTCAGTTGCCGCCCAACATCCGGCACCCTCGGCACGCGCGTCCCGCACCGGTGCTCCAAACATTCAGACGAACACATTACTGGTAGCGGCCGTCGTGGCGAAGCGGAAGCGCAGCTACTCCTGCCCATCGTGCGCCAGCGAAGACGGCCAGAGATAATCTGCCATAATCTTACCGGAAGAGCGAATAACCAGCGAACGGCTAGCAAGCGGCGAGGCGCAAAAGTAGGGGTAACTATGATCACTCCGCAAAAATCTATCGAGCGCTTCCCCCACGCCATAGAAGCAACCCGATACGGGATCACGAGCATCACCGGAGCGTGGCCGCACCAGCCGCTATGTCGCGGCCAACGCTTACCTCCGCTTCTACCACCGCTTCCTCGGCCCACAACAGCACCGAACGCCATCACTTCTACTATTCCCCCCGGTACGCTCGTCCTACTTTCTCCAGGACTACAGTTTGCGCAATTGGCGACCCCTGTACGCGGTGAGACGGTACCCGCGAGGGAGTCGCGCTGCCGAAAAGTTACGTAGACTCGTACGTGGCGCGGATGTGCCGCAAAGGCAAACCGCGCTTTTGACGTGCAAATGGAGAAGGAGAACACAATGAAACCGAGATGGAAAAATAGCTGGAAACGATTACTCATCATCGTCCTCGCCCTCACATTGGCGACGACGGTGCTGGTCGCCTGCGACACCGACGATGACGTCGACGTCGCCGACGACGAGCTCATAGAAGACGAAGGCCTTCTGGACGAAGATGACGTTCTCGACGAGGATCCCCTTACAGATGAAGGGCTCTTTGGCGAGTTTGACCTCGACGACGACTTGCTCCTCACGGAGTCGGAGTTTGAAGCCTTCCTGATAGAGAACGACTTCGGCGGCGATACAGCGCTGGCGTTCGAGGAAGCGGACCTGGACGACGACCTGCTGATCGACGAGACGGAGTTCGACACCTTTCTGGAAACCAACGAGTTCGATCCGGTAACCGGCTTCCCGGCCTTCGAAGAGGAGGTGGTGGACGAGGACGTGCTTGAAGAGGACGTCGTCGAAGACCCTGGAGTCGACGAAACCCTCTTTGGCGAGGCCGACGTGGACGACGACCTGTTCCTGACGGAGTCGGAGTTCGAAACCTTCCTTGTAGATAACGACTTTGCAGGCGACGCCGCGCTGGCCTTTGAGGAAGCGGACCTGGACGACGACACGCTGGTGGACGAGACAGAGTTCGACACCTTCCTCGAAACCAACGAGTTCGATCCGGTAACCGGCTTCCCGGCCGTGGCAGAGGACGATGACTTGCTGGACGACGAAGTAGACGTGGACGACGAAACGGCGGCCGAAACGCTGGCCGACGCCCCCGGCTTCGTAACTGCCGACACCTACGTTGGCATGACCCTCGTCACCCCCCTCGACGTAGAGATTGGCGAGATCGTCGACGGCTTCTTCGACATGAACGGCGACATCCAGTACCTGGCGGTCGACGTCGACGAGGAAGCAGTGGTCGAGCTGGAGACCGTGCTGGGCGATGAAGAGCTGTTCGACACGGAAGTCGACGTCATCCTCATCAGCCAGAATCTGATCAGCGTTCAGGCGACCGCCGACCGCTTTGCAACGGACTTTGGCACGCTGGACGACGCCGAGATGGCCCAGATGATGATCGAAACGCCAGCGCGACTGGTGCTCCTGGACGATGCGCCGGGCACCGACATCCCCTGGCTGGCCCAGGAAATCGACGCCGCGGCGCTTGAGGCCGGCGAGTCGTTCTTCGTGGAAACAGCCGACTTCGACCTCGACGCTACGGCTGCCGACCAGGATCTGCTGCAGATAACGCTGTTTGAGTTCTGGGAAGGGACCGACAACGCCGTGGAAACGCTCGCTGGCGAAGAGCTGGGCGACATCGACGAGTTGATCATCGACTTTGTGAACGGTCGCGTCGCCTACGTGACGGTCGACACCGGCGGCTTCCTCGGCCTGGACGGCACGAACAATGCCGTCATACCGTGGAGCGCGCTGAGCTACCGACCGGACGGTAACGACTTCGTCCTCGAGGTCGACCCGGTGCTCATCGAAACGGCGCCGGTCCTCGCCGACGAGGATCTCGACGCCGGCTTCTTCGACCGGACGTTCTTCGACGAAGAGGTTGATCCCTTCTTTGACGACGAGATCTAAGCGCGCGCTGCGCCAGACAAAATAGTTCCGCGGGCGCGGCGCTTTCCTGCGAGAGCGCCGCGCCCCTTTTTCTCGTCCCGCGGTTCACATCCCCACCCGGTAGACCCCCGCCAACCGCGGCGAAAATACGGCTGCGATGAGTAAAGCGGCACGCGCGGCTGCCGTGCCTCCCTCGGGAAGATGAATCGCTCGCCGCGCGCGCCCTACTCCAAAAAGCCTTCCCCGCGCCAGAACTCGATCACTTGCTCGCGAAAGATCCCATCCTGGGTAAAGCGCTCCGCCGGATCGCCCTCCGTCGTCGGCACGCCGACCAGCGTCGCCTGGTCCGCCGCCAGGATCAGGTCCTGCCCCACGATATCCACCGCCGACCAGGGCACGACGACGTCGTCCCGCCCCGCCGCTAGCGCGTCCACGTCCACAACCACGAAGAGCAGCCGGGTGCTGAAGACGTCGGCGATAACCCCCTCCAGCTCGCCGGCGGGCTGCGCGTTCTCGTCCAGCAGCAGGAATTCGCCCGCCGTCGGCCCGACCAGGCGCGCCAGCCGGGCCAGTGGGTCGCCCGCAGGCAGGCCCACTGCCGAACGCTGCACAAAGAGCCCCGGGTTATTGAGCACCGACTCCGGCACCGACGCTGCCGCCGGGCCGAGGTTCTCCGAGAGCAGCGTTACCTCCACCGCCCCCTCGGCATCCTCGGGGCGCGCCGGCTGCAGGGCGTCGGCGCGGATGGCAGCGTATGGCCCGCGCGCCTCTTCGCCGTCGGCGCCGAAGGCCTCGTCCACCGCCTCCTCCACCTCTTCCACGACCCCTTCGTCCCCTTCGCCCTGTCCCCCGGCTGCCTCGGCGTCGATGCCGCGCACCAGGTAGGCCAATATGGTGCCGTTCTCGTCGAAGAGGGCGTCGAGCACGATGCCGCTCTGCTCGCTGCCTCGCGCGACGACCGTCATCCCCAGCAGCTCGGCGCCCGCCACCAGCTGCGGCGCCGGACCGCCGGCCTCCGCCGTCGGCGTCGCGTCGTCGCCGCCGAGGAGGTCGGTAACGTCGGTGATCTCCGTTTCGCCGTCACAGCCGATCAGCAGCAGCGCCGCCAGCAGGAACAGTGTCCAGCCCCGTCGTATCGCGTTCATTCTCGCTCCTTTCTCGTGTATCCGATTGGCTCCCAGGAGCCCCGCGCGCGATTATAGCCGAACGCGGCGGTATCTGCCCCCTGTAGCGTATGGCGGTGCAGTTCCTCCTTGCGGCGGGCTGTTCAGGCTCTATGGCGGACCGGCGGCGGGCGACCGCCCGCGCAGCGGCTTCCCCCACAATGCACAGCCCTCCAAAGCTGCTATCATTAACCCAGACCGGACACAGACAAACCCATAACAGCGACTATGCCTGAAACACTTTTCGAAATCGGAATCATCTTCGCCCTGATCCTCCTCAATGGCCTCTTTGCCATGTCGGAAATCGCCGTCGTCTCGGCACGTACCATCCGGCTGCAACAGATGGCGGGGCAGGGTAACCGCGGGGCGGCGGCGGCGCTGGAGCTGGCGGAGAGCCCCAACCGCTTCCTCTCCACGGTGCAGGTTGGCATTACCCTCGTCGGCATCTTTGCCGGCGCCTTTGGCGGGGCCAACATCGCCGGGGAGCTGGCCCTGGTGCTCGACGACCTGCCCTATGTCGGCCCCTATGCGATGGCGGTGAGCCTGGCCCTCGTCGTCGGCGTCATCACCTTTCTTTCCGTCGTCGTGGGCGAGCTGGTGCCCAAGCGCATCGCGCTCCAGAACACGGAGCGGATTGCGTCCCTGATCGCCCGGCCCATGGCTGCGCTCGCGGTCGCCGCGACGCCCATCGTGCGCCTGCTCAGCGTCTCCACCGACGCCGTGCTGGCCCTTGTCGGCCTGCAGGGCACGCCGGATGTGGAGGTCAGCGAGGAGGAGATCCGGGTGATGGTGCAGCAGGGGGCGCAGGCGGGCATCATCGAAGAGGCGGAGCGGGATATGGTGGAGAGCGTCTTCCGGCTGGGCGACCGCCGGCTGGAGGGGATGATGACGCCGCGTCCCGAGATTGTCTGGCTGGACGTCAACGAGCCGGAGCAGCAGCTGCGGGACGTCATCCACGATTCCCCCCACTCCCGCTTCCCCGTCTGCGACGGCGACCTGGACCACGTCATCGGCATCGTGCGCGCCCGCGACCTGCTCTTCAATTGCCTGGAAGGGCGCCCGCTGGACGTTCAGTCGGTGATGCAGGAGCCGGTCTTTGCGCCCGAAGGGATGCCGGCGCTCAACGCGCTGGAGCGCTTCAAGGAGAGCGGGCAGGCGATGGTGATGCTCATCGACGAGTACGGCGGCGTCGAGGGGCTGGTCACGCTCATCGACATCCTGGAGCAGATTGTGGGCGACATCCCCACGCAGGAGGAGCTGATCCAGCCGCCCATCGTCCAGCGGGACGAGCATTCGTGGCTGGTGGACGGCCTGCTGAGCGTGGACGAATTTAAGACGGCGTTCGCCATTCGGACGCTGCCCGGCGAGGGCAGCTACCAGACGCTGGGCGGCTTCGTCGTCTTTATGCTGGGGCGCATCCCCACCGCCGGCGCCCACTTCGGCTGGGGCGGCTATCGCTTCGAGGTCGCCGACATGGACGGGCGCCGCGTCGATAAGATCCTCCTGGAGACAGCGCCGGAAGAGGACGAAGAGAATGGAGCAGAGCCGCCGGAGTTGGTGCCGCCGGTGGGCGGATAGAGGCCTCTGCCAGCTGAACCGCCGCGTGCCACGCCCATTGCCCCACATTGCGCACCACGCGCAGGCGCGGCAAGATGGGGGTGCTGTGTTCCCGAAAGTGTGAGGAGGTACACGTGAGCGAGCAGAATCCGCCCGGCGAGCGAGAGAGGCAGAAGCGCGTCGCCTTTCAGGGCGAACCGGGCGCCTATTCGGAGCAGGCGGTCCGGCAACACTTCGGTCCCGAGGTGGCGGTCAGGCCGTGCCGCTCCTTCGCCGCTATTTTCGATGCGATCCACCATGGACAGGCCGATCTGGGGATGCTGCCGGTGGAGAATACGCTGGCGGGGACCGTCATCCCCGCCTATGACCAGCTCCTGGACCATGACCTGCGTATCCAGGCGGAAGTGGTGCTACGCGTCGAGCACTGCCTGATGGCGCCGCCCGGGACGACGCTGGCGGAGGTGCGCCAGGTGCTCTCCCACCCCCAGGCGCTGGCGCAGTGCGAGCATACGTTGCGCCGGCTGGAGATTGAGCCGCTGGCCCACTACGACACAGCCGGCGCCGCGCGCGACCTGGCTAACGAGCCCCGACCC
>JAWVYW010000201.1:0-6372 GCA_033722535.1 Promineifilaceae bacterium (SeqCode)
ACCACCTCGCTCGCCACCGCCGCAGCCGAGAGCAAAAATACGATCGCTTCCGCCCGGTTCAGCTCCGCCATGACGCGCCTGCTCCAGGCGGCGTCGCCTGACGCCGCCTGGTCGAAGAAGACGGTATGGTTGCGGCTAAAGGTCCGCGCCAGCTGCAGAGCAAGCGCGTCGTCTGGCTCCACGCCGCGCAGATAACACAGAAAGAGACGTGGTTTGCCCGCGCGCGCATCAGCTTTCTCCCGGACCAGGTCGTCCACCAGGCGGTCGGCGCCACCGTAGCGAGCGTGATGCAGAATCGTGGACGCCCACTCCCGGTTGACGCGTCCCTGGCGCACACAGAAGCGGACGAGCGCCGCCACGTGGGTCTCATCCGGCGGCACGTGCCCCCTGCGCCAGTACTCCACCGTGTGGCTGCTATAACCCAGCATCGTCGCCACTTCTTCCTCCACCGCCGACATCGATTTGCGCTGCCGCCGGGCCACGCTGGAGATGCCCTCGCTCAGGAGGCGCCCAAAGCGTCTACTCTCACTCATCGCTTCTGTCTCGCCGCTATCCTTTTTTGTGAACTCATCCTACTGGCCCTGCACTACGGGGAAACGCAACTGCTTTACGAACTATCGTAACAGGTGAGGTGCTGCAGCGTGGGGAACGATGACGAACGGCGTAATGCGCCTACGAAAAGAAGGAAACGCTTTACCACCCAAACGTAACACGACTCTGGCATGATGCAAGCAAGTCGCGAGAAATAGTGCATCTAAGGAGGTGAAGAGGAATGGCCTGATGAGTAAATGCTCGCCTGAACAGCAGACGATAACCACTGATCTTTATCTTTTGTGACCATCTTGATAAACAGGAGACCGACTGATGTTGCGAAAACTGATATTCATCCTTTTGCTGGCAGCCCTGCTGAGCGGCGTGCTGCTGCTTCCCACCGCACACGCGCAAAGTGACAGCATTAGCCTGGGCGAGGTTCAGCGCGCGCTGGAGGCCTGGGTAACCGGCGCACGGGTTGTAACCCTGTACGCCAGTGGCGTTGGCATGGTCGACTATGATATGAGGGATGTCTCGATGCGCCCCTTCGCGCCTCCCTGGGCGCCCGAGCTACACTTTTGTGTCGACGATTACTACCTGGCGAACATTGCCTGGTTTACGACGATAGACGATACATACAAGGAAGCATCGACCGCTCTCGATACTATCGGGAACACGTTGCTCATCGACGGCCAGCCGGTCGACGCTCTCCGGACCCCTGTGACAAAACTTCCCAGGCCGGTTGGTGTCCTGCCAAACGGAACCGAGTTCTTCTTCGGCTTCAATGAGGGGCACATCATCGAGCCCGGCAGCTTACAGCCCGGACAACACACCTTCGGCGTCGACGTCGCCTTTAGCGGCGTACCGATCTTCAGCGCGGAGCGGACCTTTACCGTCGATGCGGCGGGTACGGGAACCTGCCAGTAGCTCAGCACCCAGGCGTCGAGATGCGGGCTGGCCGCTGCAACCCGTAACCGGAAGTTTAGTTTACGAAACCGTGGGAGGCCCGGAGCTTCGCCGGGCCTCCCAACAGAACAAATCCGTCGAGTCGTGGCTGCAGAAGCGAGCGCATCGCCAGTCGAGCGGCTCCGGCGCACTGTTAAATACAAGGACATCTCCCTTAAAGAGTACGCACCGGTGCCGGCTCTGTCGGCTAGACTGGCCAACTACCTCCAGCGTCACAACTACGAGCGGCCGCATGAGAGCACGAGCTACCAGGCGCCCGCCGACGTTCACGTTGCTGCTAGGGCACCCTCCGGAGTGGAAGATTAGCTCTTGACCCTCCTGTTAGCGGAGGGTTTCTAATGAGTGTTATACAACCTTTCCACACTGTGAAAGGTAATGTCCACTACGATGCGGGAGCGACGGGCGCGGGGTGCGCTAGTGAATCCGCCACCATCTATCCGTACCAGATCAACTCCTCGACAATCCTTGTCTATGGTTAGCACCAACGCAACCGCCGACCAGACAGCTCCTCCATCCGTGCTCCACATCCGCTTCAGCGGTAGGAATCCAGCTCCTCCAGTGCCTCAACAGCAGCGCTCTTGGCATCCAGCTTCTCACCACGCTCCCAGGCAGCAGCAAAACGCTTCTCCCCCATTCGCGTCTCCATCTCGGCCCGGAAGCGCCTCACAAGCGGATCGACCGCCAGAGCGCCTCGAAGAGGCGAACAGCAGAGCGCATGGGCCAGGAGCGCCACAGGCCGCTCCTCTTCCTGGCGAGCGACGAGAACGAAGGCCAGGTAGGGAAATGCCATGGTCATGTAAGAGATCTTGTTCTCCTGGAGTGTCCAGCTAACGTATTCCTTTAGAAAAGGGGTTGCCTCCGCGAATCGACTGAGCCCCAGCAGAGCCACGGCAGACTGCAGCCGCGTCCAAGAGGCTTCCAGGCTGTCAGGTGGCAGCTCTGGCAGCCGCTGGCGGCACAATCTCAGCGCCTCTTCGAACCTTCCCTCGCTCAGTCGCAGCGTGATCACGTGCAGCATTAACCGCAGTCGGACCTGAGGTATTTTCTGCGTCTCGCTTACCGCTAACGCTTCCTCGAGCAGTGGCGCCGCTTCTGCGTCCGCCCCCTCGCGCCAGAGCATAACCTCGGCAACTTCCGCAAGGCTGCTGGCGTATAGCACCTGTGTCCCCAATTGTTTGCGCAGCGCAGCGGATTGACGGTAATACTCTTCCACGCGCCGGGTAGGGCCTTCGACCTGCCACAGGACTGATGCCAGACCTGCGAGGAGTTCGCTGCGCAAGAAATGCTCGTCTGTCCCCTTCAGCAGGGCAAGGGCCTCTCGTCGGTGGGCGATCACCTGCTCCCACTCCGAGCGAAGCATATGGAAAGAAGCGAGCCGGGCGAGGCAGAGGGCGAGCTCGTACGGGGCGTTCTGCTTACGATAATAAACGAGCGCTGACTTCAGAAGCGATTCTGCCTTCTCTTGCTTCTCCGACGGCGCCAGGAGGATCCCGAGTGCAGAGCGCGCGTACGCGAGCGGCTCAGAATCGGATACTGTCTGCAACGCAGCTTCCAGGGCCTGAATTTTCTTCACTCCCTCGTCGAGACGCGGATCTGCTGCAGGATCGCGGTGGAGCAACTGCTCGAACGACGTGGGGGCAACGGGGCGGGTGGCAGCCACGGCAAGCAGAGCGCAACCGGAGAGCCGGTAGGCGCGCGCCGGCTCTTTCACCGGCGGAACGCTGACCTCTTCATCCATTTCGGCCACTTGTAGCAACTCAATTCCATCCTGGTAACGGACGCGCATAAGGGCATAGAGGAACATACTCCGGCTTGCCGCGCTCAAATCGCAGTTGCCTTTGCGGTCTGCGCGTCTCCAGGCGGCGCGTACGTTCTTAAAGTCGGCACCGATTGCCTGCAGCGCCCGCAGCTGCTCCGGCCCCTTAAGCTTCGGCAGTTGCGCAGCCAGAAGTTCCATATAGTAAGCGCTGTGGGCGTCCCTGACCGCTTCTGCCTGATCGGTCTGCTGCAGCCGTTCGGCAGCGAACTGCCGCAACAGCTCATGCAGCACAAACCGCCCCTCTCCCTCCTGGTTTAGCAGCGAGCGGCCAGCCAGCCGCATCAGGTTGTGTGGCGAGGCACCGGCCACCGCGCGCGCAGCTTCCAGGTTGAATTCCCCTTCAAAAACCGACAGCGCCACAAAGAGCGCCTGTTCGTCTTCGCTCAGCCGCTCCCAGGTGCCCTCAAAGACGGCTCGCATGCTCTGTTGGCGCGCCGGGACGCCGCGGAACGTGCCCTCGAGAAAGTCCAGGCTCTGGTCAATCTGCGCTGCAATCTCCTTTGGTCCCAGCACCTCTACCCAGCCGGCTGCCAGAATCAGGGCCAGCGGCATACCTTCCACCTGCTGTACGAGGGCCCGTAACGGCTCCAGATGTTCGCTTTGCAAGGAGAACGAGGGCCGGACACGCCGGGCATGGTGCAGGAAGAGCTGGAAGGCCGCAGCCGCTTCCATCTCGGGCAGCGTCTTCCCCTCCGAGTAGTTCAGCCCGGACAGTGGGTAGAACTGTTCCGCCCGCAGCTGCAGACGCTCGCGAGACGTGACCAGGAGCTTCACGCCGGGCGCTGCCTCTAAAATGTCGTTCAGGAACGATGGGCCCGACGGCGTGTGCTGACCGAGCACGTGCTCAACGTTGTCCAGCACCAACAGCAGCTCCTTGTCGTGAAGGAACGCCAGCAGACGCTCGCGCGGTGTTTCGCCGGGCACGTTCTCCACGCCCAATACTGTCGCGATGTGGCCGGGCAGGTGGCTGGCCTCCTGGACGCCCACCAGCGGCACCCAGAAGACGCCGTCGAGGAAGAACGGCCTCTGCTTGGCAGCGATCTCCGCCGCCAGCCGGGTCTTGCCCACCCCGCCCAACCCGGAAATTGTTACCAGGCGCACCGCTTCGTCGCGCAGCAGCGCCCCCACCTCTGCCAGCTCACGCTCCCGGCCCAGAAGCGGCTGTGGTCGTGCCGGCAGGTTGTCTCGTGGAGATGCGCGCAGGCGGAGGATGCGCCGCTGCAGCGCCCGCGTCTCCGGCATCGGCGCCACCCCCAGCTCCTCCTCCAGTACCTCCCGACACTGCTCGTACTGCGCGAGAGCGGTACTGTACTGGCCCTGCCGGGCCAGCAAAAGCATCAGCCGCCGGTAAGATGACTCGCGCCACGGCTCCAGAGCCAGCAGCCGCCGGCTCGTCTCCTCAGCATCGCGCCAGCAACCTTGAGCGACATATTGTTCTGCCAGGCGCTCCAGCACCTGCAGCAACCGCAGGCGAAGCCGCTCCTGCTCAGCCCGCCGCCACGCCTCAAACGCCGCTTCCCCGTCCACCACGAGCCCCGCCAGAAAGTCGTCGCGGTAGAGGGCGGCCGCCTCCGCTAACGCATCTAGCTTGTGACTTTGTCCGGCAAGCTGCTCGAAGACAGTCACATCCATCCAGTGCGGCGCGTCGGGAATAAAGGCCGCCTGCTTGCGTGTCACCTCCAGATGGTCGGGAAAGAGCTGCCGTAGGTTGTGGAGCGCATGCCGCAAATTGGCCCGCGCCCGCTTGTCCGTCATCTCTCCCCACAGCAGGCCCGCCAGTGCTGCACGTGACTGAAAGCCTTCGTTCATCGCCAGGTAGGCAAACAGCGCCAGCGCCTTGTCAGAGACAAAGCCAGTGACCGGCTCGCTCGCATGAACGAAAGGGGGCCTCCCCAGGAAACGGATCTTCAGCATAGAATTCGTTTTGCCCAATCAACGATGAATCAACGATGGCGCTTACACTTATTGTAAAGGCTTCAGTAGACCCCTGTAAAGATGTGAAACATTTCACGCTAGCCGCTTATTCAAGCGAGGGAACATGAACCGCTCGGCCGCCTACCGCACTTACATCATCCGCGCCTGGACCGAGCAGCACGCCGACTGCGAAAAGCCGGTCTGGCGCTTCCGGCTCCAGGATGTAGAGAGGGGGTCGGAAAGAGGCTTTGCCGGCGCTGATGCACTCCTGGATTTTCTAAAGGACGAGCTCTCCCGCGGTGGCCTGCAAGAGCGCGGACCGCCGCCCCCTGAGAAGTAGCTCTCTATCTGTCTCCTGAACTGTCAAGGCAATTATTGGAGGTATGACCATGAAAAAGATACTGTTCCTGTTGCTCATCGCGACCCTTTCCCTCCTGGTAGCCGGGCTTGCCGCGGGCCCAACCAGCGCTGCCTCACCGCCGCACAGTAGTGGCGTCCCGGCCAACGCCAACGTCGTCGAACTGACCGCACATCACCTTGAGTTTAAAGGGCCAACCGAGATCCCCTCCGGGTGGACGACCGTCCGCCTCAAGAACGAGTCCGAGCACGTCCACTTTGCCCTTTTCGCCCGCTATCCGGAAGGCAGAGGCGTCGAGGATCACCAGCAGATCATCGCACCCATCTTCCAGGAAGGGTCGGAGTTGCTGTGGGCAGGTCAGTTGGCGGAAGCATTTGCCACCTTCGGTCAGCTCCCTGCCTGGTACTTTGATGTGGTAATTACCGGCGGCCCCGGCTTAATCGCGCCGGGACGGACGGCGCAGACGACTCTCTACCTGGAGCCGGGCACCTACGTCATTGAATGTTACGTCAAGACTGATCGCGTCTACCACTCCGTCCCTTCCAACCTGAACGATCCGGAGCCGAGCGAGTATGGCATGGTGCACGAGATCACCGTGACGGAAACGCCTTCCGGAGCGTCCGCGCCCGAGCCGACGCTGGAGATGACGCTCTCGACGGAGCGGGGTATTGAGGTTGCAGACAAGGTGCGGCCCGGCCTACATACCGTTGCCGTGTATTTCGAGGACCAGACCGTCTATGGGAACTTTGCCGGCCACGACGTCCACCTGGCCCGGCTGGAGAGC
>JAWVYW010000202.1:0-6289 GCA_033722535.1 Promineifilaceae bacterium (SeqCode)
CCTGCTGGCACCAAAGTTATATGTGCCGGTCTGAAACGGCGCTGAGGCGTCGGCCCCGAGCCTACTGCCCACCCTTCAGCCGCGTGTCAAAAAAGACAAGCGAACGCTTCATCGCCGAGGTCCAGTGGATCGTCAGGTTGTGGTCGTCGTTCTCGTACAGGAAGAGCTGAATCCACGCCCCCGTCTCTATCCCTTGTTCGAAGAGAGTTTCTGAGAACTCGTAGGGGACGACGTCGTCGGCGGTGCCGTGGTGCAACTGAATCGGACCGGAGAGCTCCGGGAGATAGCTGTTGGAGGAGATTTCGGCCCAGAAGGCGGGGTTTTCCTCCGGGGTGCCGTAGCGCTCGGCCAGCTCATAGCGCCAGCGGCGGTGGGGCGGCATCTCCGGATCGCGCGTGGGGGTTGCTCCGGGACGGCGCCAACGCGCGACGAGGTCGGGATAGGAGGCGACGACGCCGGCCCAGATGACGCCGGCCTTGATTTCGTCGCTGACCACCATCGCCCGCAGGGTGATGTGGCCGCCCATCGAGTGGCCCCACATGCCGATCCGCTCGGGATCGACGTCGGGGTGGTTTTTGAGCGCGGCGAGGCCGTTGAGGACGTCGACGGTGTAGGCGGGGCTGCCATAGCCGCCCGGCGCTTCGCCCTCCGACCGGCCGTGGCCGCGGTAGTCGGGGCGGAAGACGATATAGCCGTGACTCGCGAAGGTCTCCACGTGGGATTCGTAGCGCTCGGTGGTGCGGTACTGGTCGGGGGGGATGTAACCGTGGTTAAAGATAATAACCGGCCAGCCGCTCTCCGGCTGCTCGCCGCGGGGGATCGTCAGCAGGGCGTAGATCTTGTGCCCTTCGGAGCGGTAAGAGACGATATAGCGCTCGTGGCCCGGGCCCCAGCTCAGCGTTGCCTCCAGCGTCAGCTCGCTGCCCGGATAGCTGGCGGCGCGCAGGCGCTCGATGGAGAGTGGGTGCTGCGGCGTGGCGGTCGGGCTGGGGGTGTTCGTGGGGGTGGGCGTCGGGGTTGGGCTGGTGGTGGCGGTGGCTGTGGCGGTGGCCGTGCTGGTCGGCGTGGCCGTCGGTGGCTCCGCGGCGGTCGGCGCGACCGTCGGGTCGGCGTCCGGGGTGTGCGCGGCGGTGGCGCCAGCGAGTGGCTCCCGGAGATCCTCGGCCATGACGGCGGCTTCTATCGCCGCGGGCGTGCCGGGCAGGGCGGCCGGTTGGAGAAGGAGCGCACCCCCCGCTGTGCCGAGCGCGCGGCAGGCCGCCAGAAGCGGCACGAGAAGGAGGAAGAGGATGAATAGTTGCGTCAGGCGTCGTTCCATCGTGTTCAGTTAAGGCTCCCGGTTGCTGGTCAGTTGCCGAAGCTGGCGCGCATTCTACCAGAGGGCGCACAGAGGGTAAAGGATGCGCAGCTCCGGTGATCGCTTTCTCAGAATCGGGATAGATAAACGCCATCTGGGGGCGGATTCGTCGGCGCGGGCGGCTAGGGTAAACCCGCACCAGCGCAGCTTGACCGCCGCAGCGGGCCGTGCTAGCATCGCTTTTTTCTCTGGCACAGAACTCTCAGGAGTAACCGTTCGATGAGCGAAGAACAATTTACGATCCACCCTGTCGATCTGCCCAGCGCAGAGGAGGCGGTGCAGCGTGCCTACTACCACCATTACGTCAAGATACAGGCGGAGCGGCTGCCGGATGATCCGCCGCTGTCTTTCGAGCGCCTGCGCGCGAGCTGGGCAAATGTGCCGGACTTTCTGGACCTCTGGCGCTGGCTGGCGACGCCGGCGGGGGCCGAGATTACCGATGGCGTCGTCGGCGCGGCTCGCATCTGGGTGCTGCGGACGGAGGATAACCAGCATCTGGCCCAGGCGGAGCTGAGCGTAGCGCCCGAGTGGCGGCGGCGGGGGATCGGTCGCCACCTCTTGCAGCCGGTCGTGGCGCGGGCGGAGGGGGAAGGGAGACGGCTGATCCTGGGCGTCACCTCCGATCGCGTGCCTGCCGGCGATGCCTTCATGGAGCGCATCGGCGGGCGCCCGGGCCTGCAGGGGCGAAAGAACCAGCTCGACCTGGAGACGGTCGACCACGATCTTCTGGCCGAATGGACAGCCGATCCCGCGGCTGGTTACGAAATGGGTCTCTGGGACGGCGCCTACCCGGAGGAGGACATCGACGATGTCGTCGCCATTCACGCGGTCATGAACCAGCAGCCGTTCGACGATCTGGAGATAGAAGAGGTGCACGTCACAGCGGAGCAGCTGCGGCAGATGGACCAACAGATGCTTGCCACCGGACGCGAGCGCTGGTCCCTCTACGTGCGCCACGGCGAGAGCGGCGAGGTCGTCGGCTTCACGCAGGTGATGCTCGATCCGGACAAGCCGCAGATTGTGCAACAGCTGAATACCGGCGTCACCCCGGAACATCGAGGGCAGGGGCTGGGCAAGTGGCTGAAGGCGGCGATGGTCCAGAAGCTACTGGCGGAGCGCCCGCAAGCGCGCTTTATCCGCACGGAGAACGCCAACTCGAACGCGCCGATGCTCAAAATTAACGAGGCGCTGGGCTTTGCACCCTATCAGGCGGAGACGATCTGGCAGCTGGAGACGGCGCAGGCGCGGAGCTATCTGGAGGAGGCTGGCGGCGCGGGCTCCCGCTAGTCGCGCGCCCGCTCCGCGATCTGCTCCGTTTCCCCCGCCGGCTGCGCTGCCTGCGACGCGAGCGTGTGGGAAGCGGGGTCATACTGCCCTTCCAGTTCGTCCAGAACCGTGCCGTGCCAGCGGCGCACGTTGCGGAAGTAGGCGGCGCGGGCAAGGACGTGGGTGGCCACCGGCGCCGTAAGGAAGAAGAAAAGCACCACGAGCAGGGCCCGCGTGACGGCAGCCGAGGAAAAGAAGAAGAGAGCGGTCGCCGCCATGATGCCCGTTATGCCCAGCGTGGTCGACTTCGCGGCGCCATGCATGCGCGTGTAGAGGTCCGGCATCCGGTTGAGGCCGATTGCGGCGATCAGCAGAAAGAAGGTGCCGAAGAAGACGAAGGCCACGATGAGCCATTCGAGGACGGTCATAGATCTTTCCCCTGTTCGAGGTAGCGGGCGAAGGCGACGGTGGCAATAAAAGCCAGGAGCGCGGCGACGATGGCCACGTCGAGAAAGACGATCTGCCCCACCTGGATGCTGTAGACAGCCGAGAGCGCGACGACGTGAATGCCCACCTGGTCGAGGGCGACGACGCGATCGGGCAGCGAAGGGCCGCGCAGCAGGCGCACGACACAGAGCGCAGTGGAGACGACGAGGATGAACAGCGCAAGGTTGAGGGCCGTCGTCATCGCATCACCTCCAGCACCCGCCGCTCGTAGCCGCTCTTGATCTCGCGCCGGAGGGACTCAGGGTCCTCAAGCAGGATTGTATGCACGTAAAGCGTCTCCCGGTCGCTGGAGACGTCGACCGATAGCGTGCCCGGCGAGAGGGTGATCAGATTGGCGAGCATGGCGATCTCTGCGCTCGTGCGTGCGTCCAGCGGCACGGCGACGATGGCCGGGCGCAGCGTGAGCCGGGGCTGCACGATGATCCAGGCCAGCTTGATGCTCGCCCAGGTAATATCCCACAGGAAAAAGAGGACGAAGGCGGCAACCTGGCCGACCTTCGCCACGTATGCCTGCTGGCCCAGGATGTGCTGGCTCAGGGCGAGCACGATATAGCCTACGACGAAGCCGACGACAAAGTTGCTCACCTGCAGCTCGCCCTGAAGGAAAGTCCAGACCAGCGCCAGAAAGATGTTCAGGAGAAAGGAGCGTTGCATTTAGGGCGCCTCCAGTACCGACCTAACGTACGCCGCCGGATCGAATAGCTGCGCCGCCGCCGTGCTGGAGAAGTCGAGCGCCGGGCCGGCGGCAAGCCCCAGCACTATGCTGAGCGTGACGAGGATCGCTGCGGGCGCGAGCAGCCGCGTATAGCGGCGGGCGGAGAGAGCCGGCACTGCCGGAGCGACGCCTGGACGCGGCTTCCAGAACACCTCGGTCCAGATCTTGGTCATCGAAAAGAGCGTCAGCAGGCTCACCACCAGGCTCACGGCGGCGATGGCGTATTCCTGCTGCTGCAGCGCCGAGGTGAGCAGCGTCAGCTTGCTGAAGAAGCCGCTGAGCGGCGGAATGCCTGCCAGCGACAGCGCGGCGAGAAGAAAAATGAGCGCCAGCCAGGGCCGCTCGCGTAGCTGGCCCCCCATCGCCTTCAGGTCGCCGGTGCCGCCGACAACCTCCAGCGCACCGCCGATCATCAAGAGCGCGGTCTTGACGATCATGTGGTGGATGACATAGAAGATGCCCCCCGCGAGGCCGAGGCCGCTGAACAGCCCCAGCCCCATCAGCATGTAGCCGATCTGGCTGACGATGTGGAAGGAGAGGATACGGCGCACGTTATTCTGCGCCACCGCCCCCAGCACGCCCACCAGCATCGTCAGGCCGGCGAGAAGCAGTAAGAGGTTGTGCAGAAATGGCGGCTGCTCGATGAAGAAAAGGGTGAAGACGCGGTACATGGCATAGACGCCGACCTTGGTCAGGAGACCGCCGAAAAGGGCGGTGACCGCGACGGGCGGTGTATGGTAGGAGGCGGGCAGCCAGAAGAAGAGGGGAAAGATCGCCGCCTTGATGCCGAAGGTCAGCAGGAAGAGCATCGCCAGCGCCGAGATCAGCGGCGACGGGTCGGCGCCGAGCAGAATGGTGCTCAGGTGCGCCATGTTGAGGGTACCCGTCGCGCCGTAGAGCAGGCCAACGGCGATCAAGAAAAAGGTGGAGGAGACGAGGTTGATGACGACGTACTTCAGGCCGCCTTCCAGCTGGTCGCGCTCGCCGCCCAGCGTCATCAGCCCGAAGGAAGCAATGAGCATCACCTCGAACCAGACGTAGAGGTTGAACAGATCCCCGGTGAGAAACGCGCCGCTGACGCCCAGGAGCAGGAACTGGTAGAGCGTGTAAAAGCCGAAGCGCTCCCGCTGGGGGTCGATCGTGGTAAAGCTGTAGAGTAAGACGACCCAGCCCATCAGCGTCGCCAGGACGAGCATCGTGGCGCTGAAGAGGTCCACCGTCAGGGCGATGCCAAACGGAAGCGGCCAGTCGCCGATCGCCGTTACCTGAATCCCCTGCTGCCAGACCAGCCACAGGAGGTACAGCGCGTAGCCCAGAGCGGCGCTGGAGCCAGCGAAGTTGATGACGCGCGTGATCCGCCGCCCACTGGTGAGCATGCCCAGCGTCGCCGTGAGCAGCGGGATCAAGAGCGGGAGGACGATGTGGTGGGTCATCTATCGGTTGTCTCCATGCGCTGGAGATCGTCGCTGCCCACCACCTGGTCGGCCCGGTAGGCGAGCACGAGGGTAAAGGCGTTGAGGCTGAAGCCGATGACAATGGCGGTCAGGATCAGCGCCTGCGGCAGCGGATCGGCAAACACCGTCGGCTCCTCCTGGAGGCCGATCAGCGGCGGCGCGCCGCGGCGCAGCCCGCTGAGGGTGAAGAGGAGCAGGTTGGTACCGTGCGCCAGCAGCACCAGCCCGAGCAACAGCTTGACGATGCTCCGGCGCAGAATGAGATACGTGCCCGTGGTAAAGAGGGTGCCGATCACGAGCGCTAGAACACTTCCCATGATTCCTCCTCGGCCATCGTCAGAATCACCTCTACCGTCATGCCGACGACGACCATGTAGACGCCGATGTCGAAGAGCAGCGGCGTGCCGATCTTTAGCTGCTCGCCCCCGGGGAGATAGAGCGTCGTCCAGATGCCCGTCAGGAACGCCTCTCCGCTCAGCATGCCGATCAGGCCGGCGACAATGGCCGTCAGTAGCCCCAGGGGAAGCAGGCGGCGAAAGACCGCGGGAAAGGTGCGGCGTACCTCCTGGGGGCCTTCGGCCAGCAGGTGGAGGAGGACGGCGGCAGCCGCCACCAGCCCGCCGATGAAGCCGCCTCCGGGATCGTTGTGCCCCCGCAGCAGCATAAAGAGCGAAAAGAGCAGCAACACAGGCAGAATGATGCGTGTGGCGGCGCGCAAAATCAGTGAATTCATGGCAGTTCCTCCGCGCCCTGCTGCTCGCGGCGCGTGGCGGCAGGCGGATCGCCGTCCGCGTAACTTTCCGGTGCGGCGACCGCTCTTTCGGGCCGCTCGCTCAGCCGCAGGCGGATGAGGGAGTAGGCCCCCAGCACGGCGATGACGAGCACCGTCATCTCTCCCAACGTATCCAGGGCGCGGAAGTCGACGAGAATGACGTTGACGACGTTGGCGCCAAAGGCGCTCGGCACACTTTCCTGCAGATAGAACTCGGA
>JAWVYW010000203.1:0-6208 GCA_033722535.1 Promineifilaceae bacterium (SeqCode)
CGGTGATGGCCGACCTGCTGGTCGACGGCGACCGCGTGCTGGTGATGGACTTCTCCGCCCACTCCTGCAGCGGCGACGACTGCACCTTTGACATCAACACCTACCTCACCCGCAGCGAAATTCCCACCGGCGCGACCATCGGCGACGTCCACGACGCCATCGACATGGTCAGCGCCCGCGACCGCACCCCCATCGGCGAAGCGCTGGTGCGGGCCAAGGACGCCCTGCTCGCCAGCCCCGCGGGGGAGAATCCCAAGTCGATCGTCCTTCTCAGCGACGGCGAGCAGAACGTCAATCCGAAGTATGCCGACGTGCGCACCGAAATCGTCGACAGCGGCGTCATCGTCAACACCGTCGGCCTCTCCAGCGAAGCGGACGAAGGGCTGATGGCCCAGATAGCCGGCGACACCGGCGGCACCTACCGCTTTGTGCCGACCACGCCCGGGACCTTGGGCCCTGCGCAAGCGGCGCCGGAAGCGGTCGCCGCCGAGCTAGAGGCGCTGGGTGTGGCGCCGGAGATGGCGGAGTCGATTGCCGCCACCACCGCCTACCTGCCCGGCCCGCTGCGCATCGACGAGGTCTACGATCAGTTTGAGACGGAGGCTCAGGACGCCTCGCGCATCATGCAGACCAACGACGCCAACCTGGCGCTCAACACGTGGCGCGAGAGCTTCGCCAACGTGGACGAGAGCGCCACGATGCTGCGCCTGGTGGTTGGCGCCCAGCATCCTGACATGGGCAGCGGCTGCCAGCAGCTCGACCGCCGCACGGAGGTACTGCCCCCGGGCGCCGACCCCGAGGAAGGGTGGATCCCGGTCAACCCGCCGCGCAACGTGCCCGCCGGCTGGGACGTGCGCCACTCCACCTTTGACGACGTCGTCATTATCCCCGCTCCCGAAGCGGGCGAGTGGGGCCTGCGCACCCTCTATCGCTATGGCCTCTGCGCCGCCACGGCGGGCGAGATCCCTGAGGCGATTGCGCAGAGCAGCTATCCGGTGATGCTTAACGCCTCCATCCAGACACCCTACAAGCTCGAAGGCTACTTCCCGCAGGGCGCCATCCAGAAGGCGGGTAACAAGGTACACGTGGTCGGCGCGTTAATGGATGCCAACGGCACCATCCCCGGCGCCGCCTTCGGCAGTTGCCCGGGACTGATCGGCGTCGTGGAGCGCCCGGGCGGCGCCGTGCAGTTCTTCTGCCTGCCCGACGACGGCGGCAACCTCGACGGCGGCCCTGACGACGGCCTCTATGGCGGCTCCTACGCCATCACCGACATCGGCGGCAGCTACACGCTCTCCCTTTTCGCCATCTTCGAAGATCCGGCGCAGCCGGGCCAGCAGCTGGTCCGTCAGTGGAAGAGTACCTTCTGGATCGACGGCCCCGAAGAGCAGGACCCCGACCGCGGCGACGCCGACGGCGACGGTATGCCGGACGTGTGGGAAATCCGCTGTGGCCTCGATCCGAAGGTCAACGACGCCCAGGGCGATCTGGACGAGGACTGGCTATCCAATGCCGAGGAGCTGCGTCGCGGCACCCTGCCCTGCGACCCCGACACCGACGACGGCGGCGAGACAGACGGCAGCGAAGTGGAGTTCGGGCGCAACCCGCTGTGGCCCGACGACGACGACGTGCCCAAGCTGGGCTACGTCAGCGTCCAGCCGCGACCGGGACAAATCCGCGTCTACTGGGCCAACCCGCCGGGCATCACCAGCGTCAACATCACCCTCGTGAACGGGCAGTCGCAGACCTTCCTCGCCAAGCCGACGGGCGAGTACTTTATCCCCAACGTGCAGAACGGCACGGGCTACACGGTGACACTGTCGCTGGAAAACAACGGCGCCGTCGGCCCCCCGAGCCCGCCCCAGAGCGTCGTGCCGCGCGAGGATTACGTGCGGCCCCAGGGCAGCGTGCTCATTAACCAGGATGCCCGCGCCACCCACTCACGCCACGTAACACTGAACATCGACGCCCTCGACAGCTTCGAGCAGGGCCCCTACGCGTTGCTGGCGCCTGAAGCCCGTGCCGCTCTCCTGGGCCCCCGCCACGGCGAAGAAGGCGCAGCCACCGGCGTCGCCGAGATGCGCATCGCCGAGGATCCCGCCGCCTTCCACGACGAAGAGGCCGGCTGGCGCGAGTTCCAGCGCGACGTGCGCTGGGAGCTGCGCCGCTGCTCCGTTGGCGAGACCTGCGCCGTCTACGTCCAGTTCCGCGACGAGGCCGGTAACCTTTCCATCATCGTCAGCGACGAGATCCTTCTCGAGCGGCTGCGCCTGTTGCTGCCGGTAATCCAGCGCTGATCTATGCCCCAAGTGCCGGGCACCTCACCGCGAGCGATCGACTGTCGCCGAGGGAGGTGCCCGGCACGTTCCACTTGATGTGGAACGCACCCCGAGGGGGAGCCCCGCGCCACCGGCAGACGCGCCGCCCACCTGCCATCCGAGCGGAGCCGAGGCGTCCTTATGGGCGACGGGGGCGACGATCCTGCACTGGGTTCCGGGTGACCGCTACGAGTTCGTGCTGGCAGACGCGTGGTTCAGGCAGAGGCGGCAGGCAGGCAGCGCTCGCCGCGCTTACGACCCGCCGTCCTTCACATAGCGGTCGAAAAACTCCACCGACCGGTTCAGCGCCAGCCACAGGTTCTCCGAGATGTTATGGTCGTCCCCCTCGTACTGGTAATACTCGACGGGGACGCCTGCGGCTTCCAGCTCGGCAAAGAAGAGGTCGGAGATGACGATGGGCACGCTGGTATCGTCGCTGCCGTGGTGGAGCTGGATCGGGCCGGAGAGGTCGGCGACGTAGGTGTTGGGGGAGATGGCGGCCCAGAAGGTAGGGTTCTCCTCCGGCGCCCCGTACCGCTCCGGTAGCTCGCGCCGCCAGTGGGGGCGCGTGCGCTGCGGGTCGGGCGTGCGCGTCGGCCCGGGCCGCGTCCAGTGGACGAGCAGGTCGGGGTAGGAGGCGACGACGCCGGCCCAGATGACGCCGGCGTCGATCTGGTCGTTGACGACCATCGCGCGCAGCGTGATCTGCCCGCCCATCGAGTGCCCCCACATCCCTACCCGCTCCGGGTCGGCGTCCGGGTGGCGCAGGACGGAGGCCATGCCGTTGAGCACGTCGATGGTGTAGGCCGGCGTGCCGTAGCCGCCGGTCGCCTCTCCCTCCGAGCTGCCGTGCCCTCGATAGTCTGAGCGGAAGACGATGTAGCCGCTGCGCGCAAAGGCGTGTACGTAGGCCACGTAGCGCTCGGTGGTGCGGTAGATTTCGGGCGGAATGTAGCCGTGGTTGAAGATGACGACGGGCCAGCCGCTCGCCGGGCGCTCGCCGCGGGGGATGGTCAGCAGCGCGTAGATCTTGTTGCCCTCGGAGAGGTAGGAGACGACGTGCCGTTCGTAGTTGTCGCCGGGGGTCAGCGTGCGCTCGAAGACCAGTTCGCTCCCCGGGTAGCTCTGCCGGCGCATCTCGGCGATGTCCAGCGGGTGTACCGGTGTGGCGGTGGGCGTCGGCGTCGACGTCGGCGAGGGCACCACCGTCGCCGAGGGAGAGGGGCTGGGGATAGGCGTCGCCGTGGGCGGCGTGGCGGCGGTCGCCGTTGAGGTGGGCGTACTCGTGCCCGCGCCGGCAAACGGTCCGTCCTCGGCGGGTCGCTGGCTCACGCCGGCGGGCGATGGCGTCGCAGGCGCTCCCTCGTCGCCGCAGGCACCGAGGAGCAACAGCGCCAGCAGCGCCGGCAGCAATATAATGCGGTACAGGCGACGCTCCCCATCTCTCTGCATACGGGCCATCTTTCTCTCTCCATTGTCAGATTACCAGGAGGCAGGATACTCGCTCACCGGCCCATCCGGCACGATCCGGGGAGTAGATATTACTGTTTGCTAACGCATTTCCCCTTCACGAACCTCCAGCTTCTCGCCGGCGCGTGCCCCTCGCCTCTCCTTGTGCAGCTGCCGCGTGGCGACGGAGCACGCGCAAAAGATTAACGGCAGATGAGACACCCTGTACAAGTAATTGACAATAGCTGTACAAGTCGGCTATGCTATCCGCGTGTTGTTAACAAATTGTCAGGTTTTTGTTCAAGTATAGGAGGATCCAATGAAGGTAAGACACACACTGTTTATGGCTCTGTTCGTCGCCCTGGTTTTCGCGCTCAGTCCGACCCTCGCCCAGGCGGGAGGGCCGGAGAAAGCGCCGGGTGACCAGACGATCTACGAGATCGCTTCCGGCAATTCCAACTTCGACACGCTGGCCTTCGCCCTGGAGGCTACCGGGCTGGATGTGGTGCTGGACGGCGAGGATCAGTTCACGGTGTTCGCCCCCACCGACGCCGCCTTCGCCGCTCTGGAGGCCGCGAACCCCGGCATCACCGCTCAGCTGGTCAGCAACCCCGACCTGCTGAGGAGCGTGCTGCTCTACCACGCCACGGATGGCCGTCGCTACTCAAATAGCGTCGTCAATCCGAACAACGCCAAGCAGGTCACGATGCTCTCCGGGGGCACGATCACCGTCACGCCGGGTGCAATGATCATCGACGCCGACTCGCTCGGCCTGGGCAGCCCCAACGCCAGCATCATCAGCGCCAACATCAGCGCCAGCAACGGCGTCATCCACGTCATCGACCAGGTGCTGATTCCCTGATTTAGTCGACTTTAGCTCCTCCCAGAGCTAACCTCTTCCCGAGAGCGTGCGGCAGGTTCTTTTAGAGCCTGCCGCACGCGCTGCGTCTGGGCCTCGTTTTACACTACGCCATCCAATGGAGGGGAGCCGACAGGCGCGGCCCCTCGCCCACCCCTCCGCACGGACAAAGCTGTTGCCTCTATCGGCGACGCCCCCGTATAAAAGGCGATCAGCTCGTCGACCATCTCCTGCGTCGCCGGCTCCTGGATACCCAGCCCGAGGACGCGATTCAGCCCCGGCGTCGGCACCGCTTCAAAGCGCCGGGCAACCGCCCCGCCCACCTGAAGCCAGACGAGACCATACTCGCGCGCCACCTCCTGCAGGGAGAGGCCATAGGGACCTGCTGCTGTCGTATTAATTGCCGCCCGCCTACTGCTTTACCCGTAAAAAATAGAGCAGACGCAGCCTGTACGCCCACCCGGACGGGTGGCCCGCCGACGCACGCCGGTCGGGATCTTTGCGGCTGTCGATCTCTTGCCCGCTCTCCGGCGCTGCCGGCGCCGGTGCCGGCGCTGGTGCCAGCGCCGCAGAGCTCTGCAGCGAAACATCGTCCACGAACATATTGCTGTTCAGGGTGGCGTCCGCAAAGGCGACAAAAGCGAGGGCCACCTCCTGTCCCGCGTAGGCCGAGAGATCCACCGAGCGTCTTATCCAGCCCCCGGTGTTGTTGCCGACACACAGCTCGTATTCATCCACGATACTCTCGTCCACGAAGACCCCGCCGACGTCGCCGGCGTCGTCACAGACATCCTCGGAAGCAATCCACAGCCAGTAGACCAGGAACGGGCGGTCGACCGCGATGGTGACCGTCTGCTCCAGTACCGACGTCTCGTCGGCCGCGCCGCCCAGCCAGGCGGCCCAGTTGCCGCCGTGCGGAGGCACCGGCAGGTTGTCGGAGGACAATATAATCGCAAAGCCCTGGTCCGAATCCTCTGTCCAGCCGCGGGGCCCGCATTCAAAGCCGCCGTTCACTATCTTGCCTGCGGGCACGGGGGTACAAGACTGGCGCAAGACCACCGGCATGTGCACAAGGTGGGCGTCTCGCGTCGCCGGTGGGGTTACGGTGAGCGTCCCCGTAGCGGTCGCCGTCGGCGTAGCAGTGCTGGTGGGGGTCGCCGTAGGCGGTGGTTCCGTTGGCTTCACCGCAGCGGTCGCCGTCGCCGTGGCCGTGTTCGTGGGGGTCGCAATAGGCGCCGGCCCCGTTGCCGTGGCCGTAGCGGTGGCCGTCGCCGTGGCCGTGGCGGTGTTGGTGGGGGTCGCGGTAGGCGGCGGCTCGGTGGCCGTGCCGGTGGGGGACGCGGTGGGCGGCGGCTCAGTCGCCGTGGCCGTGGCGGTGTCGGTCGCCGTGGCCGTGGCGGTGTTAGTCGCCGTGGCCGTGGCAGTGTTAGTCGCCGTGGCCGTGGCAGTGTTGGTGGGTGTCGCGGTAGGCGGCGGTTCCGTTGCCGTCGCCGTGGCAGTGTTAGTCGCCGTGGCCGTGGCAGTGTTGGTGGGTGTCGCGGTAGGCGGCGGTTCCGTTGCCGTCGCCGTGGCGGTGTTAGTC
>JAWVYW010000204.1:0-6174 GCA_033722535.1 Promineifilaceae bacterium (SeqCode)
CCCGGGCGTAGCGGCGCAGATCCCCAGGCTTGATGCTGGGTGCTTCGATGCGAATCATGCGCGCCGGCGCCTCCGGCGCCATCAATCCGGCGAAGGTGAAGGCGCGGCTTGGCAACTCGCTGACCACACAGGGGCAGTGCGGATCGTACTCGTAGGCGGTGCGGATCTGGTAGCGGGCCTCCGTCGTCGGTCGCGGCTGAACCTGGCTGCGCACCAGGAGCGCCAGCTCCGATGATTCGCCGTCCGGCAGCTGGATCGGCGCTGATTCTTGCTCGACGGCGGCGTCCACCAGCGTGCCAAGATCGGCGAGCGTCACCAGGTCTATATTCTCGTCGTCGGTGTTGCCGTACGTCGCGGCGGGACGGGAGCCTTCTCCGCGCACGAGATCGAAATGAGGCGCCAGGTGGCGCAACGCCGTACCGAGCGGAATGCGCGCCCCATCCTCTTCCACGTCCAGCGAGATGGCGGGGTCGTTCAGCCGCTCGAAGAGGGCGACGAGCGCACTCTCGCCGCCCAGCGGCGCGGGGCTGTCGGCTTCAATCGCCGACCAGACGGTCGGCAGGTAGCTCTGGAGATAATCGCCCAGCTCCAGCAGGACGTAGAGCCACTGCTCCGCTTCATCCGTCGCCATTGTGTTGAAAGGCGTGTTCGGGTCCACCAGGCGCTGCCACATGGCGAGCACGCGGCTGCGAAATGTACCGGCGCGGAAGTTGAAGGCGCTGTCCTCCGCCTCCGCCTCGGCGATCAGATCGTTGACCAGCGTTTGCGCCGGCGTGTCTTCCGGGATCAGGCTGCCCCGGGTCTCTCTGTACTTTTCCCGGTAGCCGGTGGGGATGTAGCCATAGTGGATTTCACGCGCGACGAAGTCGGTGAAGACGGAGTAGGGGGTCTCCGGCTGCGGCAGGATCTGGACCGGGTGCAGTGGCAGCCGCTCTTCCCCTGCGACTACCGTCAGCCGCTCCGCCGCCGCCAGCTGCTTCCAGGAGCCGCCGTTGCCGTTTTCGACCCACGCTTCTTCGCCGTCGGCGGTGAGGCGGCGGATAACGAAAAAGACACTTTCGCCGCTGGCGCGATCGATGGCCTTGTCCGGCAGCCCCAGCTGGCGGCAGACGAGGCTGGCAGTGAGCAGGTAAAAGCAACCGTGCAGGGGCTGATAGAGGCGCAGCGTGTCGTCATCATCCGGAACCGCTTCATGTGTCTGGAAGTACGAAGCGGGATCGGCGCCCGCCATGCCATCTAGGAAGTGAGGGATGAAGGCATCATTGCGGATTTCGAGGATGCGCGCCAGCCCCGGCTGGGGCGTCGCGCCGTTCCAGACAAGCGAGGGTTCTTTCCATTCGGGGGCAGCCATCTTCGTTCTCCTACCAGAGATTGCCGGCGCCGGGCGTGTAGCTGGCGCTGACCACGCTGTTGGAAATCAGGGTGTCACATTGCACCACACCACTGAAGCGGGAAAAGCCACTGTTGACGGTGACCATACCGGCGTCGACCTGAACCTGGGACGCCTGCATCTGAATGTTGGCGCTGGCCGTGATCGTCACGCCGCTGCTGTCCATCTTGATCGTGTTGCCGCTGCTGTCGGTGGCGGTAATTGAGAGGTCGCCGTCGTCAAAAACCAGGCTGTGTCCGCCGGGCGTGGAGAGAGTCAGGCTCACGGCGCCGTCGCTGTCGTCCATCGTGATGCGGATGCCCGCGCGCGAGAGAATCGTCTTGAGGTTATTGTTGTTATCCATCCGCTCCGGCGGCTCGTCCTGGCCGTTCCAGAGCATGCCCACGATGTAGGGGCGGCGCGTGTCGCCCGCCTCGAAGGCGACCAGTACTTCGTCGTCGACGTCGGGGATAAACCAGCTGCCGCGGTTCTGGCCCGCCATGAGGGTGGCAATGCGCGCCCACGCTTCATAGCCATTGTCGCCGCTGTCGGGGGACCAGGGCAGGCGCACGCGGACCCGCCCCAGATTTTCCGGGTCCTGGTTGTCGACGACCAGGGCCGGGTACACGCCGTAAAAGTGCCCTCCGGGACCGCTGGCCGCTCGCTCCAGATCGGTGAGTTCAATATCGTGAATGCTCATGCTTCTCCTTTGCCTAACCGACTCCCGCGCGTTCGACGGCAAATTCGGTGTTATAGCCCTCGCTCAGGCTGAGGTGGTGGCGCGTGCGCACCACGTAGTAGTCCCCGTCGAATATCGACCCCAGTTGCGACAGCTGGAGAATGGTGCCGACGCGGATGCGGGGGTCGCCGTCGGCGATTCCCTCGCCGGTGACAAAGCGCCGGGCGCGCTCGCGGTAGCGGGCCTGGGCCACCGCCCGCGCCTCCTCGGCGGAGAGCGGTACAGTGTGCACGACGGCGGCGACACGCTCGCCGAGGGCGTCGGCGAGAATGGCGCTACCCCCCTCGCTACCGTTCAGCTCCGAGCTGACGGCGCTCTCGTCGGCGCTCTCGCGGATCGCCTCTTTGGCATCGGGATCCCAGCCGCCTACGATTAACTCGGTGCACTGGTGGGCCAGGTCGGCGCGGACGACAAAGGCCTGCAGACCGGCGCCGTAGGCCAGGGCCAGCCGCTCTTCGCCTCGGGCCGGGCGCGGAGCGGCGTGAAGGGCGTCATCCTCCAGCCACAGCTCGGCGTTGAGGCGGCGGGCGCAGCGGCGCAGAAATGCCAGGTCGCTGAGGTTCGTCTGGGCCAGGACGCGGTGTGTCGGCCCCTGCAGGCTGTCGAAATCTGTCTGGAGGCTGTGCTCCTCGGCGATGCGCCGCATTACGTCCTCGTCGCTGATATCCTCAAAGGTGCGCGTGCGCCGCGTCATGCGTAGATCCTGTAACCGATCCTCAGCGAGCAGTGTCAGCCGCGCCCCGCCGCCGGCGGCGTAGCTCCCTTCCATTCCGGTAACGACGCCCCGGAAGAGGCGCTGCTCTTCGCTACCCACAAGCACGCTGAGCTCGATCTCGCTGCCGAAGTCGAAGGTCTCCCTATCAAAGTAAAGGTAGCCGTCGGCACCGTGGATGGCGAGCTCGATCTCGCAGCGGTAAAGGCCGTCGATTGTCTCTTCGACAAAGGCGGCCTCAACATTATTGCTGACGCCGGCGGCAAAGGAGCCGTCGATTGTCAGGCGATTGCCGAGGACGTACGCGCCGGAAAGTACGGGCATTGGGGCCTCCCTCAGTCGGCGTGGACGCGCCGCGCCCGCTGCCGCAACCGCTCCAGACGGTGGGCGAGGTTAGAGACGTTCGCGGCGGGTGCCGCCGGCGGCTGGGCCCGCGCGGGCACGGGCGGCGCAGCCGGTTCCTGGGGCTCGCTGACGACGTCAAAATCTTTGATAATGACAGGCATTGCACTCTCCTCAGGATGATCCCACGTTCATGTTGACGGCGGCGCCCGCCTGAATGGTGCGCGGGTTGTCGATCTTGTTAGCCTCGGCGACGGCGCGCCAGTCAGCACCGGCGCGGGCAGCCATTGACTGGAGCGACTCGTCTCCCTGGGCAAAGGTCAGGGGCGTGGTACCGACGGAGGCGCCGGTGCTCAGGCCAGCGGAGACAGAGGCCCCAATCGAGCCGGAGACGGAGGCCCCGGCGCTGAGGCCGGCGGAGGCAGCCGCACCGAGACCGGCGTTTGCGCCGCTCAACTCGCCGGAGGCACGGTCGGCGGCGGCGGCGGTCATGTTGAGGTTTACCGTGGCGCGCAAGGGCACGCCCTGGTCGGAAAAGTATGAAAGCGTCTCCGTGAAGCCGGTGATATGCCCTTCGAAGATCAGGGTGCCCCACTGGAAGGTGACGAGCGGCGACTTATTCTCCACCGGGCGAGTCATGGCGGCGATAACCAGGGTCTTATTACGTACATCCTCGCCGCTGTCGCTGGTGTCGAACAGCAGCTCAAGGCTGGAGAGGGTGGCGCTGTAGCCGGTACGTACGCTCGCCTGGCCCGCTGGCGCTTCGCCGCCGCGCTCGCTCTCGGCGGTGGGGCGCAGCTGTCCCTCCTCTCCTGTCGTCCGGTGGGTAATCGTCAGCGACTGCGGGTTGAACTGCACGTCGAGGCGGTTACCCTGAGCGTCGGAAAGTGTCGCTCTGACAGTGGTCACTAGGTACCTCCCATTAAAGGTCAAAGCCGGCGCTGGCGGAAAGGCCCGGCCCGCCGCTGACGCTGACGCCGGCGCTGACGCTTACACCGGCGCTGGCGCCGGCACTAAAGCCCAGGCCACCACCGCCGCCCTCGGCGTCTTGTACCGTGAGGCGGCTGTAGTTGAGCTGTAGCTCCTCGATGGCGATGTCGCCGTTGCGGGCATTGAGGCTGGGGCCGCGCAGCGTGACGGGGAGGCAGTCGAACAGCTTGAAGACGACGGCGGTGCTGCCGTCAGGATTAAGGACACGCACTGTGCCGCTTGCGTGGGCGTCTACACCGGGCGTGCCCGCTGCGTCCATCCATACCCACAGGTCCCGGTTAGCGGTCATCCCGCGGCTCAGCGATAGCTGCCCATAGCTCACCGGACCCTTGAGGTGGGTTTGCTGTTGGTTGGCCCCACCCTCGCTCACCGTCTCCGGCTGCATCGTAATTTCCAGGCCGCTACACTCGGCGAAGGCGGCGCTGCAAACCGGGTCGCCGACGCCGGGGATCGATTCGTTGAGCGTCAGAACCACCTCAAAGCGGAAGTTGACGAAAGGGCTGGTGCTGCTTTCAAAGACAGGATTAGACAAGGGTTACCTCTCAATTAACTCCACGCGGTCACTGCCGGCGCGCAGGAGGGTGATGGTCATGAATTCAATCGGCAGCGTGGGCGCTACCTTTAACGCGATAATAAAGCGGCCGTTTTCGACGTCGTTCTGAGTGTTCATCCGTTCGTCGGTAACGACCTGATAGGCCTGCAGCCCTCCCAACTCCAGAATCTGGGCCAGCACCTGCTCAAAGTACGTCTGGACCATGGCGCGAAAGCGCTCGTCGTTACTTTCGAAGACGTAGCGCCGCCCTTCGCGCAGGGCCAGGCGGCGCAGGTAGATCAGCAGGCGGCGCACCGATAGCTGCTGCAACTGGCGGTCGCGCGCCAGCGTAAGCGCGCTGAGCAGGGTGTAGCGCCCGGGGCGGCGGCGAATGACGTTGATCTGCGCCTCGTAGAGTGCGCGCCAGGCGCCCTCGTCAAAGCCGGGGCGCAGGTTTACCACCGCGCGCAGGGCAACGTTGGCGGGCGCGATCCACGGTCCGCGCCGGCGCTCGCGGGCGGCGATCATGCCACAGGCGACGCCGTCGGGCGGAAGGTAGCGCAGGGGCGCCAGCTGCGGCGTCGTCGGCTCGCGCAGCGCCGTCCAGCCGTGGTAGACGCTGGCGTAGCTGAGAGGATCGCCGTCAAAGAAATCGGGCGTCGCCGCGAGGGTGTCGCGCCACTGGCCGACAGCCTGCCGCCCATAATGGTGCGGCAGCGCCAGCACCGTGACCAAGTCGGCCCGCGCCGCACAGAGGCGGATGACGTCCCGCTGCACCTCGAGCAGACCGCTCTCGTCGTAGGCAGATGCTTCTACCTCCTCCGGCAGATCTTCCAGCCAGGCTTGGCTGCTGGGCGCGCCGCCGGCGGCGGTCGGGTCGAGCACAATCGCCGGCATCGCCTCCTCATCCGGTGGCGGCGGGGGTGGGGGAGGCTGCGGGCAATCGTGGAAGCCGGTGAGGAGCGGCTCCGGTTCCGGCTGCGGCTCAGCGACCGGCAGCGGCGCCGGATCCAATTTCTGCCAGCCGCGCTGGACGAGGTCGGGCACGGCCAGCAGCGAGAGCGGTTCCAGCGGCAGTAGGCTGTGGATGCCGCGCAGGCGGCGCGGTTGCTCCGACAGGTAGAGTAGTTCGTCGGCGGTCGCCAGTAGGTTGCGCCGGCTCACGCCGCTGAAGGCGGGATCGAGAAAGAGCGCCGGCGGGTCGAAATGCTCGAGGCCGTCTTTGCTGCCCGGGAGCGGGTCTGGTAGCGGCCCCTGGTATACGGGTGCGGCGCCCACTCCTAACGGCAGCGGCGGCGTTGGCGCCGGCAGCGGCGCCGGTTGTCCCAGGCGCAGGCTGTAGCTGGCAAAATCGCGCGGGCGGAAGGCAGGGGGTTCCACCTGCTGCCGGTCGACCGGCGGCTGCAGCCGATCGAGCCAGAAGTCGGCGCCGGGGCCAAAGCGCAAATCGGGCCATAGCTCCAGCGTCTCTTCCCCCTCACGGACGTAGA
>JAWVYW010000205.1:0-6138 GCA_033722535.1 Promineifilaceae bacterium (SeqCode)
CAGGCGCACGCCGTCGTCGCTACGGACGGTAAAGCGATGGCGGCCGGGGGTGAAGACGATGTCGCGCGTCCAGCGGACCGAGAAGTGGTCGGCGCCAATCTGCTGCACAGGGGCGCCGTAGCCCCAGTCGACGTCGATCGGGAGCTCGTCGGCAGTGCCAACGGCGACCGGCAGCCCGTCGAGATCCGGGTTCGCCCAGTACTCGACCATCCAGCTACCGTTCTCCGCGTCGACTTCCACCCAGTCCAGGCGGGCGGAGGCGAACATCTCCGCCTCGTAGTATTCCATGCGGATGTCGACGTCGCCGCCGGGCAGCTCGACCGTCGCCCACGTCGGCGTCAGACTCTGGTCCTTCCAGCGGTCGACAACCAGATCGCCATCTACCCACAACCGCACGCCGTCGTCGCTGTAGACGCGGAAGACGTAGGTGCCGCCGGGCAGAGCCACGGTTCGCGTCCAGCGGGCCGAGAAGTGGTCGGCGGAGACGGCAGCGCTGGGGCTCTGCAGACCCCAGGCAAAGTCGATCTTCTCGTCATCCCGCACCAGGACGGCCGGGCCGACTAGGTCCTCGTTATTAAAGTACTCGCCCCTCCAGCCGTCGAAGACGGTGGGCCAGGGGCTGACGAAGCTCCAGGTGAGGCCGATGCGGGCGACGACGCCCGCGTCGAAGTAGAGGACCTTGAGCTCATGGTCGCCGGCGGTGAGGTAGCGCTCACCGCTGACGGTGCGCGCCGCGCCAAGCTTCCACTCGTCGACGACCAGCACGTCGTCCACGTAAACGCGAACGCCGTCGTCCACCTGCGCGTCGAAGCGGTAGGTGCCGGCGCGGTCGATATTTACCGTGCGCGTCCACTCGGCCGAGAAGTTGTCGAGATTCACTCCCGGGCCGGCGGGCGTCTCCGCACCCCAGTTGTAGTCCAGCCGGTCACCCTCTTCTCGTTCGAGAACGGGAGCACCGGACATTTCGGTGTTGTTCCAATAACGGGCGCGCCAAACAGAGTCGGCGGCCTGGGCCGCGTGCGCCCCCAGCCCCAGGGACAGGAGCGCCACGGCGATGAATATAATCAGAGTTCGCTTTGCTCGCAGTAACATTTTTGTCTCCTTTATGCGCTGCTGTTCTGGTGGGCGCACATCCACTGCATAGTTTGCTATCGTGCCGGTGGTTTGGGGACTTTAATCTGATGGTTGTCCTTTGTTGACCCCAGCATTCATATAACGAACTCCGGGGGTAAAAAGTTCCCCGAATTCCCACGATTTGCTCTGGAAAATGAAACAGACCTCACAGGGCCTATGGCTCTGTGAGGTCTGTTCGTCGTTACGCGGGCTCGCGTGAACTCAGCGGCTCATCTGCGCGTCACGCTAGTTGTTTGCGCGCGGCAGCGACATGAACGACGTGGTCGATTCGACGTAGCGTGCGCTCACCCAGCCGGTTTTCCCCTTGCTGGAGGTGACGCGCAGCCAGGAGGCGTCGGCGTTCCGGCCCAGCAGGGACACCGTCTCATCGCGGGAGACGTAGGAGATGATGCTGTGCGAGGTGCCTGGGCCGCTGCGGACGTTAAGGTAGCGCGCGGTCACTGTGCCCGTAGGGGCGTTGGTGTTGTTGTTCCCCGTCGTCCACACCGGCAGCGAAGTAACCGGTACGGTGGTCGTTACCAGGGGCGCGTAGACCCATGCCTGGCGGCCGCTCGTCGGGAGCTTGATCATCACCCACAGGCTGTCGCTGCTGCGATAGCCGACCATCTCGAGCGTGGTTCCGCGGTCGACGGTGGTGATGACACTGTTCGTAAAGCCGGGCCCGCTGCGGACGTTCAGCTTGCCAACGCTATTGACGGTAGCAACCATCGTCCCCGGAGAGGGCGCAGGGTTGCCGCTGCTGCCGGGCCAGATCGAGAGTCTGGCGGCGGAGAGCTTCATGTTCAGCAGTGGGGCGTAGACCCAGGCCTGCGTCTTCTTGCCCGGCACGAGCACCATCACCCACTCGGCGCTTTCATCGCGGTAGCCGACCAGCTCCAGCTCTGTGCCCTGCTCGACATTATCGAGGATGCGGTGGGAGGTGCCGGGACCGCTGCGGATATTCAGGTTCCGCGACTTGACGGTGGCGACAGCCAGATCGCCGTCGCTCCAGCTGACGAAGCTCCAGCTCAGGAAGGCGGTGGCGTCGCCCTCGTGCTCGAAGTACTCCATCCGGACCGGCACAACGCCACCGGGCAGGTCGATGCTGGCGCTGTGGGAGGTAGCCGACTGCGGGTTCCAGCGGTCGATGAGCAGGCGGTTGTTGACCCACAGGCGCACACCGTCGTCCGTGCGGACTGTGAAGCGGTGGCGACCCGGCGTGAAGGCGAGGTCGCGTGTCCAGCGGACGGAGAAGTGGTCACTGCCGATTCCTGTGGCGGGCGCACCGGTGCCCCAGTCGAAGTTGAGCATCAGGCCGTCGTCCTTGCGCACGAGCGTAGGGAGACCGGCAAGGCGGCGATTGTTGAAATACTCGGCCGTCCAGCCGCTGCCGCTGATGCTGCTGCCGACGGCGATCCAATCGAGACGGGCGAAGGCGTCCCCTTCTCGCTCGTAGTACTCCATGCGGACGTTGACGTTCCCGCCGGGGAGCTTAATCTCCGCGCGGTGGTTGTTCAGACTCTGGTCATTCCAGCGGTCGATGAGCAGCTTGTCGCCAACCCACAGCCGCACGCCATCGTCGCTGTAGACGCGGAAGGAGTAGGTGCCGGCCGGCAAATTCAGGGTGCGCGTCCAGCGGGCCGAGAAGTGGTCGGCGGGAACGTTCGCGCCGGGGCTGTTTAGCTTCCAGGCGAAGTTGATCTGGCTGTCGTCACGAACCAGCGTAGGCGCGCCGGAGAGCGTGCGATTGTTGAAATACTCACCCTTCCAGCCGTCGAAGACGGTGGGCCAGGGGCTGACGAAGCTCCACGTGAGGCCGATGCGGGCGACGACGCCGGCGTCGAAGTAGAGGACCTTGAGCTCATGGTCGCCGGCGGTGAGGTAGCGCTCGCCGCTGACGGTGCGGGCGGAGCCAAGCTTCCATTCGTCGACGACCAGCACGTCGTCCACGTACACGCGAACGCCGTCGTCCACCTGGGCGTCGAAGCGGTAGGTGCCGGCGCGGTCGATGTTGACCGTGCGCGTCCACTCGGCCGAGAAGTTGTCCAGTTTGACGCCCGGACCGGCCGGGGTCGCGGCGCCCCAGTTGTAGTCGAGGGTCGCGCCTTCGTGGCGTTCGAGAACGGGAGCGCCGGACATATCACGGTTATTCCAGTAGCGGGCGTGCCAGCCATCGTCGGCCGCCCGGCCCGCGCGCGCGCCAAATCCCAGGGACAGGAGCGCGACGGCAATGAATAAGATCAGACTTTGTTTTGCTCGCGGAAACATTTTTATCTCCTTCTATGACTAACGATTTGTGCTGCGCTACTGTTCTGGTGGGCGCACATCCACTATACTTGTACCTGTGTGCCATCGTGCCGGTGGCGGGTCGATCGCTTTCATTCGCCCCTTGCCTTTTGCGGCATGATTAAGACGAAGCATACATGCGAATTGTTCCCATCGAATCGGTCTGTCGGCGTAGCACGTTCTCCGTCTTTCGGCGGATGAGACGGAGAGACCGCCGCGAGTGGTGGGACTCGGAGGAAGAAAAATGGCAGTACGGGTTTTGCTGGCCGATGATCACAGCGTTGTGCGGCAGGGGCTGCGCATGTTCCTGGCGCTGGACGAGGAGATAGAGGTGGTGGGGGAGGCGACGAACGGCGCCGAGGCGGTGCGCCTAGCGGCGCAGCTGGAGCCGGACGTCGTGCTGATGGATATGCTGATGCCGGTCATGGACGGCTTGCAGGCGACGACGGCAATCCGGCAGCAGCTGCCGGATGTGGAGGTGGTGGCGCTGACGAGCGTGCTCGAAGATGCCAAGATCATGGGGGCGTTACAGGCAGGCGCTATCGGGTATCTGCTAAAAGACACGGAGGCGGACGAGCTGCGGCGGGCGATCAAGGCGGCAGCGGCGGGGCAGGTGCAGCTATCACCGCAGGCAGCTGCGCGCCTGGTGCGCGATACGCGCCCGCTCTCTCCGGCGGCCGATCCCGACGCGCTCACCGCGCGCGAGACGGAGGTCCTGCGCCACGTTGCCCGCGGCCTCGCCAACAAGGAGATCGCCCACGAGCTGGGCATCGGGGAGAAGACGGTGAAGACGCACGTGAGCAGCATTTTGAGCAAGCTCGGCGTCCTCAGCCGGACCCAGGCGGCGCTGCACGCGGTGCGGATGGGACTGGTGCGGGAGGACGAGCTTTAGAGGTAAGGAGGGACGGCAATGGCTCCGGGAAGATATCTCTACGCCGGTTTGGCCACCATCATCAACATTGTTCTGAACGCGCTCACGGGAGGGCACTTTCTGTGGTTGGAGGGACGCGTGCGGCGCGATGTCTTCTACAACTGGCTTCACCGCTACCGCTACCGGCCCCCGCACTTTGCGCGCCCGCAGACGGAGGCGGAGCTGGTGGCGCTGGTGCGTAACGCCAGCGGCGGCATCCGTGTCTTTGGCTCCGGTCATTCCTTTAACAGTGGTGTGGTCGCCGACGAGACGCTGATTTCGCTCGACCGTTACAGCGGCGTCCTTTGGAAGGACCGTAAAAAGAAGCAGATCGCTTTCCGCGCCGGCACGCGCATCCGCGACGTCAACCGCGCGCTCCTGGAGGAAGGGTGGGCCTTTGCCGCGCTGCCCTCGCATGATGCCCAGAGCATCGGCGGCATCATCTCCACCGACGTTCACGGCACGGGGCGCGACTGGGGCTTCGTCAGCGAGGCGGTGGCGGCGATCAAGCTACTCGACGGCCGGGGCGAGCTGATCGAATGCCTGCCGGAGGATGATCTGTACAAGGCGGCGATCGGGGGCGTCGGTGCCGTCGGGATCATTGTCGAGGTGGTGGTCCAGGCAGTGGACGCCTTTCGCGTGCAACAGGCAACAGAGATCTGGGCGCGGAAGGATGTCGAAGCGAACCTCGATCGCCTGCTGGAGGAAAATGAGCACTTTAGTCTATACATCTTTCCCTTCGGCGACCTGTGCCAGATCAACACGTGGAACCGCACCCTCGCCCGGCGCAGCCCTCTGGGTTCGGCTCGGGAGTTTATCAACTACTCCGTGGACGCGATTCTCTCGGCGTGGGTCGCCGACGCGCTGGCCCACCTGCGGATCCTGCCGCGGCTCTCAAACGCCATGCTGCGCGTGATCCGTAACACCAACCTGGTGCTAGAAAGCGGGGAGGCCTTCAACCGCACAGTCTACTATCCGCACCACGAGCTGGAGTTTACCGTGCCCTACGAGGCGACTATCCCGACGCTAAACCTCTTTCTTGCGCTCTACGAGGAGCACTACGCTCGCCACATGCCCTTTTTCGCCATCGAAGTTCGCTTTACGCCCGGCGGTCACGACCGCACCCTGATCGGCGCCGGTAAGGAGCAGCGCAGTGCGTGGCTGAACCTGCTCTGCAATGATTCCGGCCTGCACGAGACCTTCCTGAAGCTCGCCGAGCAAGAGGTGAAGGCGATCGGCGGGCGGCCGCACCTGGGCAAATATTGCGAGACGGTCGACCGCGCATACATGGAAGCGGTGCACGGCGAGGCGTTCAGCCGCTTCCGGGAGCTGGTGCACAAACACGACCCGCAGGGCAAGTTCGTCAACGACTTCACGCGGCGTCTCTTTGAGCCGGGCGCGGCTTAGCGGGCGGACGGGCGGGAGAGTGGGGCGCACGCGGGACAACTGAGCGGCTGGTGGGAAAGTAACGGCGAGCAGTTGTGCCCGCTTTCAGTTGTCGGCAAGCCCGCTATAATTCAGCCCCCATGGCACGACGACGAGAAGAAGGCCGCCGCCGGCAGGGGTATCTCTTCCAGCGGCGCGTAAACTGGCGGATTGACCAGTACCGGCCCTACCGCTGGAACTGGCAGATGCTCCTGCAACCGCTCGACGCCCGGCTGGAGCGTCAGGCAGCGGCAGAAGCGGACGGCGAGACGGCGCCGCCGGTGGCGCCCGGGCGGCTGCGCAGCCTGCGCTACTTCTGGCTCGACGGGCTCTTTGCCGCCATCAGCGAGAACTTCTACGTGGGCTTCGTCACCCTCTTTGCCCTCGCCTTCGGGGCGACGAAC
>JAWVYW010000206.1:0-6110 GCA_033722535.1 Promineifilaceae bacterium (SeqCode)
GAGAAAGGGTAGAAGTTGCATGGTTGTCGAGCGACGGGTAGAAGGGCATCGCGCCCGACTGGTCGCTTAACGCGCCGGGGAACACGGTCACATGATCATTCTCTGCAAAGCGGCGGTCTAAGAGGTCCACGCAGTACGGATGAGGATCGACGGCGACGACGGAGCTTCCTAGGTCAAGAAACGCCTCTGTCAGGTTGCCGACGTTGGCGCCAACGTCAAAGACTAGGTCTCCCGCAGAAACAAACTGGCTAAAGTGCCTGCGCAGCAAGGGCTGAAGGATAGTCGTGAGGACTTTCTGCGAGTGCCGGCGCAAGCCGCGCGGCAGCCGTTGATAGAGAGGATCAAAGTTCATCTGTACTCAGATTATGGCTGCCGAATGTTAGACGAACAGTAGAGGGAGCACCGGCACAGTCGCCGCGACACGATTTGACGCGGCGACTGGCGGGATAATTCGGCCCGGGGGCGTGCAGGTCGCTCACACCCCCCGGCCTGTGCAGGCGGGCGGCTTTCCTCGCCTCGCAATTAGCCGCTCGGGGCGATGCGCACAACCTCGCCCGCTTCGTCAGTGCGCAGCTCGACCACCTCTCCTTCGACCCCCAGGTCGATTTGGAAGCCAGGTGTGATGACCTGCGCGCATACCTCATCGGGCTGCTCCAGCCCCAGGCAGGCGTTGGGGAACTCCGCCGGCTGGAAGCCCAGCAGTTCGACCTCATCCAGAGGCACGCCCAGCTGGTCCGCGGCCGCCTCCATCGCCGCCGCCACGGCATCGGGAACGTCGTCGCCAACGGCAGCCAGCTCTTCGACGCGGACTTCCGTCCCTTCCAGGTCGCTGCGCACCGTAAAGGACTCGTCGGCGGCATCGACGGCGATCTCAAAGCCCGGTGTAATCACCTCGGCGCACAGCTCGCCCGGCTCGGCAAGGCCGAGGCAGGCGTTCGGGAACTCCGTCTGCTCGACGGAGACGATTGTAATCTCGGCGGGCTCGATGCCCAGCGCCTGGGCCAGTACCTGTTGCACCTGCTCGACCACCTGTTCGGGCAGGTCCACGGTCACCTGTTCCTCGTCGACCGGCGCCTCGCCCGGGACACCCGGCTCCGGCTCCACCGCCGGCTGGCAGGCCACTATGAGCAGCAACGGTAGCACCAGCACGAATAACGACCACACATTTGTCCTGAATCGTCTGAACATCGTCGGATGACACTCCTTACACTAGTGAGCTCACTCCGCCCCGCGCTCGTCTGCGCCGGGCGGCCACCAGCACGCGCCGCCGCGCGGCGACGCATGACAGTTGCTACTTGTATATTCTAAACGCGCGTCTGCCGCGGGGCGTCCGCCTTCGGTAGGCTATCCCCCCGTACGCCCGTACTGTTTCAGCCCTTACCGCGGTACTCCGGGCCTGGCCGGCGCTATCTACCGCCGGCTATCGTCCCGGATGCTGCAGCGGCGGTGGCCTGTGCGCGGCCCGACCGTGACATTGTCGCTTTTCTCTGAATGGGTGACAGAATCGCCGAATAATAAGACCAGCCGAGGCGGCTCTTGCCCTGACGGCTGCTTTGCTTTACGATGTTAGAAGAGTCTACATCCCATCTCTGCCCTTCATTCTTTGCCACCTCACCGTCTCGGACCAATGAAGCGTCATCTTGATTGGGATCTCACGGTGATCCAATAGCAGCTTTCTGACTTCTTCGTAGAACGGTCCCGGGAGCGGCTAGAGGCCATGAAGCGCCTTATGCCCGGCAGTGGGTATTTTCGCGCCGTCGCAGCGCCCTCTCATTCAGCTCAACCTACCTGTGCCGCCAATGGACTCTGTCCCGCAGTTCTTTTTGTTTATTGAGTAAGGAGAAAGGCAATGTCAGAAGAACACTACAAGACGGTGGTGCGGAAGTGGTTTGAGGCAGTTAATAGCCCGGATTGGGAGACGGAGACGCGGGCGTTTGCTCGCGACACCGCCGCGTGGGAGGCGTGGCGGGACGAATTTCGCGCCTTTCGCGAATCGTTCCCCGATTATCACAATGAGCTGGAGGGAATGATTGCTGAGGGGGACCAGGTCGCTGTCTGGAGTACGGTCAGCGGCACCTTTAGCAAACCCTACGCCAAAGGTGGCCTGGGCGGCATTGAGCCGCAAGGGCAGAAGCTGTCATGGCGTGAGGTCTACGTCGTGGATTTTGGGGGCGACGAGCTGGACATGTGGCTGATGGTGGACGAGCTGGATCGCATGCGTCAGTTGGGGGTCGACGTCTAGCGCCCCGTGGCTCTGCGCCAGCCACCCTCTTTGGACAGAGTGGGGCGACTTCAGGGCATGCGACAGATGCGCCGGTTGGTGGAGGTCAACAGCCAACACTCCGCTGGCTCGCGCAGCCGCCTGGCTGCAAAAACAGCCGCCCTGCATCAGCGGCAAGGCGCTGGCCTGCGCTACGTTAGAAGCGGAGGCCACGCAGCGGGTCGCGCGTCGTGATGCTACGGTAGAAAGCCGGTGACGGAAGTGGGGTCTACCGCACGCACGCCTCCAGCAGGATCAGCGAGGCGGTCTCCGCCTCCAGCCGGGCGCGGATGCCGACGGGCAGCACCGTGTTGGGGCAGGTGTGCCCGAAGTCGTCGGTGCGCACGACGGGGAAGTCGTAGTCGGCGGTCACTTCCAGCAAGACGTCGGCGGCGGTAAAGCCCTCGTGCGGGCGCGAATGGCCGAGCAGGAGGCCGTTGATGCGCTCGAAGAGGCCCGCCTGGCGGAACTGCACGAGCATGTTATAGAAGATGTCGTGGGCGAAGCCGGGAACCTCCATAAAGAGGATGGCGTCGTCGAAGTCCGGCCAGTAGGGGGTGCCGAGGAGCCACCGCATGACCATGGGATTGCCGCCCAGTAGCACGCCCTCCACGCTACTGCTGCCGCGAACTGTCTTCCACGGCTGGTTCTTCGCCACCGCGCCGATCTGCCCGTGCACCAGGCGGTCGAGGAACGCCTCGCGGTCGTAGGGCTGCGGCTCCATGCCGAAGTAGAACATGACCATATTGCCGTGGAAGGTGACTACCTGCGCGCGGGCGTAGATTGCCAGGTGGAGCGTCGCCACGTCGCTGAAGCCCATGAGGATCTTCGGGTTGCGCTGCATCAGGTCGTAGTCGAGATAGGGGAGCGTGGCGTTGGCGAAGACGCCACCGTGGGTGGAGATGATGGCGTCCACAGCAGGGTCGGCAAACATGTTGTTGATGTCCTCCGCCCGCTCTTCCGGGCTGCCCGCGCCGAACGGCCCTTCCGCCAGCGCGTGCGCGCCCATTTTGATCTGGAAGCCCAGATCCCTCAGGTACGCCAGCCCCCGCTCCAGCTCGCGCCGCGGATCCTCCGTCGGCGCCCAGTTAATCTCCGCCGACGGGGTGACCACGCCGATGGTCCCGCCGGGCGGCAGCCGTGGTGGAATGTGCGCCATGATCCTTCCCTCCACTGCGCACCCTTCGTCGGGTACCCTCCAGTGAACATCCGCCGGTGGTCCGCCGGTGCAGGTGCGACACGCGCCGACCGGATGGTGTCGCACAGTAAGAGTGTAGCACGGGTGGGGGAGCGGGCCAAGGGCACGCCGCGGCTTATAGCCCTTCCGTGCCGGAGTGGTGGGGAGAGTAGCCGTCCGGCGGTGCGGACAAGTTGACAGACGCTCCCCGCCCGCTATACTTGGGTACACTCATCATGCCCTAGACGGTAAGCGCCCCCTCTAACCCCTACGGTACCCTCGGACGCTCCGTTCTCCACCATCACCACAAGTCGACGAAGCTGCATCCGGTTCGCAACACACCGGATGGAGCTCGCCAACCGTTACCCATCGTACCCGGTTCCCTCCGTGACCTGGACGAAGGGCCGTCAGGAGCGAGGAAGATTTTATGAGTAGTGAAAGTCGTCCGTTTGTGGTCACGGTGGATACGGCATTGCCGTCGGATACCGACCGGCTCGCAGAGCTGACGCGTAACCTGCGGCGGGAGCTCTTGGAGAGCGATGTGGAAGACGTGCGCCCTGTCGAGGGCGGAGCAGCTCCTCCCGGAGCTAAAGGTCTAAGCGCCTTCGACTGGAACTCGCTGATGGTTCTGGTCGATCCCCGCGTCCTCGCCTCTGTCTTTGGCGTGCTAACTTCCTGGGTTCGCCGCAACGATGGTACATCGCTGACGCTCAAAGCCGGAGATTGCGACATTGAGCTTAAGGGCATGGAGATCGAACACCAGGCGCTTCAGGAAATGCTGCGTACCTGCCTGGAGGCGGCGGGGCGGGAGGCGCTAGAGGAGCCGGCGGGCGGAACTGAGAGCGATCAGGGTACAGGCAATGGCTCCGCGAATTAGCGACCATAGCAGGAGGGTGTTACGATGGCCCGACGCTTCGCATTGATCATTGGTAATGACGACTATCAGGATCCGACTCTAACGAAGCTAAGCGCACCGGAGGCAGACACGGAGGCGGTCAAGGAAGTCCTCAGCGATCCGGACCTTGGTGCGTTCGACGAGGTCCACCACCTGCACAACCGGCTCACAGGTGCCGTCAGGCACGAAATTGCGCGCTTCTTCCACAACCGGCGGCGCGACGATCTGCTCCTCCTCTACTTTTCCGGCCATGGCGTACTCGACGACGAGGGGCAGCTCTACCTCGCAACCCCCGACACCGAACGCGACTTTCTCGATGCGACCGCTGTGCCCGCCCACTTCGTCAACCGCCAGATGCGTCGCAGCCGCTCGCGGCGCCAGGTTTTAATCCTCGACTGCTGCCATAGCGGCGCCTTTGATCGCAGCGCCAAAGGAGGTGGTGTGGGAACTGCCGTACCCATTGGCGAAGCCTTTGCCGGTGACGGGACAGGACACGTCGTGCTCACGGCGAGCAAGTCCACGGAGTACGCGCTGGAAGGGGACCAGATTCACGGCTCGGCTACCACGTCGGTTTTCACTCGAGCGCTGCTCGACGGCATCCGCAGCGGCGAGGCGGATCTAGACGAAGACGGGCGCATCACGCCGGAAGAAATCTATGACTACGTCTACCGGCGGGTGCGCGAGCTATCCCCGCGACAGACGCCGGGCAAATGGGTGTATGAACAGACGGGGGAACTGACACTGGCCCGTAGCCCACGCCGCCGGCTGCCCACCGAAATTGCAGAGCAGTTAACCTCCGACAAGGCGATGAAACGCTTCGATGCCGTTGGAGCGCTGGCGGACCTGCTTGAGGATGAGGACCGCCGCCTGGTCGCCCTTGCACGGGATACGTTGACAGCGATCGCCGCAGAGGATGATAGCAACCTCGTTCGCCAGGCGGCAAGCACTGCGCTCAGCGGGACTGTCACCACGCCCGCTCCCCCGCCGGAGACGCCGCCTGAGACGCCGCCTGAGACAGCACCTGAAACGCCACCCGAAAAACTGCCGGAGCGGCGCGAGGTGCTACCGGAGGAGCCGCCTGCGCGCGCGGCCACTTTCTCCACAACTCGCTTCATTCGGCTCAACGCGCTAGTCTGGGTCGCAGCGGGGTTCCTCTATGCCATGGTAAATCGGGAACTCTGGGCCCTTTTTAATAGTTTTTTGTTGGACTTCTACTACGAATACTCTTGGTTTTTTAGCGCTTTCCGCGTTTTCGAGTTTCTCATGCTGCTGGCTGTTGGTGCGCTTGCCGCGGCATTCACCCTGTACTCCCTCGCCAAGTGGGTAGATATGCCTCCCCCTCAGACAAGCGAGCTCGCTCGCCGGGCCGGCTACCTCGTGATCCCACTGTTAGGGCCGTTCTTGTATGGCACTGCGCTCGCGAAACAGCTTCGGCAACAACATGCGGAGCGCAATGTGCGACGGAACGGAATGCTACTGGCGTTACCTTGGTTCGTCTGGTACCTTCCCGAGCTAGTCGGCAGAGCGATTCTTTACCTGGGTGTGGAAGGGTACAGCCGTTTCCACTTTATACTGATCATGGTGGTGATAGGTGCACTGACTGGGATCCTCGGCGGGGGAGTCATCGCCTGGGCCGTCCGTCGAGACTATGGCCTCGCAGCCGAAAGTAGCGCGGCGGGAGATAATTCGAGTGCAGGTAAGCGTCTGCAAATGAAGTGAGCCGTTGCCTGCCCCTCTTTCGGTCCGGCGCAATTTCCCTCGCCCTGTGCTTTCTTGCC
>JAWVYW010000207.1:0-6063 GCA_033722535.1 Promineifilaceae bacterium (SeqCode)
GACGAACGCCGGCTGCGCCCTCCGGCGGGTATCCTGCTGACCCACGCTCACATGGGCCACGTCGGCGGCCTGATGCACCTGGGCAATGAAGCGATGGCCGTCCGCGATCTGCCTGTCTACGCATCGCCCGGTCTCGTCGGAACGCTGCAGCGCAGCGCGCTCTGGCAGCCGCTGCTGGCGCGCCTGCGCCTGATTCCCCTACATGCTGCGGAGCCGCTGGCACTGGCGGAGGATCTCACCGTCACGCCGCTTCCCGTGCCGCACCGCGACGAGCTGGGGACGGAGACGTTTGCCTTTCTCATCACAGGACCGTCGCGCCGGCTGCTCTACCTGCCCGACATCGATAGCTGGGCCGGCTGGCGTGAAGCGCGCCGCCATCTGCAGGGGGTGGACGTAGCGTTTGTCGATGCTACCTTTGCCAGTCCGGATGAGATCGGACGCCAGGCGACGGTGGCGCACCCGACGCTGCAGGAAACGCTGTCCTTTTTTGCAGGCTGGCCCGGCGAGCTGTGGCTCACCCACCTCAACCACACCAATCCCCTTCTCGATCCCGGTAGCGCTGCGGCGCGCGCCGTCGCCGCCGCCGGGCGTGGCGTCGCCAGAAGGGGCCAGACGATCCCACTCTAGCGTTCTGCCGTCCACCACATCTGCCGCCCGTCGCTGATGACCTCAATCGTTCCCAGCTGGTCGGTACGCAGCAGCGCGGCGCCGACCTCCGCTGTGCGCAGCGCCACCTCCGGGTGGGGATGCCCAAAGCGGTTGTCTCGGCCCGCCGAGACGACGACGACGGCAGGCTGCACCGCTTCCAGAAAGAAGTCATTGCTGGCAGTGCGACCGCCGTGGTGCCCAGCTTTAAAGACGCGGGCGTGAAGCGGGCGCCCGCTCTGCACCATCGCCCGCTCCGCCTCAAGCTCGCCATCACCCGTCAGTAGCAGCGTGAACGCGCCATAAACCAGGCGCAGCGCGAGCGAATTGTCATTGTCATTCTCGGAGAGTGTCGGTCCAGGATGGAGAATCTCCAGTCGTACATCGCCCACGATCACCGTCTCCCCCGCGTGTACCGGTCGGATCGCCACTCCAGTGTGCTCGGCCACGCGCAACAACTCGCTGTAATAGGCGCCGGCCTCCGCCTGCTGTCCATTGGTGAGCAGCTGCGCTATCCGGTAACGTTCAAAGAGGGCGAGCAAGCCGGCGACGTGGTCGCCATCCGGATGGGTGGCGATGACCGCATCGAGATCGGAGTCCCAGAAAGGCAGCCGATCGCCCAGATGCTGCTGCAGACGCCCCGGTGCGGGCCCGCCGTCCACCAGAATTTGCTGGCCGGATGGTGTCTGGATGAAGATCGCATCTCCCTGCCCCACGTCGAGAAAGACGACGTGTAAAAGACCGTCGGGCTGGGTCACCTGCCACTGCCAGGCCAGTAGAACGAGGGCCGCGCTTAACATCAGGAGGCCCGCCGGCGCCTTCGACTGTACTGGTATCAGCAGCGCCCGCCGCCGCTCTGTCTCCATCTGGGCCAGCCACGTCACGGCCCAGATGGTGCCATAGAGCACAACCAGGCCAGCCGCGCCCAGCTCTACCTCGATAGACGCCAGGGGCAGGCGAGCCAGTAGCTCAACCATCTCCGTTGTGTAAGCCAGAAACAGCCAGGCAATCCACCCGAGAACCTGGCCCAACGCGGGCAAGACCATCCCGACTAACGTTGCCAGGCCGCCGACGACCATAACCGCGGGTTGCGCTGGCAGGATGAGGAGATTCGCCGGGAGGCTGGCCAGCGATAGGCGGCCAAAGTGGAACAAGATAAGAGGCAGCGTGAGCAGTTGCGCAGCCAGGGTCACGAGCACCGCTTCTGAAAGCAGGCGCGTGCCGCCTACCGCCCACTCGCGCCCAACACGCCGCTCCAGAAAGGAGCGCGTCTGCCGTTCCAGAGGGCCGACAAAGCGCATCAGCCCCAGCGTTGCCGCAAAACTCAACTGAAAGCCTGCGTCCCAGAGGATGCGCGGCTGGACGAGGGTCATGACCAGGGCGGCGAGGAAGAGCGAGGCGTAGGGATAGGAGGGTCGCCCGAGCAGGCGCCGCGTCGCCAGAAAAACGGCGCCCATCAATGCTGCCCGCACCACGGAAGGACCGGCGCCGACAAAGATTGTGTAGAGGGCGACGCCGCCCATGGCGAGTAGCGCTGCTGGACGGATGCCGGTAAAGAGCCGGCTGCCCTGAAAGAGGACGCCGACCAGGAGCATAATGTTGAAGCCCGAGATGGCGATGATGTGCGTCATGCCGGTAACGCGGAACGCTTCCGCAAGGTCAGGGGGAAGGCTGCTCGCTTCGCCCAGAAGGATGCCGCGGAGCAGACCCGCTTGTGGTTCCGGCAGCAGCCGGTTGATCGTCTCCCGAGCCTCGGCGCGAAAGGTGAAGAGGATCTGGTAAAGAGGGTTGCCTTCTCTCGCCCCCACAATCGTCAGCGTGGGGTAATTCATCCAGCTCTCGACACCGCGGCGCGCCAGATAGGCCATCGGCCCCTCCGCCTCTTGTAGCCTGCCGCTCACTTCAACCCGCGAGCCGTAGCCGGCCTCGGCGAGCGGGTGGACGCGCACCAGTACCCGTCCTTTGCCGGCCTGCGGCGCTCTGCCCCCGGCGGCGATAGCTTCGACCTCCACCAGCAGGTTACGGGTGAACTCCCTTCTCTCCGGCGGTGCGACGACGATCCCGGTGAGCATAACCTGCTTCCCATGGTAGAAGGACGGACGCTGCTCGTCGATCGTCGGCTGCGACAGCATATAGCGGGCACCGCCGGCGGCGACGAACGCCACCGCCAGCAACGCCAGAGCCACTCTGCCTCGGCTCCGCAACAGGAGGGCGCCAAGCACAAAGATCAGGCCACCGCCCACCCACCAGGTAGGTGAGACACCTAGACCGGCGGCGAGAAAGAGACCGCAGAGCCAGCACGCGGCGAGCAGAACAGCCGTCATGCCCTACCTATCTGTCCGCTCTCGGCGTTGCGGCAGCCCTTCAACGAGAGTGTGGTCGACGCCATGGCGCTCAGATTTTATTTTCTGACATCGGTTAGCTATACTGTGAATGGCGTGCAGAACAAAAACGAGTCCCTTGGGCGTAGATCGGCGATGCTACGACACGGACGAATCCTGCTGAACACGAGAGAGTAGAAAGCTACGAGCCACTATAATTCTACATTAAATGATAGCGGGAGTACACCCCTCAGCTATCAGGAACTCCTGAACAGGGAGCTTATGAACAACGCACCGAACGGAAAGGCGAGGATACTGCTGCTGGACCATACTCCCCGTACACTCTTCGTGCTCCGCTATGCGCTGCAAAATGCGGGGCTGGTGGTATTTACAGCCGACTCAGGCGCAAAAGCGCTTTCAGTCGTCGAGGAGGAGGGCGAGCGGGGCAGCGCCGCCTGATGGTCTCGCTCTCACCCACCATACTCCGGTCCGCGCTCTCGTTAACGGAGTTTGACGGCCCCGCTGCGCAGGCGCCGATGAAGCCCATTCCGCGTCCAGAGCAGCGCCCGCCCGGACAAGGGGGAGCACCGCGGCTGGGCGCGGTCCTCATGCTCCTCTACCAGAAAGAGGCCCAGACCCACATCGTGCTCACCCGACGCCGCGATGATCTCCAGTCGCACGCAGGACAGATCTCTCTGCCCGGTGGCCGGCGAGAGCCTCAGGAGACGGCGGAAGCGGCGGCGCTGCGCGAAACAGAGGAGGAGCTGGGGGTGCCGCCGGCGGCGATTACCGTGCTGGGTGCGCTGACGCCGCTTTACATTGCTCCCTCCGATTTTGAGGTCTATCCCTTTGTCGGCTGGCATAAAGGACCGCCCCGCTTTATGCCCCAGCCGCTGGAGGTAGCCGAGGTGATCGAGACGCCGCTGGCGCTTCTGCTCGACGAACAGACGCGCGCGCAGGAGACGTGGCAGCGCAATGGCCTGTTGCTCGAAGTGCCCTATTTTCAGATCGGCGCGCACAAGGTGTGGGGCGCGACGGCGATGATGTTAAGCGAGCTGATCGAGCGCCTGCGCCGAATCGAAGGCGACCGCCGGTAGCTCCGTTGAAGGCGCGGCGACACGGCGCCGATCAACTCCGTAGGGCGATCGCTTCGATTTCAATCCGCACGCCCAGCGGCAGGCGTGCTACCTCGACGGCGGAGCGGGCCGGGGGGTTCGCGGGAAAGAAGCGGGCATAGACTTCATTTATCGCGCCGAAGTCATCCATATTCTGGAGGAAAACGGTCGTTTTCACGATCTGCTCCAGGCTGCTCCCACCCGCCTCAAGGACGGCCTGCAGATTACGCAGTACCTGCTCTGTCTGCTCCTGAATCCCGCTCTCCGCCAGTACACGGCCGGTTTCCGGCTCCATGGGGATCTGACCGGCGGTAAAGATCAGATTCCCGATATGAATCGCCTGGGAGTAGGGGCCGACGGCAGCCGGGGCGTCTGCTGTGGAAACCACTTCTCTCGTCATACTTCTGCTTCCTCCTCGTCTAAGATGTGTCACTCTATCAGCGTTGCCGTCCGTTCGTCAGAGCGTGGTTAATTAGAGTCCGAAGCGAGTTCCTGTTCCCAGATACGGTACCGCTTGTAGATCCTACCTTTCATCAGTTCGATGGCGCGGTTCATCATCTCGTTCGTTTCCAGGATCCAGGAAGCCTCGGCCCAATCGTAGCCGCGGCGGGCGGCAGCCTGTGCCGTCTCGTAGTACATCAGCGCGTCGACGCCCCGCCCCCGATACTGTTCGATGACGCCCAACGCCAGCACGCGCACCGTGTCGGTCTTGTAGCGGTTGAGGAACAGGCGCCCGGCAGCCAGGTAGGACGAGAGCAGCGATGGGCCAGGCCGGATTCGGAGCAGCGGCTGGTTGACGTCCGGCATCGTCAGTGAAAAGCCGATCGGCTCTCCATCCCGCTCTACGATGAAGATCAGGGCCGGGTCGAGGAGCAGCTTTAGCCCTTCCGCCAGATGTTCGATTTCGGAATCGGTCATCGGTACAAAGCCCCAGTTGCGCTCCCAGGCCGCGTTATAGACTGTTTTGATGCGGTCAATCTCGGCATCCCAGTCGTCGATGTTGATCGGCCGGATCTTTAGCCCGTAGCGCTCGCCCACTTTGCCGACAATCCGCTCGACCTTGGGCGGCATGTGGTTCACGATCTCATCGAGATTGGCAATCCAGGCCAGCAGATCCATCGCCTTGGTGAAGCCGGCATGCTCCATCATCTCCATGTAGTAAGGCGGATTGTAGGGCATGAGGAGCGCCGGCGGCCGGTCAAAGCCTTCGATCAGCATGCCCACCTCGTCGTTCGTGGAGAGGGTCACCGGGCCGAGGATGCGCTCCGCGCCGCGGGTGCGCGCCCAGTCGGCGGCTGTCTCTAGCAGTGCCAGCCCCGCCTCAGGATCGTCGAGCAACTCAAAGACGCCGAAATGGGCCACGTTTTCCTGCTGGAACTCGTTATGGCGGTGGTTGAGGATGGCGGCAATGGTGCCCACGGGCTGACCACCGCGGCGGGCGATGAAATAATCCACTTCGGCGTGCTCAAATAAAGGATTCTTCCGTTTGTCAAAAAACTCCAGGCGCTCAAAGAAGAGCCAGGGCACCCAATTGGAATCGTTCTCGTAGACTTTCCAGGGCACGCTGATGAATTGACGCAGCTCTTTTTTGGACTGCACCTGTTCGATTTCCAGGCTCATGGATCTCTCCTGCCCGTCTTTATTAACGGACCTGTTCATGTGCGGTGCGGGTCGAGCGACCGATGGATGTAGCGTCTGCAAAAACCAGCGGCATTTTAACATGGGGGCGGGGTGGGGCAAAGTGAGGCGGTCCTGCTCCGGCCGGGTTCCGGCACCGAGCTTCGTCGTCTAGGAGCGCCATTTGTGCTACACTCACGCTCGAAAGAGAAGGGGCGCTGGTCATGTGACTTCGCCCGCTAACCATCCAGCCTGTCCTGACAAGAGGCCGCTTATGAGGTCTCACAAGAGGAGCAAGATACGTCGATGATCGATGTTAACCAGTTACGCCGGGGCGTCACGTTTGAGTATGAGGGCAACCTGTA
>JAWVYW010000208.1:0-6033 GCA_033722535.1 Promineifilaceae bacterium (SeqCode)
CGAGCGCGATCGGCAGTCGCCGCTGCGTACAGCCGGGTACGGTTGTGTGGTTGCATGGTTTCTTTTCCCAGTGTTTGCTATGCGCTTCTAGTCAGGCCTCTGCCGGGCCAGAGGCCTTAAGCAACCGCCGGTAGCGCCCTCGCGTCGCCTGATCGAAGTATTTGGTGGCGTTCTTGAGGCTTTCCGGGGAGAAGTGGGCGATTTCCTGGCCCAGCACGCGCTCCACGCGTGCCGGGTCGTGCTGTGCGAGCTCGCGCAGGAGCCAGCCGACGGCCGTTTTGGCGAAGCGCTGCGGGCGGCGGATGAGGGTGCGACAGCCCTGCTCCAGAAGCCGATGGTAGGCGGCGTGATCCGCGAGCGGCACGAAGGCCACGAGCGAGGCCCGCGCCTGCCACAGATTCTCGGCGTCCCGCCACGCGGCGACGGCTTCGGCGCAGGCAGCCCCCTCCTCGGCGATGAGCGGGCCGAGGACTTTGATGCAGAACCAGTCGCAGACGTTCCAGTCGTAGATGTGGCCGTCCTCGAAGAGGCTGGCAAAATGTGGCAGCTCGCGCTCCCAGTCGAGGGCGCCCGCCGGCAGCAGAATCTCCTGCAGGAAGAGTGCGCCCGCCAGCTTCTCCTCCGTCGTCTCCTGCTGCAGCAGGGCCAGCGCGAGCGCGACCTGCGCGCCGGCGGAGAGGCGGCCGCCGACTTCTGCGGGGTGCCAGTCGTGGACGGCGGCGCGGGTGTCGGCCATCTTCACGCCGAGGAACGGCGCGCTGTTCTTGACGTAGTTCTCCCACCAGGCGCTTGTCTTGCGATTGGCCTTTTCCTCCAGCCGCGCACGGAGGGAGGCAGTGAGGGTAGTGGCGTCCATCGGCTGTCCTGAAGCTGTCTGTGGGTGTAAGAGGGCCTCAGTATAACATAGTCGGCGCGCGCTCACTCCCGCCGCTGTGCCTGGCGGCAGCGGTTGCCCATCCTGGGTAGTAGTCGCGTGCTACGCCAGCGCCACCCGCTCCCGCTGACGGTCGACCACGAGCGCCAGGGCCAGCAGCAGCGCGCCGACGATGGCAGCAAGGACGGCGAGCTCGCCGGCGACATCGGCGAGGGCGGCGCCGCGCTGGCTGACGGCGAGGAGAGGATTAAGCAGGTAGTAGGTGGGGAAGAGGCGGCCGATCCACGCCGGGGCCTGGGGGAAGAGCTCCAGGATGCCGGGTGCGAAGAGGAGGATGCCGAACGCCTTGAGCGCGCCCATGAAGGCGTCGATGTTGTCGACGAGGGAGCCGACGAGAATGCCGATGGCGGAGGACATGAGCGCGCCGAGGGCGACCACGGCGATTAGCAGCAGCGGTTGGCCGCCGAGGGCGTCGTTGAGCAGCAGGATGGCGACCCCCATGAAGGCGCTGACGAGGAAGCCGGCGAGGGTCTTTGCCAGGTAGACGTCCCAGAGGGAGGCGGGCGTGGTCGTCAGGGCAACCAGCGTCCGCTTCTGCTTCTCCTCGATCAGCGAAGAGGCGGGGATCATCAGGCCGCCGAGCATGATCGCCATCAGCAGGATGAGGGGCAGCAGGCGCTGCGACCAGCCGGCGCTGTCGGCGCTGCCGAGCTGGCGCGCGTCCACCTGCACCGGCAGCTCGACGCCGAGCGCGTCAACCGCGGCGCTGGCGACCGCCGACTCCAGCAACAGGAGGCTGCGCACGCCGGCTTCGCCCCAACGATAGACGGTGAGGTTGACATCGCCGCCGCCCTGAACTGCGGCGTCGAAATCGGCGGGCAGCGCCACGCCGACCTCCACCGCGCCCCGCCCTACCGCCGCGCGCAGCGCCGCCTCGTCGTCGTAGCGGGCCACGTCGAGGCTCTCGTGGGCCAGCAGCGAGCGGGTGACGGCGCTATCTGCAGCGGCGGCGTCGTGGATGCCCAGCCGCGGCGTGGCGGCGAAGAGATCGCCGAAGACGAGGGCCACCAGCAGGGTGAGCACGACGGGGACGACGAGGGAGTAGACGAAGAAGAAGCTCGTGGCCCCCTGGCGCAGCTCCTTACGCAGGAGGGTCCAGATGCGCGCTGGGGCAGCGGGTGGGCCCGCGAGGCTGTCGGTAGCGGTGGCCTTTTCAGTGTAGTCGGTCATATGAATCGCCTCCTTAAGAGGGCGCTCCCGAGGAGCAACAGCGCCGCCCCGGAAACGAGCAGTGCCAGCAGAGTGCCACCGACCTCGCCCCAGCCGGCGCCGAAGTGGAGTATGCGGTGCAGGGCATCGACGAGAAAGTAAGATGGGATGAGCTCGATCCAGGCGGAGGCGAGACCGGGCAGGAGGACGGCGATGGCGGGGATGGCGAAGAGGACAATGACCAGCATCCCCCAGGCCAGCACCGCCATGCTATCGCGGGAGATGGCGGCAATGAGGAAGCCGACGCCGACGATGAGGAAGCTGCCCAACAGCAGGGTCGCCGTCAGCAGCAGGGGCGCCGCCGTTATCTTGCCGGTGATGGCGACGAGGAGCAGCAGCTGGACAAAGGCCAGCAGCAGCCCCATGAGCGCTTTGGCGGCGAGGAAATGGGGCAGCCGCAGAGGCGAGGTGAGCAGCGCCCGCGCGGTCCCCTTTTCCACCTCCTGGGTGATCAGCGTCGCCAGCCCCAGTACCTCGACTGAGAGGATGAAGAGAAGGAGCATGGGCACCATGCGGTCGCGGACGGCGATGGGGGCGCCGAGGAGGTCATTGCCCAGCACGACCGCCGACTCGTCGACGAGGGCGAAGCGCGCGGCGGCCCGGGGGGTGGCGGCGTTGACCATCAGGCGCAGCAGGTCGTCGTAGACCTGGCGCGTCTCGGCGGGGATGTTGGGCGCGTAGAGCGCCTCGACGGTCGCCGCTTCGCCGGCGCTCATGGCGGCGGCGTCGGCAGCGGAGATGAGCAGGCCGACGATATACTCGCCATCCTCGCGCAGGGCGGTCTCCAACGCCGTGGGGGAATCGAAGAGGGTGTAGTCGAAGAAGGCGGCGAAACTCTCGTCGACCTGCGTCGCCGCCGGGTTCTCCAGATAGACGGCGACCTGCAGGCCGTCGTTGGCCTCGGCAGGAAGCAGGAAGTAGATGGCGACGTAGGCCACCAGCCCCAGGACGGTGGTGACGGCGAAGAACTGGTTGCGAAAGAAGAGGCGGATATCTTTGGCGATGAGGGCGGTAATGGCGTTTACGGTGGTCATGCCTGCAGCCCCCGGCCGGTGATGTCGATAAAGATGTCCTCCAGCGTCGCCTCTTCGCTGTGGACCGTGAGCACGCGCTCCTGCCGGAGGAGGTCGTAAATGGCCTCCGCGGTCTCGGCGCCGTCGAGGGGCAGCTCGCGGACGACGGTGGCGCCGTCCGGCTGCTCCAGCTCCACCCGCAGGGCGCGCTGACCGTATTGGCGCTTGAGGCGGGCCGGCGTGTCGAGGGCGACGATGCGCCCGCGGTTGATGAAGGCGACGCGGTCGGACAGTTTATCTGCTTCGACCATATCGTGGGTGGTCAGGAAAACGGTGGTGCCGGCGGCGACGCTCTCGCGGATGATGCCGTGGATCGTCTGCGAGGAGACGGGGTCGAGCCCATCGGTCGGCTCGTCGAGGAAGAGGATGCGCGGACGGCTGACCAGCGCGCGCGCCAGCATCAGCCGCTGCTTCATTCCCTTGGAGTAGCCGGCGACCCGCTCCCGCTCGCGCCCTGCGAGCCCAACCTTCTCCAGGAGGGCCAGCGGCTCGAAGTCGCCGTCAGAACGGCGGAGGCCATAGAGGCGAGCAAAGAGGTCCAGATTTTCGACGGCGCTCATCTGCTCGTAGAGGTTGGTGTTTTCGAAGGAGACGCCGATCTGCGCCTGCACCGCCTTGCGCTGGCGCACGACGTCCATCCCCAGAATGGCAGCGCTGCCCTCAGAAGGGGTCACCTGCCCAGTGAGCAGCCTGACGAGCGTGCTCTTCCCGGCGCCGTTGGGGCCCAGCAGGGCGAAGATTTCGCCCGGGGCGACGTCGAAGGAGACGTGGTCGACGGCGAGATTGTCGCCATAGCTGTAGGTCAGGTCGTGGGCGGAGATTGCGGGTTGGGTCATCGTTGCCTCTGCATGCGAACCGGCGGTTGGCGTTACATGAACCAGATACGGAGCTGTGTTACGTCCATGAGGGTCAGCGAGCCTGCAGGCGCGCCGAGCACGCGTTCGACGCTGCGCTCGTAGGCGGCGACGCGCCGTTCTAGCGTCGCCAGCATCTCGCCGCCCTGCCCTTTGAGCAGCGCGCGGGCGAAGGCGTCGGAAAAGCCCAGCCCCATCTGCAGGACGATTTCGGCCGTCTCCTCAGGATAGGCGACGTCGAACGCTCCCTCTTCCACACCCTGGCGTATGATGCGGGCGTAGAGGGGGGCGACCATCGTCGTCGCCTCGGCGGTCATGCGCGCGCGCAGGAGAGCGTTTTCGTCGCGGTAGACGATGCGCGCCGTCTGGAGCACAAAGTCGCGATTGGCGGCCTTCCAGTTGCCGATGGCAGCAAAGAGCCGCTCCAGCTTCTCCGGCGCGCTCAGGCCCTCGTCCGCCACCAGCGGCTCCAGCGCAGCCGCCTGCTGCGCGTAGACCCGCTCGACGAGCGCGCTCAGGAGGTCGCTCTTGGAGTCGAAGTAGTGGTAGAAGGTGCCTTTGGCGACGCCGACGGCGGCGACGATCTCCCCGACCGAGGTGTTGTCGAAGCCCTGGCTGTAAAAGAGGCGCTGGGCAACGTCGAGAAACTCGGTGTGGCGTTCGTCGTAGGGCTTGACGGTGCGAGTCATAGAATTCCTGAGATTGCTAAAGTTCTGGCCGACCGACGGTCGGTCGGTAATGGAGATAGTATAGAAGCTATGCTTGCGGCTGTCAAGCGGTTGACGCCGGATCAGGACAGTTCTACTATCGGGGAGAGAGAAGCGAGGGCGTGCAGGACGGACATGGCAAAAATTATCTTCCTCAGCATTCCGGGGCACGGGCACGTCAACCCGACGTTGGCGGTCGTGCGCGAACTGGTGCGACGGGGAGACGAGGTCATTTACTACAACACGCCGGAGTTCCGGGAGAAGATCGAGCGCTCGGGGGCGAGCTTCCGCCCCTATCCCGAGCCAAACATCAGTGCCGAGGAACTGGGCGAGCTGGTCGGCGCGCTGGTTAACGTGACCCTCTTTTTGCTCGCCGAGAGCGAGCGCCTCCTGCCCTTCACTCTAGACGAGCTGCGGCGGGAAGAGCCGGATGTCGTCGTCTTCGATTCGATCTGCCTCTGGGGGATGCAGGCGGCGCACCTGTTGCGGCTGCCCTCCGTTTCCTCCATCTCGACCTTCGTGGCCGAGGGCGTGAGCGGCCTGCTGCGCTGGCGGGATGCGCTGCACCTGGCGCGGTATGCCTTGCCCGCGCTGCCGCGGCTGCTGGTCCGCCGCCGCCGGCTGATAAAACGCTATGGGCCGGAGGTCTTTCCGTACCGGCACCTCTTCCCCTGCATTGGCGACGAGAACGTCGTCTACACCTCACGCGAATTTCAGCCGGAAACGGACTTTGTCGACGCCTCTTTTCACTTCGTCGGGCCGTCGCTGGATGCGGCGGCCCGCGGGCCAGCCGCCATGAGCGCGGCGGATGACTTTCCCTGGGAGCTGGTGGGCGAGCGGCGGCCGCTGGTCTACCTGGCGCAGGGCACCGTCCACGCCAGCGTCGCCTTCGTCGGCGCCGCCTACGCCGCGTTTGGCGATCATCCGGGGCAGTTCGTTCTCGCCGCCGGGAGGGCAGCCGGTGGGGCGACGGTGGAGCAGCCGCCCGCGAATTTTATCGTGCGCCCCTTCGTGCCCCAACTGGCGTTGCTGCAGCACGTGGACCTCTTCGTCAGCCACGGCGGCATGAATAGCATAAACGAGGGGCTCTACGAGGGGGTGCCGCTGGTCGTTGTGCCCCAGCAGTTGGAGCAGCTCTTCAATGGGCGCCGCGTGGCCGCGCTGGGGGCCGGCGTCGTCATCGGCGACCGCCCGCCCTACGGCCGCGTGCGCCCCTCCGAGCTTCGCGCCGCCGCCGAGCGCGTGCTGGCGGATGA
>JAWVYW010000209.1:0-5969 GCA_033722535.1 Promineifilaceae bacterium (SeqCode)
CATGGTCGAGGAGAGAATTCGTGACCGGACCGAAAGCTGAAAACTACGATCCTGCCGATTATGCGCGCCCCTCGGTCACGGTAGATGTCGTCATTTTCTCTCTGATCGAGGATGATTTGAAAGTGCTACTGGTCCAGCGGCGTCACTGGCCCTTCGCTGGTATGTGGGCCATCCCGGGTGGCTTTGTGGGTATGGAAGAAAGCCTGGAAGCGGCTGCCATCCGTGAACTGGCGGAGGAGACCGGCCTCCGTAATGTGTATCTGGAACAGCTCTATACCTTTGGCGCGCCAGATCGCGATCCGCGGACGCGTGTGATCACCGTGGCCTACTTTGCCCTAATCCCCGCCGATTCGGCGGGCCACCCCCAGGCCGGAACGGACGCAGCCGACAGCCGCTGGTTTTCAACGAGCGATCTGCCGGAGCTCGCCTTCGACCATGCAAAGATCCTGACGTACGCGCAGACGCGTCTGCGCTACAAGCTGGAGTACACAGCTCTCGGCTTTGAACTGCTGCCGGATGAGTTTACGCTATCAGATCTGCAGCACGCTTATGAGCTGATTCTGGGTGAAGAGCTGGACAAGCGTAACTTCCGGCGCAAGATCCTCAGCGCCGAGATTATCGAGGAGACCGGGGAAAAGCGACGACAAGGGAGCGGGCGTCCGGCGCGACTCTACCGCTACCGAGACGGCGCAGAGATTGAAGTAAAAGCGCGCCGGCTTTTTCCCTGACGCGTACTGCGCTGCGAGTCACCGATGCGCCGGCTGGCGCCCGGCCTACAGGCGCTACCGCTCGGCAACCTCGACCCACAGTGACCGGGTGAGCTCCACCCCCAGCACCACCTCGTCCCGACCCACGCGCAGGCGCATCGGCCCGTTAAAGGGTGCGCGCCCGACGATGGCAAACTCTGCCCCCGGAACGAGGCCCAGGCTGGCAAAGTAGCGGAGGCGCTCCGGTTCGTGCGTCCGCACGCGGCTGATGGTGCCTTTCTGACCAACGCCGAGATTGATGATGCAGATGTCATCTATCTCCGGCAGCACGCCCACCTCATCCGGGATCGGTTCGCCGTGGGGGCAGCGGGACGGATGGTCGGTCATCTCTGCCATACGCTCGGCGAGCGCATCACTCAGCCCCAACCCAAGTTGATCGGCGTGCTCATGCACCTCGTCCCAGCGAAAACCCATCACCTGGACGAGAAACACCTCCAGCACCCGATGTCGCCGCAGCTCCCGCAACGCCTCTTCCCGCCCATGGTCGGTGAGCTCTACCCCCTGGTAAGGAATGTGCTTGACGTAACCGGCGCTCTTCAACCGTTTCAGCATGCGCGGCACCGCCGGCGCTGAGACGTCCAGCCGTTCCGCCAGGCTGGTTGTGCTCACCGTCGGCTCGTCCTCCTGCAGGCGGTAGATCTCCGCCAGGTACTCGCGCATCGCCGCACTCGGTTTCATCAACTCTCTCCGTGACTTTTTATTATATTCGTAATAATAACCCGAATGAGGGAAAGGCGACAAGAGAAATTGCTGTCTTCAGGCCACCTGACCGGGAGAAACTCAGCAGGGTGCCGTAGAGCATCGCCGCCTGCTTACGAAGATGGGCATACGGCGGTCGTAGCCGCGGGCGGCTACCTTCTCTAGCCGGGGCTCTGAGTAGCCTCCGCCTCCAGGCGTTCGATCGTCTCCTCGACCAGGCCAACCAGCTCGCGAAGCAGGGGCGCATCGAAGCGGAACTCGGCGCCGGCAGCGGCGAACAGTTCGGGCAGGGTACGCGTGCCACCCAGCGCCAGCGCACGTCGATAGGCGGCGAGCGCTTCGTCGGGGTCTTCCAGACTGTTGCGCCACACTTGTAGCGCCCCTACCTCAGCCATTCCATATTCGATGTAGTAAAAAGGCGCCTGGAAGATATGCAGCTTCCGGTGCCAGCCAGTTTCGCGCGCATCCTCAAAGCCTTCCCAACTGGCGACCGGCATGAACCGCTGCCAGAGGACATCCCAGGCTGCATCGCAGCGATCGGAGTCGAGCGCCTCTTCCGGATGGGTATACACCCAGTGCTGGAAGGCGTCGACCACCGCCATGTAGGGCAGGAAGAGGATGATCCCCTCCAGGTGCTCGATACGCGCCCGCGCCGCCTCTTCGCGCGTATAGAAGCCACCTTTCTCCGCCGGCAGGTACGGGCCCGCCAGCAGCTCCAGAGCCATCGACGCCACTTCGTTGAACTCCATCGGCGCTCGCGTCTGCCAGATGAGGGGCAGATCGAGAGTGGCGAAGGCGTGGAAGGCGTGGCCTGCCTCGTGCAGTAACGTCTGCACGTCGTCGTGGAGGCATTTGCCGTTCATGAAGATAAAGGGGCGGCGGCGCATTGGCAAAGACATGCAGAAACCACCGAGCTTCTTGCCCTGCCGCGTCTGGAGGTCGAGCAGCGCTTCCTCTGCCAGCACAGCAAAGGTGCGCCCCAGTTCAGGATCGACCTGCTCAAAGATCGTGCGGCTGCCTTCGATCAGCTCCTCTTCCGTTTCATAAGGGCGCAAGGGCGGCGCCTCGCCCGGCTCCACGTCCACATCCCAGGGGCGGAGCACGTCAAGGCCCAGCCGCGCCCGCTTTTTCTCGAGGATGCGGCGCGCCGCGGGGACGACCTCCGCCTCGATCGCTTCGTGGAAAACAAAACAATCTTCCGGCGTGTAGGCGAAACGCCCGCGTTCGCGAAAAGCGTAGGCGCGGTAATCGGGCACGCCGGCGTTGGCGGCGATCTTGCTCCGCAGCCTGAGCATGTCGGCGTAGAGACGGTTCAACGTCTCGCGCTCGCCCAGCCAGAGCTCCATAATCGCCTTCCACGCCCGCTCGCGTTCCGCACGATCGCGGGACTGAAGAAAGACCTCCAGCTCGTTGAGGTTCTTCTCCTCGCCGTTCCAGGTGGTCTTCATCGCCGCCGTTACGTTGTCGTACTCGTTAACCAGCTCTCGTAGCTCGGTGAGCAGCGGCACGTTTTCCTGGCGGAAGAGGGACGCTTCATTTTCCATGTTGCGCAGCATGAGGGCCAGATCCTCGTCCGGCAGGTCGAGCGCCAGCAGCCGCTCCTTGAGCGCCTGGTCGGCGACCATCGCGCGCGGGTAAACCTGTTTCACCATCTCCAGGTACGCGCGCTCCCTCTCTTCGTCGGCGGTATCGAGCGCCTTTTGCAGATAGGTCCAGGAGATCGCTTCGCGCATTAGCCGGCTGAGGTCGGACCAGTCGGTCAGCCAGCGGCGCGCGTTTTCCGGCGTCAGCTCTCGTTCTTCAAGCTCCTCATAGTACGGGCTGAAGGTATCCCAGGAACGTAGATCGAGGTCATCCAGAGTTGTGGGGAGGGGGGCAAGGGCCATGCTTAGAAGCTCCTAAAAACGTTCGCAGCGGCACAGATAGGCCGTGTAACTGTATTGTAGAAACAAAAAAAGCTCCCGTTCCGGGCGGGCGCGCCGGACAAGAGCTCGTTTAGCCTAGAGGCGACGACCGGATTCGAACCGGTGATAAGGGTTTTGCAGACCCCTGCCTTACCACTTGGCTACGTCGCCGGAAACAGATCCGGCAGGCCAAAGCCTGCCGGAGTTAGAGCGGGCGATGAGATTCGAACTCACGACCTTCTCCTTGGCAAGGAGACGTTCTACCACTGAACTACACCCGCAGACTTATGAGGATATTGTATCACGTTTTCGGAAAAATGCCAGGACCCAGACTCGAACTGGGGACACCTGCATTTTCAGTGCAGTGCTCTACCAACTGAGCTATCCCGGCTTCTTGTTAACTGCCTGTGGCAACACGTTGCTCTGCCGCCCCAAAAGCAGATAGAATTCTACCAGACCTTAACGCGGGGCACAACTTTTCTAATGTAAATTTTGCTTGCCCTCTCCTCTGCTTACAGCTATGATCAGGCTGCAAAGGGGAGTGGTTGTGTCCCGGTGGATGCCCTGGTCTTCAAAATCAGTGGCCGGTCGCGCCGAGCGAGCGGCGGTGGGTTCGACTCCCATCCACTCCCGCTAGAATGCCTGTTTCCCTTGACCCGCATTAACTGCGTCCCCCCTCACGTCCTGCACGACAGCCACCTCCTGGCGGAGTACCGGGAAATGCTGCGCCTCCGGCGGCTCCACCCCCGCGAGACGATGCCGCGCGTACGCACCTACCGTCTGGGAGCCGGGCACGTCCTCTTCTTTGCCGATAAGGGCAAGTGGCTCCTCCGCCGCCACGCCGCACTGCGAGAGGAGATGGAGCGGCGGGGCTTTCAGACGAACTACGAGCTCGACCTGAGCCATTGGCCGCCGGAAGCGATGGGCGATTGGGAGCCGCCAGTTGAGGCGAAACTGTTAAACGCCAGTCGCCTCTACGTACGCCTCAAAGAGAGGAGCTGACTACGTCACTCCGTCGCGCGGTAGAGGTCTCCGCGCGATGAAGGCCAGAATGTGCTCGGCGATCTCCGGCCCCCGATCTTCCTGCAGGAAGTGACCGGCCCCCTCGACGGTGATCTCCGGCTCGTCCTGCGCGCTCGGGATCAACTGGCGAAAGAACTGGTCGGCCCCGCGCGTGATCGGATCGCGGTCTGAAAAAAGCACGAGCGCCGGCTTCGTCCACTCTCGCAGCCGCTGGCGCGCCCGCTTCATCGCGGCGGCGCCGGGATCGTCCGGAGATTGCGGAACGAGGAGCGGAAACGCGGCCACGCCGGCGCGATAGTCGTCGTCGGGGAATGGCGCATCGTAGGCGGCCCGGATCGCCGGCGTGCGGCTCTCTTCCCGCTCGAAGGCGCGGAGCATCAAACGCCCGACCTGCAGCTTCTTGCCAACGCGCTCCACGAAGCGCCGCCACGTGTGGAAGGCGTCGCCCAGCGGCTCGCGACCGATGGGTAAAAAGGTGTTCATAATGACCAACCGGGCGAAGCGCTCCGGCTGTTCGGCGGCGACTGTAAGCCCCAGCAAGCCACCCCAATCCTGGCAGACGAGCGTGATCTCCTCCAGGTCCAGCGTGTCGAGCAGGCCGACGAGCGTATCGTGGTGCATCTGGAAGGAGTAATCGTCGATGTTTTCTGGCTTGTCAGAGCGCCCAAAGCCGATCCAGTCGGGGGCGACAACCCGGTGCCGGGCCGCGAGTGCGGGGATCATGCGCCGGTAGAGATAGCTCCAGCTCGGTTCTCCGTGGAGACAGAGAATCGGCGCTCCCTCGCCCCGAATGGGGGCCTCGTCGAGATAGTGGACCCGCAGACCGTCGATCTGTACATAGTGCGGCTCATAGGGAAAGTCCGGCAGCTCCTGAAAGCGGGCGTCGGGTGTGCGTAAAGTTGCCATTCAGACCTCCATCTGCTACGTATCCCTTAGTGGCTATCAATCTATTGTACCGGGGCCGACCGTTCGCTCAACAAAGCAAAAGAGCGGGCCTGCTCCTGCAAGCGCACTTGTCGTTTAGCCGCGTGCGGCAGTCACTGCCTCGGCCTCCGCGGTCTCTGCATCCTCTTCGGCCACCACGACGGCGCCTTCATCATCTTCGACGTCGGTTAGCGCCGCTTCATCTTCCTCCGCATCATCTGCGGCCGCATCATCTGCGGCCATGACGACATCTTCTGCTTCATCTTCGTCCCCGGGGGAGGAAATATCGGCGTTATTCTCCTCTTCTGTATCGGCGACAGCGACATCTTCCACCTCGCTTACGTCGACAACGCCGGCTGCTTTCTCGTCATCCAATTCGTCGGCGGGGGACGTCTCAACTCGTACATCGATCATCTGGCGAGAGACGCCAGTTTTTCGACCTCCGTCAGATTGGATTTTCTCCCCTCGTCCCCTATGTTACGGAAATATTCCCGACTCCTACATGAGGAATTACCCACACAATGAAGAAAGGGCGACCTCATCTAGCGTCACAATCACGCTCCACTGCCATCGTTTGCAGTTGGCTCCCACAGCACCCTCCACTATCATCCAGACACTGTGAACGTAGAAAAAGCCACTTTTGGGACGCGCG
>JAWVYW010000210.1:0-5958 GCA_033722535.1 Promineifilaceae bacterium (SeqCode)
CGATGCGTATGGGGCGGTACAGGCGGCGCTAAACAGATAGCGCCGTGGCGCTGAACAGATAGCGCCGTGGCGTTGGAGAGCTAGAGGGTAGAGATAGAGTGACCGTCACTGGCGTAGGGCGCGATCCGTGACGCATGCGTCGCGCTCACGGCTCAGAGTGCATCACGCGCTCTAGCTCCTCCAGCACGACTACTGCCGTCGCTACGGGGTCGAGTGCCACACCTCGTTCGCAGGCAGCGGCAAACGGTTCCTCGCCCAGCGCCGCTTCCATCTGCGCGAGGAAGCGGGCCAGGAGTGGGGGGCGTTGGGACGGCTGTTTTTTCTGGTGCGGCGCCATCCCGATCGCCGACGGCGAGCGGGCGCTGGCGCCCATGCGCCGCCTGCAGCGCGTGAGGGTGGAGGACGACCCGGAAGATCGCCCGTCTAGGTCATGGGCGCCGTCAGCTCCAGCTGCACGTTGTCCGGATCACGGAAGGCCATGACGTAGATGCCGAACCCTTCCAGCGGCTTAATCTCCCCGTGGTCGACGCCCTTTTCGTCAAAGAGGCGCGCTGCGTCTTCCAGGTCGTCACGGCTGTCGACGCTGAAGCTGAGATGGTCGAGACCCACGCGGTGCTCGCTGAAGCGGTCCGCTGGCGGAGCCTGTGCCGGGTCGGGTGGCGGGGTGAGGACGAGCACCACGGGCCCGCTGGCGAGCATGACCCGGTTCCCAAACTCGGCCGCGACCTCGAACCCCAGTAGATTGGTGTAGAAGTCGAGACTGCGATGGACATCGGTGACGGTGATCGCCATGTGGTGGATGCCGCCAAGAGATAACTGAGAAGCCATTGTATCCTCCCTGGGATAGGGCCGGGTCGCCGGCCGCCAATAGAGTCACGGCAAGATGAACAGTGCGGACCATGGGGACGGTGAAGAGGCGGTGTACTCGCGGGCCCGCTGGCAAAAAATGGCTGCTTTGTGTGGAAACGCGCCGCGATGGCTACAGAATAGCCGCTTTCGAGGGCGTCGTCAAGAAGCTAGAGTTGGGGGCGGAAATAGTACGCGGGTACCGCGCGATCCATGACTGCGGTACCCGCGCGCGTGTGACCGGCGCATGACGCGGAGTGACCCCGGCGATCGTACAATGGAGGAAAAAGTGTGTGCCCCTCGGGAGTTGCACCGATCACGCTACCGGCTGGTGCACGACAAAGGAGTAACGTAGTAGATGAGATACGGACGATGGAAGCGGTGGTTGCTGCTGGTACTGGTCATGGCGCTGGGACTAATGGCGCTGACGGCCTGCGACGCCGACGAGGACGAGGTGGGCGAGGCGGACGCGGGGCTGGCGGAAGCGGATATTGAGGACGCGGACGAGCTGCTGGACGAGAATGACGTCGACGTCGAAGAGGAGGAGCTCGTCGAGGGTGTGCTGGAGGACGACGAGCTGACGGACGAGGAGCTGGCGGAGGAAGTGGACCTGGTGGCGACGACGCCGGGCATGGTGCAGATCGAGAACCTTACCGGACTGCCGGTCATCGACACCGATGGTGAGACGGTGGGTATCACCGGCAACTTCCTCTTCTCCACCGACGGGCGCATCCACCTGGTCGTCTTCCAGACGCTGGACAATGCCTTTGTGGCTGTGAATCCGGAGGCGGTGGAGCCGGCCTTTGAGGGCGAGGCGGGCGAGTGGGCGCTGATGCTCACCGAAGCGGACCCGGCGATGGCCGCGATTGGGCCGGCGCTGCTAGATCAGAATGAGATCTTCGCCACCGAGCTGGAAACGGTGGAGATGATCCTGGAGCCGGGCCTGCTGACGTTGGACGAGACGTTCATGTGGGCGGAAGATTTTATTGCGTTTGAGCTGTTTACCGAGGACGGCGAGTCGCCGGGCGAAATCGAGCAGATTCTGGTCGACATCGTGGATTGGGAGTTGGCCTATGGCATCGTCGACGTCGGCGGCTTCCTGGGCATCGGCGAGAAGCAGGTGCCGATCCCGTGGACGGCCTTCGAGTATGCGCCGCAGAGCGGCGCTTTCGTCCTGCCGGTCGACGCCGAAACGCTGGAGAATGCACCGGAAATCAATCTGGCCTCTGAGGTCGCGCCGGGTGCCGTCGACTTTGGCACCGACCTGGAGGATCTGGGCGTGCCGGAGTTCTGGGAGGCGGAGCTTGAGTCGTAGGCCCGGCTCGGGGGAGCGTGTCGGGTTCACGGCAGCGTGAGGTATAATGTAGAGCGGTAGTGCGGAGACGCCGGCAGTCTCCGCCGTGGGCTGCCGGCTGCGAGGGAAGATGCCGCTGTTTCAGAGGACGCGAGAGCGAATAGGGCGCGTGCGGGCGCTGATCGGCCGCGCCGGGCAGGCGCTGTTGGTGCTGGCTTTGATCGCCTTCCTGCTCACCGCGTTCGTGCGCGATCTGTGGCAGTTCCCACGCAGCGCAGCCTGGCCCAGCGTGCAGGGGGAGGTCACGCAGTCGCGCTTTTACATGGACGACTCCTTCAGCGTCGACTTTGAGTATAGATACACGGTGGGCGGCGTCACCTACACCGGCAGCCGCATCACCTTCTTCGAGTACGCGGTCTTTGCCAACCGGGTGCAGAATGAGCGCTTTATCGACGCGCACCCGGTGGGGACGCCGGTAGAGGTGCGCTATGACCCGCGCGACCCCACGCGCAGCGTGCTGATGCGCACGATACCGCTTGAACAGCTCTGGTCGCCGCTGTTGTTCGCGCTCTGCCTGACGACGATCCTGCTGTCAGCGGTGGCAGGCGTGGTTATGCGGTGGGTGATGAAGGGCCTCCGCGCCTGGTTGCCGCTTTCCTGAGGGCGGGATCGGCCCGGGCGGCTACGGGGAGGTAGCCCGGACGCGTTGGTAGAAAGCCGCCGTTTCCGCGGCGATACGCTGCCAGCTAAAGCGGGGGGCGAGGGCGGCTGCGCCGGCGGCGAGGCGCGCGCGCAGCGCGGGGTGGGCGAGCAGGTGACGAAGAGCGTCCGCGAGCTCGGGGGTGCTTTGCGGGGGCACGAGCCATATGTTTTCTCCGTGGACGAGCGGGGAGGCCGGCGCGGCGTCCGGTGGGCGCGTCGAGACGGTGGGGCGCCCGTGGGCCAGCGCCGCCATGAGCGTGCCGCGGCGCAGGCTGGCGCCGTCGCGGTAGGGGAGCACGACGAGGTCGGCGGCGTGCAGATGGTCGCTCACCTCGCGCTCGGGAAGGAAGCCGGTCCAGTGCACGCGCTCCTGCAACCCCGACGCTTCGACGAGGGCGCGCAGCTCGTGGAGGAAGGCGCTGTTGTTGGCGCTGTCGCTGCCGCCGACGGAGGCGCCGACGAAGACGAGGTGGGCCTCTCCGGCGCGCCTGGCGGCGTGGGCATCCTCCTCGAGAAGTAGGGCCAGCGCGCGGACAAGGGTGTCGGCCCCTTTGCTCTCGTTGAGGAAGCCGAAGTAGGCGAGCAGGGGCGCGGCGGGCGCGATGCGCAAGCGGCGGCGGACGAGCAGCGCCCGCGCCGGGTCGGCGGGACGGGGCGCGATGTTGCTGCCGATGGGGATCTCGGCGAGGAGCGGCCCGGCTGGGAGGCGGAGCACAGACGGCGCATCGGGGGGCGCGCCTGCAAGCGGTCGGGGCGCGTCGCCGTCGCTCAGTTCGGCGACCAGGCGCTCCGCGTCGGCGGGGTTGGTGGTGATGACGCCGCTCGCGCGGCGGGCCGTGAAGCGTACGGCGAGCCGCCGCAGGGGGCCCGCTTTGGGAAAAAGGTAGGGCACGCGCAGGTCGTGAAAGGTGACGACGACGGGGGCCAGCCCGCGCAGCCGCCAGGGGGCGAGGTTGATGGCGGCGCTGCGCATGTTGTAGGCGGCGGCCTGGTACTGGATGTTGAGGATCTCCAGCGCGTACCGTTCGGCGATTTCGGCGATGGTGTTGACGTCGCCCCAGCGCCAGCGCCGGGCGCGCGGGTGGAGGAGCGCGTAGCCGAGGTCGACCGGCTCCCGCAGCCGCCACGGGCGCGGGCGGGGCGCATCTGGCTGATCCGGCCGCGCCTCGCGGTTGGTAATGATGTGCAGCTCGTGCCCCGCCTCCGCCAGCGCCTGCGCCAGCTCCCGCGTAAAGTCCCCCACCCCACCCTCCATCGGCGGGTACTCGCCGCTAATCAGGCCGATGCGCATGGCGCTAGGTATAGTAGATCAACGCCGACTTGATGGCGTGGCGCAAATTTTCCTGAGGCGTGCGGTTGGGGTGAGGGTTGCCGTACTTGCGCATCAGGGAGAGGGGCTGCTGGTGGAGCTGCTCGGGCGGCGTCATCGGGTCGAGCATCAGGTAATCGTCGCCGGCGGGGGTGCGGCTGACGAGGATAACCCAGTGCTGCTCGTTGGTGGCGTTGTAGGCGTCGTTGGGGCCCATATCGACCTGGGCGAGGACGGTATAGCCTTTGGCGAGGGAGGTGTCGATGCGCTGGATGGGATCTTCGCCGGTCCATACCGTCCAGGGCAGCTCGGGCGTGCGCCAGGAGCGCATGTTGCGGCCGAGCTTTAGCTGGGGCACGAGCCGGGGCGGAGCGGCGAACTGGACGATGGAGCCGTCGAAGCCGGCGCTGCCGAGCCCGCACAGGCGCTCGTTGAGCGCGTCGGGCGTTAGCTTGAGGCCGTAGCTGTAGAGCATCATCGCGTAGCAGGTCATGAGGCAACCCCAGCCGCCGATCGTCTCGGCGCCAGTGCCCAGCTGCGTTTTCTCCCACCGTTCGTCGCGCTGCGAGTACCAGCCGGCGGGGTCGGTGAAGCGACCGAGGTTGGCGCCGGTAGCGGCGCCGGTGCGGACGCTCACGATGCGCGCCCAGAGGGTGTCGCCAAAGAAGTTGCCGCGGTCGTCCTGAAGGCGCCACAGGCTCTTGAAGGTGGCGGTGTTGCGGCCGGCCGGCGGTGTGGGGGCGACCATTTCGACGGAAAGCACGATGCTTTCGCCGGGCGCGGCGCCGGGTACGGTGTGCGAGGCGACGCCGGCGGCCATCTGCAAATCCCCTTCGATGAAGACGAGGCGAAAACTGTCGCCCCACTTGCGGGCCCCATTGTTCCGCACGCGCCACTGCTTGAGGAACGCCTCTCCGGCCGGGAAGCGGGTGTCGTCGGGCACGGTGTGGTCGGCGATGAAGCCCATATTGGCGTGGTGGGCGCCGGTGCCTACCGGCGAGGGGGCGATGGTGGTAATTTCGGCGAAAAGGTGGCCGAAGCTGTTGCCGCGTGCATCTTGCAGCTCCCAGCGGCTCTGCACGTGGCGCCCGGCGCGTTCCGGCGCCGTCATCTGGAGCTGGACGACGACCTCGTCGCCCGGCGCGGCGGGCAGGGGGGAGGCGACGTCCGCCAGGGGATATTCCGCCTGGGGCAGCATGCGCGCGGCGGTCGCGCCGCCACGGGGGGCGTAGACGAGGCGGCAGCCGTCGCCCCAGGTGGTGCCGCCGCTGTTGCGGAAGTACCAGCGGTTGGTGAATGTGGAGCCGGCGGGGACGGCGTTGTGATTATCCAGCGTCGTCTCGAAGCGCTGAAATTCCGAATCAGCGCGCGCGGTCGCCGGTGCGAAGGAGAAATGTTCCGGCGCGGCGGCGTCGCGGGCGCGGCGGATCATCGCCTCGAAGGCGTCGGCGATGTGGGGCTTCATCGTGCCGTCGACAGTGGTGATGCCGGCGTTGCGCATCAGGTCGGACCAGGCGTACCAGATGAGAACGGGGACGTCGCCAGTGTGGTTGCGGGCGATCTCGTCGACCACCTCGCGCATCACGAGCGCCACGTCCGGATAGCGGTCGGGGCTGATGGGGTGGTCGGAGGCGACGCCCATCTCGGTAATCCAGAGCGGCAGCTCGGGGAAGCTATCGCGAAAGCGGCGGATCGCCGCCTGCACGGTACCGAAGTGCCGGTTGTGGAACGGGTCGGTGTGGACGTAGCGATGGTAGGGGTGGTAGTTCATGGCGTCGACGGGGAGGTCGCCCTCCAGGTGGTCGCG
>JAWVYW010000211.1:0-5864 GCA_033722535.1 Promineifilaceae bacterium (SeqCode)
AAAGGGACGATCCAGCCCCAACCGCCGCTCTTCGAGCGCCACCTGTTCGGCAATGAGTGCATTTCGCTCTTCGGTCGTCAGCTGTCGAAACTCTTCGCTCAAGCCGATCTGCTGTCCCACCTGTTCACGAATCTGCCCCCGCCTGATTTCGTCGACGTAGCCGCCCATGTTGGCGATCAGAATCGACAGGTAAACGCCGACGACAACGGTGAGAAAGAGGGCGACCATTCGCAGTACCACATAACGAACAAACCGGATCGTGGCCCCTCTCCCCCGCTCTGTCTCTGCAGGCGCCTCTGCGTCTGCGGTCAGTGGAAAGATATCTTCGCTCATGTTTCTCTGCCCTTTGTCGATTTGCGGGGCACATACCCCTTTCTCAACTGTTATAGCACTATGGGCGGGGCGAGATTTGACCTCGCCCCGCCCGCGTTCATCTCTACGTTTCTGTCACCTCCGCTCGCCGGAAGGGGCCCGGGCGAGCCCTTCCACGGACCCCTCCGGCGGGTAGCGGAGGAAAGCTACCTCAGGGTACGGTTACGAATTCGATGCCGCCGCTCGAAGGAATGGCAACCAGGTCGGAGACCACGACAACCTCCAGGAGATTGGAGCCCGCTTCGAGCGCTTCGCTGATCTCCTCGGAGAGGACCACCTGCCAGAGGCCATCTTCCAGCGCTTCGGCATCGCCGGTGGTTACTATGTTGCCTGTCGCATCGAGCAGCAGGTACTGGACGCTGGCGACGTCGGCGACAGGATATGGTGCGCCGGCCGGGGTGTCGACGAAGATGTCGAAGACACCCTCTTCCCCCTGTCCCAGGCGGCCCGGTCCTTCGACCGCTACCTCGGGAATCGGCGCACCTGCAAGCTTGTCGTAGCGGCCTACGGGATCCGGGTACCCTTCGTAATGCTCGAGGATCACGTTGCCCTCGACCGGGAAGGCGCGCTGCAGGAAGAAGGGACCGGTGCCGATCCAGAAGTGGCCGCGGCGGCGGAACCACTCCTGCAGGTTGGCCCAGCGCTCAGCCGCCTCTTCTTCGTCGATGAACTGGCTCATCGTCGGCTCGTAGGGGATAGCGTTGCTTTCAGCCGCCTGTGCGAGTTCGTCGGCCATGATGGCCACCGTGGGGCCGGAGATGTAGTTCAACTGCTCGACTTGCAGCTCCTCCGCTTTGCTGGCGGAGAAAGCGGCAAGTCCGGCCTCTTCGGCGAACAGTCCGAGTGCCACGTTGTGCCAGGCGCCGGGGCCGAAGGTGTAGAAGGGCCACAGGCCGAGCGGATTGAGCGGCCCGAAGGCATTCTCGGCGTCCAGGGGCCAGTTGTCGCTGTAGTATTCGATGACCAGTGGCTCCTCGGAGACGATTTCTATGCCTTTGAAGGAGGTCATGAACGACTGGAGGTCGGGGACGGCCGCAGCGTCGAAGTAGGGGCTTGCCTCCTTGGCGCGGTCGAAGCCGATGGTCCATAGCATGACGAAGTCGGCGACGTCGATGTTGCTACCATCGTGGTAGATCGTCGTCTCCTGCAGGTCGGCGGGGAACTCGACGCGCGCTTTCATCAGCGCGGTCTGTGTCTCGGTGAACGCCTCACCTGCCGTAATCCACAGCTGGTTTTCGGCGTCCCAGTCGACCCAGGCGCTTTCAGGCACGCTGATCTCCGGCACGCGCTCCACCGTCAGCCAGTCGGACGAGCTGTTGATGGGCAGGTCTTCCTGTACCGTCAGCGTCGCATTTTCCAGGCGGTGGGGCAGGTTGAGGCCGGTGGAGGGATCGGGTAGCGCGTCATACTGACCGGTGGCGCGGATCAGCATCTGGTCGTAGATCCAGTTGCTACCGGCGACCGGGTTCCAGGGCTCCGTGAGGATGCTGGGCATCGCGACTGTTACACTACCGCCCACCTGGCCCTCCCGGCGCAGCGTGTAGGGCCAGTAGTAAGTGCCGTAGATGCTGCCGGAGAGGTCGGATGCGACGGAGATCTCTTCCCGATAGGGGGCCACGCTGCGGCCGTCGATCAGCCAGATGCGGACTGAGTCCTGCAGAGCATAATCGAGTGCGGTGGCGAACAGCTCCTGCCGCTCCTCGCTCGAGGAAAACTGGTTATTAGAAAGCGCCCGCGCCGCATCGGCCAGCTCCTGCGGCGGGTCGTAGGCCTGCCAGAGCGGTCCGGCAAGGCCGGCGGGCGTGTAGAAGAACTCAAAGTTACCGCCGGCGTCGCGACTGATGACCGTAGATACCCAGCCGGCTGTATAGACGTGCCACTGGCACTCGGCGGGATCGCTGCCAAACCAGATCGGCGACGCCTCAGCCGAGGTCCGGTAATCACGGACGACGGTGAAGCCGAGCTCTTCGAGCTGATTACTGACATAATCGCCGATCTGCAGGCGCTCATCCTCAGTGCGGATGAGGACGAGCAGCTCGACCGGTTCGCCTTCAAACATCCAGAGGTCATCTTCGAGGGTGGCGCCCATCTCCTCCATTTGCTCGCTGATGATTGACCGCGCCCGCTCAAAGTCAAAGGCGTACTGCAGCTCGATCTCCCGGATCTGTGTTGCCAGACGCGCCGCATCCGCCGAAGCGGCGTTGATCGGCGTAAAGCGCGGCACCGCGAGCCCACCGGTGATCTCCTGCACGATAAAGTCACGGTCGACGGCGAAGTTTAGCGCCTCCCGGATCTGGCGACTGCTGAACGGATTCAGCTCGCCGCTGGCACACGCCGCGGGATTGAGGGTCAACTCCTTATAGTCGCCAAAACTGGGCGCCGTCTCCAGACCTTCGGCGGCGTTGATCGAGGTTGCCGTCTGCGGATTAGATACGGTGTCTGCGTAGATGTCGATGTCGCCCGCTTCGAGGCGGGAAACAGCCGCGGTGCCGCTGGGCTCCTCGACCACAATGACCGTGTCGACCCAGGTGCCGGTGCGATCTGCAGCCAGATCTGGGACCGCCTCTACCTCTTCGACCACGACGCGTGTCACCTCTACAACCTGCTCCTCCACCTCCGTCCTTACTCGGGTTACTTCTACTGTATCGCCGGCAACTTCGACGGTCTCGGTGATGACTCGGGTCACTTCAACCTCGACCACTTCCGGCTGCGTCTGACAGGCGACGACCGCTGCCGATGAAAGGATCAGCAGGGCAAGCAGGGAAACTATCCTTCTTTTCATCACAACACCTTCTCCTTTATTAGAACAACTGGACACCACGCCGTATCAGTGTCATACTGGTAACAGGACAGTGTCAAAGCGCGGTCATCACTGCTCAGCATAGCGGCATCCCCCCACACACTCTAGTCCAGTATGGACCAAAAGCAGACCAGAAAGGACCAGATATGGACACGATACATCTTTCGGACCTTCTTAATCCGCTTGTTGAACGCACTGCCTACCGCCCGAGCCAGCTGGCGCAGTTGACTGACCTTCCCAAAAGCACCATCGTCAACTGGCTCCAGGGGCACGTGTCGCGCCCGCGGCAGTGGCAGCCTCTCGTGCGGCTACTGGGCGTCTTGCACGTCAGCGACGCGGAAGCGGATGCCGTGCTGAGCGTCGCCGGCCACCCCACCCTGGCAGAGCTCCGTCGGCTGGCGACGGCCGAGGAACGAGCGCTGTTTGAGTTGTGGCGCGCCGAGCCCGCCACCCTACCCCCACCTTTCCAGGCTATGGCGCCGCCCCACTCGTTCGTCGCCCGTGAGGCAGAATTGGCACAACTGCGCCGGTGGTTGGGCGAAGGGGGCATCTGCGTCGTCCACGGCCTTTCTGGAACCGGGAAGACGGCACTGGCGGCCGTGGCGGCCGCACGCTTCCGCGACCTCTTCCCCGACGGCGTGCTCTGGGCCTCGTTGGCCACCAGTGATCTGCTGGCGGTCATGGCCACATTTGCCCGGGCTTATGGCGTCCGGGTCGACTACCTGAGCGACGTCGACAGTCGGGGTCGCGTCGTGCGCAGCCTGCTGGCCGAGCGCCGGGCGTTGATCGTGCTCGACGGCGTCGCCGATAGCGGCGCACTGAGCCGTCTGCTGCCGTCGACAGGCGATTGTGCAGCGCTGATTACGACTCGCCGCCCACACCTACGCGCGGCGCCCGCCGCGCGCCACCTGGAGCTGCGACCTTTTGCCGCCGATTCTGGGGACAGCGAGCGCCTTTTTGCTGCCGTTTTGGGCGAGGAGCGCACCCGCGAGGAGGCACCGCAGCTGGCCGAGCTCTCCGCTCTTCTGGGCCACCTGCCGCTGGCGCTGGCGATCGTCGCCGCGCGGCTGGCTTACGAACCGGGGTGGCGCACCAGGGTACTGGTCGAGCGCCTGCGCGTCGAAGCGGAGCTGTCGCTGCTGACTTACGATGACCAGAGTGTCCGCGTCTCCTTTGATGTCAGCGCCGGGGCGCTTGGCGGCGACGTCCGCACCTTTTTCAGCACGCTGGCCCTCTTCGCGGGCCCTTTCCGCGTCGACGAGGCGGCGGCGGCGGCGGGCACGACCCTGGCGGCGGCAGCCGACCACCTGCGCGCCCTGTACCGGCTGAGCCTGGTAGAGGCTACCGGCGCCGGCCTCTACCGGCTGCACCCGCTTCTTCGCCTCTATGCCCGTGACGGGTTGCAGGAGCCGGGGCCGGCCGTGGCGCGGCTGGCCGACTTTTATCGCGAGGAGATTGCCGCGCACGAAGATGGCACCTACTGCCCCACGGCAGATCCCGACCACGCTGCCAGCGCCAATATTGCCGCCGTGCTTGAAGGGGCATGGGAGGCGGACGAGACGGCCGCCTACGTTGGTCTCGTGCTGATTTACGCCCCCGATCTAATCGAACATGGTCGGCTGGCGCGCGCCCGCACCTTGCTGGAGCGGGTAGCTACTGTGCCCGAGGAGGGCGACCGCCTCACATCCGGTCTACTGCTGGCAGAAATCGAACGGCGCGAGGGCCGGCTGGAGGATGCAGCGCTGCGCCTGCGCCAACTGCGCCCGCTGACAGCAGGCGACCCCGCACGGGCCGCGGCGTTGGCCCTGCCGGAGGGCAAGCTGGCAGCGCGCCGCGGCGACTTTGTAGAGGCGTGCCGGCGCCTGCGGGAGGCACTGGCGGAGACAGAAGTGCCGTCGCTGCGTGCGCGCCTGTTACAGGAGCTGGGAATGGCGCTTCTGCTCGACCACGATTGTGAGCAGGCAGCCGACCATTATGAAGCAGCGTTGGCTGTAGCCAAGGCGGGGGCGCCGGAACAGCTGCCAGCGATTTATCGCTTGCTGGGCTCCCTGAAAATTCACTGTGGCGGCGACTATGAAGCTGCAGTCACTCTCTTCGAACGGGGGCTAACCCACCTGGGCGACCGCTGCCACCCCGACCTACAGATACCACTACTCAACAACCTCGCGACGGTGGCGTTGGCGCAAGGGAGGCTGGACGATGCGCGCACATGGCTGGAACAGGCCGAGCGGCTCGTCGCCGCCGGCGCGCAGCCGTGGCTGGCAACGATCGTCCTCGGCAACCGCGGTAAGCTGGCCGTGCTTGAGGGACGCCACGGCGATGCCCGCCGCGATCTGCAGGAAACGCACAAGCGAGCGATGGCGCTCCGCAACACGCAACTGGCAGCCGCGGTAGAACAGGAGCTGGCCCTGCTCGATGCACGCGACCAGCCCGACGCCGCTTCGCCCCCGAAGCGGGAACCGTCTGTCATCTACAACTGAGCGCAATTACTGAAGAGCGCAGGCGGCCGCTGGTCCTCAACCACGCAACATCTCCAGGATGAGCCTCAGCGAGAGAGGGCGGCCGCTGAGCAACGCCTGGCTGCGGAAGAGGCGTGCAGCGAGCACAATGGCGCCCATAGCCAGCAGCAGCGCCAGGGCGAGACTGAGCACCCAGTGAGACGCCGGTACGGCGGCAACCGTAAGCCGCATCG
>JAWVYW010000212.1:0-5856 GCA_033722535.1 Promineifilaceae bacterium (SeqCode)
ACAGCTCACCGCTCCCCAACTGGCGGCGCCGGGTAGACCAGCGGCGCGGTCGCAAATTCGCGGGGCCAGATCAGCTCCACCTCGCCCTCCTGATATTGGGCAAAGGGCATGATGACGACGCCCGTGCCGTCCTCGCGGAAGGTGACGGGGCCGACCACCGTCTCCATTTCGGTCGCCGCCAGCGCGTCGCGGATGGCGTCCGGTTCCAGCGTACCCGCGCGCGCAATGGCGTCCGCCAGGATCTGCACGGTGGCGTAGGCCGGCCCCACCATCGGATCCGGCAGGCGCCCGTGCTCCTCCAGGTGCGCCTCGTTCAGCGCCTCCACGCCCGGGAAGCCCAACGCCGGGTGCCAGCCGGAGGCGAGGATGGCGTAGTCACCTATGGGCCCCAGATCGCGCCACGTCGGCACGTCGGTGGCGCGGATGAAGTAGGAGAGCGCAGGAACGTAGTCCAGCTCCCCCATCTGTTTCATCATCGCAAAGCCATCGGGGGGCGTGGGCAGCGCCAGCACCAGCTCGGCGCCCGCCTCCTTCGCCTTGAGGATGAGGTCGGTATAGTCGCTGGCGCCCGGCGTGTAGGTCTCGTGGACGACGACCTCGTAGCCGTGTACCGGCGCCGCCTGCTGCCACAGCGCCGCCATTTCGATGCCCCAGTCGGTGGCCTCCTGAAAGATGGCGACCCGCGTCGGGCGCTCACCCACGGGCACATAGCTGTTGACCATCTCGAAGAAGGGGGCGGCGAAGTCGGGCGATTTGGGGAAGGGGGAGAAGAGATAGTGGTAGCCCGCCTCGTGCGGGTCGCGCAGGGCGAAGGCGACGCCCAGGTAAGGGATCGCGTTCTTCTCGGCAATCGCCGCCGCCGCCGCGTGCAGCGTACTGCCGTAGCCGCCGAGGTAGGCGACCACCCCCTGCTGCGCCAGCGACTCCATGTGGGCCACCGTCTGCGTCGGGTCCGAGGCGTCGTCGAGCAGGATCAGCTCCAGCGGGACGTGGCGGTCGTACTGGGCGACGTAGACGCCGCCGCCGGCGTTCACATCTTCGACCGCCATACGGTAGCCGCGCTCCACCTGCGCGCCGCCGCCGGCAAAGGCGCCGGAGAGGGGCACGACGGCGCCAACAGGGATCGCCGCGGGGGCGGCAGCCGGGTTTGCGCCGGCATCGCAGCCGGCAAGGAGCGTGAGGAGAATCAGAAGGATGATAATTGTAGCCTGTTTCATGGCGCGGATTGTAACGCAAGCGGGGGAGCAGTGGCATACGTATTAAGCTAGCGCGCTCCGGAAGCGCCGCCACCTGTGGTTAGAGTGCTTCCAACTCGTCGTCTTCCTCTCTCTGCTCCTCCTGGCGGTGCTCCTCAAAAGGTAGGATGCTCACCGATCCGTCGCCTTCCATGTAGGCCTCCCGAACCTGAGAGAACTCCTTCAGCCCCTGCCGGCGCAGCAGGCTCCGCAGCTCCTCCTCCGTCACCAGCTCAACGCGCATGTTGCGCCGCAACAGACGGCCATTGCGGATGAGGGGCAGCGGCTGCGGGTGGACGAAACGGCCGATCAGGGGGAAGTGGAAACCGAGCCAGTTGAGGCTGTAATCCCAGAAGAGAATCGTCGCCACCAGCAGCAGGGCGTCGAAGATTGAGCGACCCTCAGTGTCCAGCGCGCCCTGCGCGGCGTCGGCGACGAGCACCACGACCAGCAGGTCGGTCAGCGCCATGCCGCCGCGCTCGCGCTTGAGCACGATCCGCAGCATCGCCAGCAGCATCAGGTAGATGACGGTGCCGCGCACGATGACTTCCAGAAGCGGCGTCTGCGGCTGAAAGAGCTCCGCCCACGCTACGTCGGCGAACCACGCTTCCATTGTCGATCACCTCCTATGGCGTCCCCTTTTTGGCGGCTACTGTACCGCAGCACGGGCGCTGGTGCGAGTGATGCGCCGGCCGCTTGCCTCTGAGCTTCGATCTGCTAAAATTCCGCCATCTCCAGTCTCAAGACGCCAGTTATCCAGAGAGGTTCGTCCTGCCCCCGGCATTGCGCCGTAGCGCCGGGCGATCCGCTCACAGCAGCGCGCAGAGGAGACAGCAGCCGCAACCTGCACTCCTTCGCGCCACTGAGGAAAGTTTATGTTCCGTTTTGCCCGCCGGCTACAGACCCTTCTGCACCTCCTCCTCGTCCTGGCTCTGTTGAGCCCGCTCATTCCCGCCAGAGGTGCGCCGCAGGCGCCGCCCGCCGTTCCCGCCGCTCCGGCGACAGTCACAGCGGACGCAACCGTGGGGATCACAGGCACCGGCTTCGTGCCCCAGACGGTCACGGTCCCCCAGGGGGCAACCATCCTCTGGGTGAACGAGACAGGAGAGACGCAGCGCGTCAGCAGCGGTACGCCGCCAACAGAAGGGCTGACCGTGTTCTTGCCGCTGATCGTCCGCTCCGCCAGGCCCAACGCCGCCCCGGGCGCAGCGCGGGTACAGCGACCGGCGGCCGAAAGCTGGGACAGCGGTCCGCTGGCACCCGGCGCCGGCTTTTCGCACACCTTCACCAAAGTGGGCACTTTCGACTACTACAACCCCCTCGCGCCGGAGATGACGGGGCGCGTCGTCGTCGTGCCGCCGTCGCTGACCCTCGAGCCGGTGCCCGATCAGTCGGTGCAGGTCGGACAGACGCTGGTCATCAGCCTGACCGCCACCTACACCGGCAACGGCACCCTCTCCTATGGCGTGACGCCACTGCCGGCGAATGCCTCGCTGGACACCAGCACGGGCCGCTTTGAGTTCACGCCGGAGATAGCGCAGGTGGGCGACATCTCCCTCACCTTCTCCGTCACCGACGGTACCCTCAGCGACAGCGACAGCGCCACAGTCACCGTCGTCGGCCCGCAGCCGCGCGCCGATCTCTTCGCGATCGCCATCGGTGACGTGATCACCGACGGTGTACCCGCGCCGGGAGCGGGCAACATTGAGACCGCGGGCAGCTACGACGTCTACACCTTTACCGCCACTGCCGCGCAGTCCCTCCTCTTCGACAGCCTGGGCACGACTATCGGCGGCTGCGATCTGCAGAGTCACCTCGTCGCCCCCGACGGCAGCACTGTCTTCGACCGTCCCTGCTACCAGGATTACGGCCCTTTCACCGTCGATCAGAGCGGCGCCTACACTCTCACCGTCGACGCCGCCGGCGACGTCACCGGCACCTACGCCTTCCAGCTCCTCGACGTCCCGCCAGCCGACATCTTCGCCATCGCCATCGGCGACGTCGTCTCCGACGGCGTGCCAGAGCCAGGCGCGGGCAACATCGAGGCAGCGGGCACCTGGGACGTCTATACCTTCACGGCGACCGCCGGTGGAAGCCTCTACTTCGACACGCTCAGTAGCGAAATCTACTTCTGCGACCTCGGGATTCACCTTCTGGCCCCCGGGGGCGGTATTCTCTTCAACCAGCCCTGCTATGCGGACAAGGGGCCGTACAGCCTGAGCGAGAGCGGCAGCTACACGCTGACGATCGACGCCGCGGGCACCGCCACCGGCACTTACAGCTTCCAGTTGCTCGACGTGCCGCCGCCCCAGACATTCGCCATCAACATCGGCGACGTCGTCTCCGACGGCGTTCCGGAGCCGGGCGCGGGCAACATCGAGGCGATCGGCGCAGTCGACGTCTACACCTTTACCGCCCAGAGCGGGCAGCTGCTCTACTTCGACACAATCAGTACCGAAATCTACTTCTGCGACCTCGGCATTCATCTACGCGCCCCCGACGGTAGCAGCATCTTCAACCAGCCCTGCTTCGCGGACAAGGATACCATTGCGCTGGCGCAGAGCGGCACTTACACGCTCACCGTCGACGGCGCAGGCACCGCCACCGGCGCCTATAGCTTCCGCTTCCTCGAAGTGCCGCCGCCGGATATCTTCGCCATCGCCATCGGCGAGGTCATCTCGGACGGTGTTCCGGAGCCGGGGGCGGGTAACATCGAGGCGATCGGCGCCTGGGACGTCTACACCTTCACGGCAGCCGCGGGCCAGACCATTCGCTTCGACTCACAGGGCACGTCGATGTACTTCTGCAACCTAGGCATCCGCCTGGAAGCCCCCAGCGGCGCCGCCATTTTCAGTCAGCCCTGCTATGAGGACAAGGGGCCGTACACACTCAGCGAGGGCGGTCTCTACACGCTCACGGTCAACGCCGGCGGCACAGCAACCGGCACCTACCAGTTCCAGTTCGTGGAGGATGCTCTTGCTATCGTGCAGACGGCGGCTACTGCCCCGCCCCTAGGCGCGACCGCAGGCGCGCTTGCAGCGCCATCAGCCCCCCCGGCGCCGCCAACACGACCGCGATAAAGAGAACGCCGAAGAGCAGCAGGTGCAGCCCGCGACAGGAGCCGGCCAGCAGCTCCTGGGCCAGGACAAAGAAGGCGGCGCCGAGGATGGGGCCGGCGAGGGTGCCGACGCCGCCGACGAAGGTCACCACCAGCGCGTCGAAAGTCCATTCGGGGCTGAAGGGCAAGGTGGGATAGTAGCTGACGTGGAAGTAGGCGAAGCTGCCACCGGCGAGCCCGGCGAGGGTGGCGCTGAGGACGAAGGCGAGCAGCTTCAGGCGAAAGGCGTTAATGCCCACAGCGCGCGCTGCGGCCTCATCCTGGCGCACGGCGTCCATCGCCAGCCCCAGCCGCGACCGGCACAGCAGCGCCGCCACCGCCAGCGTCAGCAGCAGCACGCCCAGCGCCAGCAGATAGCGCGAGGTGAGGCCATAGCCGCGTAGCGCCGCCGCCGGGAGCGCCGTCACCGTCGGCAGGCTGTTGCCCACGGTGATGCGCGCCGCTTCCGCCAGCGCCAGGGTAGCGATGGCGAAGGTAACGGCGCGCAGGCGCAGCGCGGGGGCGCCGACGACGAGCGCCACCACCCCCGCCGCCGCCCCGCCGAGGACGAAGGCCACGGGAAAAGGCGCGCCCCCGCGCGCCACGATTTCGACCGCCCCCTGTCCCAGCCACAACGCCCGCGCCACCAGCGCGCCCACGCCGAAGAAGGCGGCATGCCCGAGGCTGATCTGCCCCGTAAAGCCGGCGAGGATGTTCCAGCTGGCGGCGAGGGCGGCGACATGGAAGAGGTGGATGGCGACCGTCAGTACGCTGTCGGTGGCGGCAAGCGGGAGGAGGGCCACGCCAAGCAGCGCAGGCAGCAGCAGGGCGGGGCGCAGGCGGTCAGTCACCGCCGCTGTCGCCAAAGAGCCCCTGGGGGCGCACGGTAATCACCCCCAGGAAGAGGAGCAGGCCAACCAGCTCGCGCACCTCTCCGCCCAGTGCATAGGCGGCGAGCGCCTCCGCCACCCCCAGCAGCAGGCCCGCCAGCAGCGTCCCGCGCATACTACCCAGCCCCGCCAGGACGACCACGATCAGCGCCTTCAGCGTCCACTGCAGCCCCAGCGACGGATTGACGCTGAAGCCGACGGCGACGAGGGCGCCGGTCAGCCCTGCCAGGCCCGCGGAGAGGGCGAAGGCGCCCAGGTAGGCGCGGCCCACGTCCACCCCGCTCAGCGCCGCCATCTGCCAGTTTTCGCTCGTCGCCCGCAGGGCCACGCCCCAGCGGGTGCGCGCCAGGAAGCGCTCCAGCAGCAGGGTCGCGGCGACGGCGACCGCCAGTCCCGCCACGCGGACCACCGGCAGTCGCAGCGCCCCCACCTGCAGGCTGAGCGCGGCGTAGGCCGTCGTCAGGCTGCGTTCGTCGGCGCTGAAGAGCTGCACGGCCGCCGTGTGCAGGATCAGCGTCAGGCCAAAGCCGACGAGCAACGAGCTGCGGATCCGCTGCTCGTCACCCATGCGGGCGATGAAGCGAAAGAGAAGTAGGTAGAGTAGCAGTCCCAGCGCCATCAGAGCTACGAAGAC
>JAWVYW010000213.1:0-5791 GCA_033722535.1 Promineifilaceae bacterium (SeqCode)
CAGATAAGGGGGGCTGCAAGTGATGTAACAAACAATTTATATTCAAGGCAATTGCACGTTTATCTACCGCAGAGGGTAGCCGACCTGACTACAGATCGAGTAAACTAGCAGTCGTCACAAAGGCGTGCTCTCCACAGTTGCTGTTGCAAAACGGGAATTCATCTGATGCTTGAGTTTCTCTCGGCACCATATGTTGCTGTTACTATCGTCGTGCTGCTGGCTATCGTCCTCTGGTGGCGCTGGCGTGTGACCATCAGCCGCCAAGTGGTGGCCTCGGCTGTGCTCACCCTGGTCGCGTTCCAGATTCTCTTTTTCCTGCAGGGATCGCTCTCTCTGCCCACGGAGGAGAGCCCGACTGGCGACAAGGTGATGGCGACGATAGCGCTCGTGCTCGCCGTCAATACGCTGGTGCAGCTCGTCAAGTGGATCTTCGTCGAGTTTGCGATCGTCCGCCGGGGCGTGCTCTTTCCGCGCTTTGTCCTCGACTTGCTCGCCTTGATCGTGCTCGTGGGCGTCGGTCTGGCAGTGGTAAGCGAAATTTTCGGCGTCGAACTGACCGGTATTCTCGTGACGTCGACGGTTGCTTCAGCCATTATCGGCCTCGCGTTACAGGACGTCCTGAGCAACCTCATTGCCGGTATCGCGCTGCAGGTGGAGTCTCCCTTCGCAGTCGGCAACTGGGTGGAGGTTGATGGGCAGGAGGGGCAGGTCGTGCGTCTCAACTGGCGGACGCTGTCGCTGATCACGCGTGAGAACCATTATGTGGTCCTGCCCAACAGCAACGTTTCGCGCGAGAAGATCATTAACTACTCTCGGCCGACAAAGCAGCAGGAGCAAAGTATTTACGTCGGGGTCGCCTATTCCCACCCCCCGGGGGAGGTCAAGCGCGTCTTGCTTGGCGCGGTTAACGGCTATGCAGGGGTGCTTGATGTGCCTGGGCCGAAGGTCTTTGTCGACGCCTACGACGATTTCAGTGTTAACTACCGCGTTATCTATTATATCGAACGCTACTCGGGCAAGCGCGAGATTCGAGATGCTATTCTGACCCGGATATGGTACGCGCTCAAACGCGCTGGGATGGTAATTCCGTTTCCCATTCGGGATGTCAACATGCGCGTGGTACCCGAAGACGAGCGTGAGCGGCTGGCGCAGCAGGCGACCGAAGGAAGCGCCGAATTTCTGCGCGCTCTCTCCATTCTGGCGGAGTGGAGTGATATTCAGATCGCTCAGCTCGCCGAGGCGGCTGAAACGAAAGGGTATACAGACGGGGAGGCGTTGGTGCGGCAGGGCGACGAGGGGGACTCTCTCTTCTGGATCAAAGAGGGCTCAGTTGGCATTTATCTCGACAGCCCCGGCGGTGGGCGCATACGGGCTGACGAAGGAGGGCGGGGCGACTTTTTTGGAGAAATGAGCCTGCTAACCGGCGAGCCGCGCTCGGCGTCAATTCTCGCCGAGACAGAAACTGAGGCATTGATCATTCACAAGCACGCCTTTGCCGATCTGCTCACCGCCGATCCAGCAATTCTTGATTTGATGCTAGACGTGGTGGAGAAGCGGCGTAGCAACCTGGAGGCGCGCCTCGCGGCCGACGACCAGCGCCGCGCCCCAGAGCAGGAGCGCCACGCGCTCATTACGCGGATCGCTCGTTTTCTGGGTATTCCCGTGGAGGCTTAGCCACGGGTTCTTGTGGTCACAGGGGAATGCTCCACATGTCTCACGCGGCTTCACTCACCTCTTCCGCTAAAAGATTAACCGTCGTCTCCAGGCGCTCCAGCGTCCGCTCCCGGCCCAGCGCCACCATCGACTCGAAGAGGGGCGGCGATACTTGCTGGCGGGTGACGGCCAGCCGCATTCGTCCCAGGAAAGGACCCGCTTTTTGGTTCGTCGTGTGGCGTTCCCCAATGGCAACGATCGTCTGCTGGATCGTCTCCAGATCGTACTGCTCCGTCTCGCGCACAAAGTCCCGCGCTTCCGTGAAAGCGGCGCGTGCTTCCGCCGCCGGTAGCTTTTTGTGGGTCAGATCGTCCACCGTCAGAGATATCGTCTCTTCATCCTTGAAAAGGAAGCGCAGAAAATCGACTGCCTCGGTCAGGCGCTTCATCCGCACCTTCATTGCCGGCATCACGGGGAGCAGCGTATGGACGTCCGCCTCGAAGCCAGCCGCTTCCAGAAACGGCCGAACGGCGTGGGCCAGCTCTAGTGGCTCCATCTCCTGAATGTACTGCCCATTCAACCACTCCAACTTGCTGTATGGCAGGCGGGAAGGGGCGGGGTTGATATCTTCTAGCTCGAAACGAGGAATCGCCTCCTCCATGGTGAACTTTTCGCGATCCTCGCCAAAGGACCAGCCGACGTTCGCCAGGAAGTTGCGCAGCGCCACCGGCAGATAGCCGGCGTCCCGAAACTCCTCCACCTTCACGAACACCTCGTGCCCCTCATCGGTGAAGGCCTGGGTCCGCTTGCTCAGCTTGCCGCTGCCACTGGGATCGAGCACCAGCGGCAGGTGGGCATAAACGGGCGGCTCCCAGCCGAAGGCGCTGTACAGATTGAGGTGGAGGGGCGCGGTGCTAATCCATTCGTCGGCTCGGAGAATGTGCGTGATCTCCATAAAGTGGTCGTCGACGACGTTGGCCAGATGATAGGTCGGTAGCCCATCAGACTTGAGGAGCACGGCGTCGGTGATCTGGTCGTTGGCAAAGGTGATGGCGCCGCGAATGGCGTCGTGGACGACCGTCTCCCCTTCCAGCGGCGCTTTGAAGCGAATGACACATTCCAGTCCGGCGGCTTCCTTCTCCGCCGCCGCTTCCGGCGTCAGCTCACGGCAACGGCGATCGTAGCCGACGAAGCCTTCCCGGGCCGCCATTGCCGCCCGCCGTCGCGCTTCCAGCTCCTCCGTCGTACAGTAGCAGCGGTAAGCGTGCCCCTGCTCCACCAGCCATTCCGCCCACTTGCGGTAGAGAGCAGCCCGCTCAGTCTGAATGTAGGGGGTGTCGGGACCCCCTTTGTCCGGCCCTTCGTCCCAATCCAGCCCCAGCCAGTCTAGATCTTCCATGATCATCTCGATCGCCCCAGGGACGCTCCGCTTCTGATCGGTGTCCTCAATGCGGAGGATAAACTGCCCGTCGTGTTTGCGGGCAAACATCCAGTTATAGAGGGCGGTCCGGGCGGAGCCGATGTGGAGATAGCCGGTAGGGCTGGGGGCGAAACGAACGCGAACGGACATAAATCTCCTATCCAAATTCCTGTTTGCGGTGGCGCATACGGACCGACTGCACGACGCCGATGGCCATGAAAAGCGTTATAAGCGAGCTGCCGCCGTAACTAACAAAGGGAAAGGTGAGGCCGGTAACCGGCAACAGGCGCACGTTCATGCCGACGCTGACCACCGTCTGGAAGAACAGCACGCCGGCAATGCCCACACAGAGATAGCGACCGGCGGGATCGGGTGTCATTTCGGCCACCTTCAAAATGCGCAGGAGGATAAAGCCCATCAGGCCCACGACGACCAGGCTACCGAAGATGAGGCCCATTTCTTCTGTGATCACAGAGAAAATGAAGTCGGTGTGCTGCACGCGCAGAAAGCCGAGCTGGCTCTGCGTGCCCTGCAGATAACCTTTGCCAAACCAGCCTCCGGTGCCGATACTGATCAACGCCTGCTCGATATTAAAGGCCTGCTCGGGTACGCTCCCGGGATCGACGAAGGCCAGCAGGCGCTCTTTCTGATATTCTGCCAGCGCAGGGAGTAGCATCACCATCGCCACCAGCCCTCCTGTGGTGAGGGCGGCGAAGTGGGTCAGTGGTAGCCCGGCCATGAAGATCATCACGAACCACATGACGATAAAGAGGATCGACATCCCCAGGTCGGGCTGGACGAAAATGAGGGCCACCGGCACGCCGACGTAGGCCAGCGCAAGCAGGGTATTAGAGAAGCGATGGACCAGATGCTGGCGCTGGGCCAGAAATTGTCCGAAGGTCACGGCCAGAAAAATACGCCCGAACTCCGAGGGCTGGATGCGGATAAGGCCCAGGTCGAACCAGCGGCGGGAGGCGTTCCCCAATGAGCCGATGATCAGCACCAGTGCCAGTGAAGCCAGCATGCCGGCGTAGATATACCAGTGACCGGAGGTGAGGATGCGGTAGTCGATAGCGGCAATGATGAAAAGAGCGGCGACTCCGGCAACCGCGTAGGCGAGCTGGCGCTGGGGGTAGTCATCAAACGCCGGTGCGCCGGTGACGGCGCTCTCGATCATGAGGACGCCATATGCAGTTAAAAGAAGAACGGCGGCCACCAACCAGAGGTCGAAATGCCGCCAGACAGAGCTTTTCTGTTGTAACACGGGCAACGTATCGGCGGTCTGGTCTCAAAAACCAGAAACCGTCCGGATCAATCGGAGACAACCGGCGCTTTGCGGCGCGCACCTCCTTGAATGGGGATCTCCGCCACCAGCCGGCTCTCATTCGATGTTTTTGTTAACTCGACGACCACCTCGTCGGGGTCGATTGCCAGATGCTCGACAATGACGCTGATGATATCATCCTTGATCTGTTCGATCAAACCGGGGGGGATATCGCTGCGGTCGTGCGTGAGCACCATCTGCAGTCGCGTTTTCGCGACCTGACTGCTCTGTTCTTTCTTTCCGAAGAGTCGACTGAGCCAACCCATCATTACACCCCCTCTTTCCCGTTCATCCGTCCGACCCAGCTGCGCAGGCGGCCAAAGAGGCCGGCGGGAGCTGAGAGGTCCATGATGGGGATCTCCTCTCCCTCGAGGCGCCGGGCGATGTTGCGGAATGCCTGGCTGGCGCTGGTGCTGTTGGCGCTGCTCATCGCCACTGGCAGGCCGCGGTTCGAAGACACGAGGATCGCTTCATCCTCGGGGACAACGCCCAGCAGATCGATGGCCAGAATGTCGAGCACGTCGGCAATGGAGAGCATGTCGCCGCGGGCGACCATCTGCGGCTTGAGGCGGTTGATGATCAGTTCGCCCGGACCTTTGTTCTCTGCTTCGATGAGGCCGATGATGCGATCGGCGTCGCGCACCGCCGACACCTCTGGATTGGTGACGATTAGGACCCTGTCCGCCGGGGCGATGGCGTTGCGAAAGCCACGCTCGATACCTGCCGGCGAGTCGATGACGATGTAGTCCATATCCTGGCGCAGCTCGTCGCAGACGACGATCATATCTGAGGGGCTGACCGCCATCTTATCGCGGGTTTGCGCTGCAGGAATCAGATGCAGGTCGGAAAAGCGCTTGTCGCGGATCATGGCCTGGTTCAGACGACAGCGCCCCTCGACGACGTCCACGAGATCGTAGACGATACGGTTCTCAAGCCCCATCACGACGTCCAGGTTGCGCAGGCCTATGTCGCTGTCGATGGCCACCACGCGCCGGCCCAACATAGCCAACGCTGCTGTTAGATTGGCTGTGACGGTGGTCTTGCCCACGCCGCCTTTGCCAGATGTTACGGTAATTACCTTTGCGTTCACAGCACTCTCCTTCCAGGAAGATTAGAGCATGGCGACGACCGCCAACCTGATCGACTCTCTCTAACTTCTCATATCCCAGGGCTCGGCGACAATCTGCCCGCCGCGAACCGCTACCGTCTCCGGTTTGCTCTCCCCAGACCGGTCGGTGGGAGAGATGGCGATTTTGTTGCCAATGCGCAGTTGCGTCGGCGCCAGTTCAAGGGCACAAATGATTGCCTCTTCATCGCCCGCCGCACCGGCGTGAACCATGCCCCGCAAACGCCCCCACACGACCACGTTGCCGGTGGCAATCACTTCGGCGCCG
>JAWVYW010000214.1:0-5782 GCA_033722535.1 Promineifilaceae bacterium (SeqCode)
GACATCGGGAGAACCGGCTTGCCCTGCGCCGACGACTGCGGGTTGTAAAGAATGATCATCTGCTTCTCCGCTCCCGCTTCACCGCCGATGCGTCTCGTTCGTCCCACCCGGCGGAAGTTCGTTCGAACAGTAGTATGTAATGGTCGCCCCAGCCGCCGGTCAAGCGCGCCGTCGCCCGCTCCAGCTGATTAAGGACGCCGAAGAAGCGAGGATAGCGCTCGACCAGGGGCGCCAGCTCGGAGGGCGGTAGAAACAGGCCCAGGCTATGCGTCTCGCGCACGTGAAACCACGGCGAAAAGGAGCGGGCCAGGCGGCGCGGAGATGGATACCAAACCGGGATCGTCTGCTCACCTATCGTCGCGGGCGCCGGTCTGGATGGCGTTGCGCGGAGGCGACGGAAGGCACGGCCAGGGGAGCCATGCAGCAACCCCAGACCAATTTCCCACGGAGAGAGTGGCCCCATCACGACCAGCAACGCCCAGCCCCCGGGCCGCACGTGGGGGGCGAGCGCCGCGGCGAGCGCTTCCCACTCGCCGATGGCATTGAGTACGCCAAAGTTCGAAAGGATGGCATCGAAAGGGGCCTGCTGTCGTAGAACGGCAATACCATGCTGCGGCGCCTCTGCTTCAGGAAAGTCGACCTGGCCGACGCATTCTGCTGCCGCATTGCCGGCAAGCGCCTGTAGAGGGAGGGCCCGGAAAGCTATTCCCTCGCCCGCCCGGCGCTGGCGCGCCTTGGCCTGCGCGGCGGCAAGCATTTCGCGGGAGCCGTCGGTGGCGACCACGTGGGCGCCCTGTTGCGCCAGCCAGCACGCATCCTCACCGGTGCCGCAGCCCAGCTCCAACACCCGCTGACCAGAGGTGACGAGCCGCTCCAGCACCTGCCAGACGCGATCGCGGAGCAACCGGCCCAGCAGCGTGTCGGTGAAGGCGGCGTCGTAGCCTGCCGCCACGGCGTCGAAGGCCGCGGGCAAGATGGCGGGAACTTCGTGTGGGCCGCGCAGCCGGCTACCATCCATCGGCGGCTCGCTCCTCCGCTGCCCACCCGCGCCCTGCCGGCACGCGCTCATCGTCCTCGCGGTTACGCCTGTTCAGCGCCATCCCGAACCGGCCCCGGCGTGCGTTCAGAAACAGCTTCGCCAGGCGGAACGGTCGACGCTCTCCGTGCCACTCCCGGTGGAGCGCTACCTCGTTAACCACCCAGCGGGTCGCCGCCTCATAAAATGCGGGGGAATGACGTCCCGCGATCTGCAGATCACGATCTGTGCGCTCCTCCCACGGATCCTCGGCGATGATTCGATCTTCAACCGCCTCATAGTAGTCCGTACCTTTGATCGGATAGGCGACCGTCGTCAGGAACTGGTCGGGGCGCGCCTTCTTAAGATGCTCGACCGTTGCCTCAATATCGCTAATCTCCTCTCCCTCGTACCCAAACATGATAAACATGCCGACCTGTATGCCGCGCGACTGCAGCAGCTTCGTCTTGGCCTGCACGTCGGCAACGTCGGCTTTCCGCTTCATGCCATCCAGGATGCGCTGGCTGCCACTTTCACTGCCGATCCAGAGCCGGTAACAGCCCATCTCTGCCAGGGTATTGACGATCGTCTCGTTCAGGCGGTCGGCGCGGCTGATACACTCAAACGGTACACGCAGCCCACGCTGCTCCAGCTCTTCTGCGTAGGCCAGAAACCAGCGGTGGGCAATGGTCAGGACGTCGTCCGCGTACCAGAGCTGGTCGGGGCGGTAGCGGTCCACCAGATAGGCAACCTCGTCGGCGACATCCGCTGGCGCGCGCCGGCGGTGGCTGTGTCCGAAGACGGTGTGGCTGCACCAGGTGCAGGTATAGGGGCAGCCGCGGGCGGTAATCAGACTGGTGGAGCGCGCGCCATGGTGGCGCTCCCACGTCTGCAGGTAACGCTCCAGATCGATAGCCTCCCTGTCGGGCCACGGCTGTGCGCTCAGATCCTGGATGTAGGGGCGCGGCGGCGTGCGGACCACTTCCCCCACCTCCCCCGTCGCCGCTCTGCCCGCAGCGTAAATGATGCCACGCACATGGGAGAGGTCGGGCGCTTTTGCCGCCTGCATGAGGGGAATCAGCTCTTCAAGTGTCTCTTCCCCCTCTCCCACGACGACGACGTCCGCCCCGGCGGCGAGATAGGCAGCCGCATAAGAGACCGGTTCTGGCCCGCCGAGAATGACGCGCGCCCCGTGCTCGCGGCAGACGGCAATCATGCGCAGCACGTTCTGCTTGGTCATCAGGTTGCAGTACAGGCCCACCCGGGGCGGACGCGCCTCTTTAATGGTGGCGACAAAGTCGGCGAAGGTCCGGAACGTGCTGTCGAAGATGGCGACGTCGAAGCCGCGTGCCTTAAGGTGGGACGAAATGTAGAGTAGGCCCAGAGGAGGATAGGGCTTCATGATTGCCTGCTCGTGAGCGTCTTCGGCGATAAAGTAGCCGTGGGCGAGAAGGATATCCATCGTCTGAGCCGGATTAGGCGCGGCGCCCGTGTTCACGCGACGCGGTTGCATTGGTCGCGGCAGGCGTCGGTCGCGACGCTTCCTCTAAAGAGAGCCCCTCGGGCAGCGCCACCATCCCCTTGTGCGGCACGGCAGCCAGCTGCCCCAGCCGCCGGCGGCTGAAGGGCAGCGTCGCCAGGCGGTACGCCATCGCCGCTCCCTGGCGGATGTGACGGGGGCGCAGCCGGTGCGGGCGCCGCAAAAGGGTCACCAGCTCGCGCCAGGCGTGGCGTGCCCGGAACTCCTTGTGCAAGACGGAATGCAGGTGACGATAAAAGGCCGTGGTAAAGGGTCCTTCATACATCATCGCGAGATCGGCCGAGTCGTGCCAGTTCTGTTGCTCGCCCAGTTGCAGGCGCACCCGCTCATAAAAGCGCGTCCCCGGGAGAGGGTAGGACACGGACATGCCAATATCGTCCGGCTGGCAGTCGCGCACCATCTGTAGCGTCTGTTCCACGTCGGCCATCGTCTCGCCCGGATAGCCAAATTGCAGGAAAAAGCCAACGCGCACGCCGGCGGCCTGTAGCCGGCGCGCTGCTTCATAGATCTGCTCTACCTGCGTCCCCTTCTCCATCGCATTAAGGACGGCCTGTGACCCTGACTCGGCCCCCATCCAGACGATGTCACAGCCGGCGCGACTGAGGCCGTCGATGGCATCGCCGCGCAGGAGGAGATCGACCCGGCTGAGGCACTTAAACGGGATGCGGATCTGCTCCGCCGCCAACAGATCGGCAAACTCATTCCACCAGCCCGGCTTGAGCCCCATAATGTCGTCGGCGAACCAGATATGGTCCGGCGCATACTGCTCCTTCAGCCAGGCTAGCTCGGTGACAACATTCTGCGGGCTGCGCACATTATAGCGCTGGCCCCAGATCGGCTTCGCGCACCAGTTACAATGATAGGGACAGCCGCGCGTCGTCACCATATTCATCGAGTAATAGCCGTGTCGCTCCAGCCAGATTCGTCGGTACTTTTCGACGTCGACCAGATCCCAGGCCGGGAATGGTATCTCGTCGAGCGCCTTGATATCCGGCCGGCGCGGGTTGCCGACGGCACGCCCCTGCCCGTCGCGGTAGACCAACCCCAGGATGCCGTCTCCCACTTCGTGGGCCTCCGCTCCGCTCGCCAGCGCATCGATCAGCTCCGATAGCGTCTCCTCCCCCTCCCCAAGTAACACGAAGTGCGCGCCCTGCTCCAGATAAGCCGCCGCGTGATCGGTGGCGTCGGATCCGGCGACGACGACCGTACAGCCCCGCGCGCGAGCCATTTCGATCATCGTGAAGGCCGCCTCCCGCATGCGCAGCAGGCACATCTTGGAGAGGTAGTTGAAGTTGTCCTCGTAGAGCACCGCGTAGCGTGGGCGCACCCGGTCCAGCACAGCCGCCCACTCTGCCTCAGACTCGGCGAGCATGGCGTCGAAGAGAGCAACGTCGTAGCCGCGTTCGCGCATGACAGCGGCCGCGTAAAGGGTGCCGAGCGGCGGATAAGGCTGCATTGCTTCCCACAGCTTTGGATCGAATTTGAGATAGTAAGACTGGCCGAAAAGAATTGTCATCTTTCTACCGCCGGCGGCGCCAGGTCGGCGTCCGTTCTGTCAGAGCCGGCGCCACCTTCACGTCCTCAATCTCCAGCTTCAGCTCCCGCAGGCGCGCCTGATATGCCTGCAGAATTCGCTCGGCATGGCCTTCAAAGTGTCCCTTACACCAGTCGCCAGAGAAGCGCACCTCCTCCCCTTCGGACCGCGAAGAAAAGCGGGCCACCTTGCGCTGCATCTCCCAGCGCTCCAGCTGAGCCCCAATCCGGGTCCTCAGCACCCTTTCGGCCAAAGTGCGCGTTGGCCGTCTGAGCGGGCCCCCGCGCTCCGACGCCGCGGCAGGTAGCTGCACCTGGGCATTCGGCAACCAGTCGGCGGCCCAGCGGTTGATATGCCACATCTCCCGATATAGATCCTTGCCCGCAACCGGCACCATCTGGGCAAGTTCGCGCGCCGTGTACAGGTTACGCTCTTCGAAGCACATGGCGCGTTCGCTGACCAGGTAATTCGGGCAGAGATGAACCCCACGCCGCGTTGCCAGGCGCACGATCGCTACGACGAAGAGGCGTGCGAGCCACAGGCGGTCGTTGGCGGTAACGAGCAGATAGTCGATATCCGCCTCGTCGTCGGCGTTGTTGGCAGCCACCGAACCGGTCACGGCAACCATCCGCACAAACGGAAGGTCGCCCATTAGACGGCCATACTCCACCGCCTTTGGCCACAGTTCCCGGGCCACACGCTCTCGCCGGCGTCGCGTCTCGGCAATCTCTTCCCGCCCGGCGAGCATAAAATAGCCATCCCGCCGCGAGAGGAGGCGTGATGCCAGCTCACCTTGCAGCAGCTCCAGCACGAGATCCCGCCGCGCGGCCACAGCCGGCAAGTACCGGTGTACCTCGGCGGGTTTCAACGGGTAGTCGAAGAGGTCCACGTAGGCCACCGCGCGCACAATCCCCACCTCCACAGCCGTCTTATGCGCTGTCGTCACGGTAGATGGGGAACGGGAAAGAGACATGGCTTGATTATTCCGATCTTCCAGGCAACGTCAAAAAGCGACCATTCGCTCCTTTACTTGTACGCCTTATAGGCCAATCTGGATCTGATCTTTGTCTGCGCACGTATCGTTGTGTGATAGAATGGGCGGCCACTAGCATGGTAGGTTATAGTATCGTGGCTAATAAACCACCGCAATGATAGCGAACACAGTAAACCGGCAGCAGCCATGAAGTTGAGGATCGGTATCGACGGGACCCCGCTATTGGGGCCCCGCTCCGGCGTGGGCAACTACACCGGGCGCCTCTTTGGCGCCCTGCTCGCGGCGAATCCGAACTGGGACTGTCTGCTATACAGCAATCGTTCTCTGGAGCCACTGGAGCCGGCGCTGGCGCGCGCAAAGCGCATCTCCAGCCGTCTCTCCACCCAGCGGACAGTGTGGATGCATTGCCTCTTGCCGCGAATCATTCGCCGCAGCCGGCCCGATCTCTGTCACTTCCCCAACGCCACTGCCCCCCTGTGGTCGCAGGCGCCGTTTGTCATCACCATCTACGATGCCTCCCTCTTTACATACAGCCACTGCCACCCGCGCACGCGGCTGCTGAGCATTCGTCTCGCCCTCCCCGTCGTCGCCCGCCGCGCCGCAGCTGTGATCACCGTCTCCGACCATGCCCGGCAAGATCTCATTCGCATTCTCGGTCTGCCGCCGGAAAAGGTGCACGTCGTCTACGCAGCCGCGCCC
>JAWVYW010000215.1:0-5742 GCA_033722535.1 Promineifilaceae bacterium (SeqCode)
CATCATCCGCCACGTCCTCCCCGGAGGGCGCTCGATCCTCTCCTTCTACGGCCACCTCGATCCGCCCAGCGTGACGTTGCGCCGGGGAGCCTGCGTGGCGCGGGGCGAGCAGGTCGGCGCAATCGGCGACCCACGCGGCCGTCCGCACCTCCACTTCGAGATCCGCGATCACACGCCCGCGGACCCCGGCCCCGGCTACTGGTACGAGAACCCCGTGCTGGGCGGCTGGTACCCGCCCTCGCAGACGATCTGGGCCAGCCGCTACGGAGCCTCACCCGGCGTTCTCTGGGCGCGTCCGCCGGAGGACGACGACTTTTTTCCCGCCGTAGCGCCGGTCGGCTTCCTACCCGACGGCGTGCTGGTCTTGCTGGAGGCGGGCCGGCTGGTGGGCGTCGGTAGCGCCGATGGCGGTGTTCGCTGGCGCCAGCCCGAGCCGGTGGTGCCGACCCCTACGCCCGGCCCTGACGGCGCCCGCCCTGACGCGACGCGCATGGCGTTACAGGTGGTGGCTGCCTCTCCCGTCGCCGCCGTGCTCGACGACGCGGCGCCTGTTGTCTATACCGTCGACCGCCGGGGGCGGCTGCAGGCACACGCCACAGAGGGAGAGGTGCCCGTTTTCGACCCGCTGTGGCAGGTGCGCCTGAACATGGTCGGGACGCCCGCCCTCGCTCCCCTCCCGGGCGGGGGCGTGGTCGTCGTCGGGCGCCGCTCGCTGGTCGCGACCAACGCCGGTGGCGCGGAGCTGTGGCGCGCGCCGCTGGAGGATTGGGCGGGCGAAGCGGTGCGCGCGGGCGACCGCCTCTTTCTGCCAGTGGGGCGCGGCGAGACGGTGCTGTGGGAGCTGACCCAGAGCGGAGCGACGCCCCTGCCCGACCTGCCCGCTGGCACCCCGGTAGGCCGGCCCGGTGGGCTGCTGTGGCTTTACGCCCGCGACGGCGTTTATCACCTCAACCCGCAACAGAATCGGGCGACGCTGGCGAAGGCGCTGCCGCCCGCCCTCTACGGCGCCGCCCTGCGGCGCGACGGCGGCGCGCTGGCCCTGCCGGACGGCGGGCTGCTGGTGGCTCATCCCGATCTCTACGACAGTCGCCTCCTCCGCCTCGATCCCCGCGGCGCGCTGATATGGGAGCGATCCTACCGCGCTGCCGGCGCGGCGCGCGCTGCCGGCGCGTCAGGTGGGCGCGCACTGGCGCAACTGGCGTTCGCCGACGGGCGCCCCTTTCTCGCCGTGGTAGAGGAGGGGCCGACGATGCTCGTCACCGTTTACGCCGTCGACCTTGACAGTGGCAATCTGGAGCGCCTCTTCGTCGGCGGCGCGCGCGGCGGCAACGCGCTCAACACGTGGCTAATTGCCGCTCCCGATGGGCTGCTGCTAAACATCGGCGGCGGTCACCTCGTGGCCCTCGATCCGCCCGCTGCGCTCGACGCACTCCGCGCAGCGCGCTAGGCTGTGCACACGATGGCAGGCGCTTTTCAGCTCCGACGCTCTCTCCCCCGCGCCTGAATGGGGATCTTTTGACAAATCACGCGTTCCGGAGACAACTGTACCGTCATGTTGTCGTCCCGCCTCTGGCCCCTCTTCTACATCCTTCTCCTGGCGGCTGTCTGCAGCTGCTCGGCGACCGCTCCCACGGCGACGCCCGCGCCGGCGTACGACGAAGCGACTGGCGCGCACCGCAGCCGCCCGTTGGCGGCAGCAAGCCGCAGTAGCACAGAAGCGACTGCCACGGCGACGGCGTCCGCACACGATTTGCCGCCTCGCGCACCCGCGACGCCCACCGCCATCGCCACGGCGACTTCCCCGCCGTCAGCTACGCCCACGTCTACGCCGATGGCCACAGCCAGCGCCACACGGGGTGCCACCTGGCACACCGTTGCCCCTGGAGAATCGTTGTGGGGGATCGCCGACCAGTATGGCCTCACCCTGCAATCGGTGCTGCGGGAGAACGATCTTGACGCGACGCACGTACTCGTCGTCAGCGAAACGCTGCGCATTCCCCCCGCCGTCGGCGCCAATATCGCCCCGCCGCGCGCGACACGCGATTATGGCTACGAAATCATCGGCTTTTCGGCCAACAGCCATCCGATCGAGGTCTTTTCTTTCGGCGACGGCAACGACGACGTTGTCTTCGTCGGCGGTATCCACGGCGGGTACGAATGGAACACGGTGCTTCTGGCCTACGAGATCATCGACTACTTCAACGGTAACCGGGGTGTCATTCCACCCGGCGTGACCGTGCACGTTATTCCCGTCGCCAACCCCGATGGTCTCCGGGTCGTCGTGGGGACGAGCGGTCGCTTTACCCGGAACATGGTCGGCGCTGCGCCGCGCGCCTCCCGCTTTAACGGCAATGGCGTCGACCTGAATCGCAACTGGAGCTGTAACTGGTCGGCGGTCGCCCGCTGGGGCGGCACGACGGTTAATCCCGGCCCCGAGCCCTTCTCCGAGCCGGAGACGCGCGCCCTGCGCGGCTTCTTCCTGCGGCTCCAGCCGCGGGCTGTTATCTTCTGGCATAGCCAGGCGACGCTGGTTGCACCAGGCCGCTGCGGCGGCCCCAGTGCAGCGCTTGCCGAAACCTACGCCGCCGCCTCCGGCTATCCCCACCGCCCCTTTACCGAGTATGAGCTGAACGGCACCGCCAGTGACTGGCTCGACGGGCAGGGAATCCCTTCTATCGCCGTCGAGCTGGCGACCCACACCTACACCGAGTACTGGTCCAATTTGTACGGCGTGCTGGCGGTGCTGGAGGGCGAGTAGCAGCTGCAGGCCGTTAAAGAACCTCGCCTCCCGCTTATAATTTCTTCCAGGAGAGGTTGGGAACAAAGTCGCCGTGCAATCCTCTCATGCCGAGCCCCTCCAGAGCATGCGCCCGCGACACGCTCTGGGGAGGCCCTCCGCGTAGCCGAGAAGACATTCCAGCCGACGCCTGCTCCTCAGAGCCGCAGGAATTTGTCGACCTCCGCTTCGCTTCGGTCGGCAAGACAGTTGCGGTTACCAGTTTCTCTTGCGATCGTCCACCGTTTTTGCCGCCTCTTCGCACGCGTGGATTTTCTGTGAAAGCGTCTTGCATCCCTCCTATTTCGCCCTATAATCTGGGTGCGCTATGTTAAAAAATTGGTTCGGAGTAAGAGGGAAGCGTTAATGAGCGAGGCGGTTATCCTGCTGGTGGAGGGCAAGCGGGCGGGCGAGGAGTCGCTGCACCCGGCGCTCGGCAAGGTAGGGTACGATGTGGTCGTGGTCCACACCGGCAAGGCAGCTATGGCCTGGTTGGGGGCTGGAGAGCCAGATCTGATCATCTATGATGGAGCCTCCATGCGATCTAGCGGGGTGCGCAGCTGCCGCCGCCTGCGGCAGGTCGTTGGGGAGACGCCGATCATCCACACGCGCGGGAAAGGCGAAAAAAAGAACACCGACGCGGGCGCCGATATTTACCTCGTCCGGCCGTTCACGGCGCGCAAAGTGCTCAATCGTGTACGTGCGCTGCTGCCGGCCGATGCCTACGAGGAGCAGATCGTGCGCGCGGGCGATCTTAAGCTCTATCTTGGCAAACGTTCGGTGGAGGTCAACGGGCGCGAGACGCCGCTGACGCCAAAGCTGGCGACGCTGCTGGAGCTCTTCCTGCGCCACCCGAATCGCGTGCTCGAACGGTTGGAGCTGATGCAGAAGGTGTGGCAGACAGACTATGTCGGGGATACGCGCACGCTCGACGTCCACATTCGCTGGGTGCGCGAGGCAATCGAGGACGATCCCGGTAATCCGCGGCGTCTGGAAACGGTGCGCGGCGTGGGGTATGTATTTCGCATACCCCCTCTAGAGGAGAGCGAGCAGGCGTCGTCGTAGCGCTCCGTCGGCACAATCTACCAGCGCAGGCTGCTTGCCGGCGGCCCGTGGATTGGCGCAGGCAGTTCCGGCGAGCCGCGCTCCTCATCTCCTACCTCAACCCGCTCCCTCCGGCAAACCCAATAGATCCAGGGGAACCACCCGGTTGCGCAGGCGGCCGATCCCTTCCACTTCGCACTCCACCACATCCCCCGGTTCCAGGAATTGGGGCGGCGTGCGGGCGAAGCCGACGCCGGCGGGAGTGCCCGTGGCGATAATGTCGCCAGGCTGCAGCGTCATCCCGCGCGAGAGGATGCTAATCGTCGTCGCCACGTCGAAGATCTGGTCGGCGGTTGTGGCGTCCTGGCGCAGTTCGCCGTTGACCCAGGCGCGCAGGCGCAGCGACTGTGGATCGCCGATTTCGTCGGCGGTGACGATCCAGGGGCCGGTCGGGCAGGCGCCGTCCAGCGACTTGCCGAGGAAAAACTGCCGGTGGTTGCGCTGCAGGTCACGGGCGGTGACGTCGTTGAGGACGGTGTAGCCAAAGACGTGCTCCAGGGCGCGCTCCGGGGCGATCCCGCGCCCTGGCACGCCAATGATCACTGCCAGTTCCACTTCGTAGTCCATCTCGTCGGAGACGACCGGATCGTACGGTAGGTCGCCATAGGGACCGTTGATCGATGTCGGCGCCTTGGTAAAGACGACCGGATGCTCCGGCAGGACCAGATCGCGCCCGCTGGCAGCGGCCCCTTCGGCGGCGTGCTCGGCGTAGTTCAGGCCCAGGCAGATAACATTTTTCGGCGGATCGGGAACCGGCGCTAGCAGGCGCACCTCGGGCAGGGGGATGCCCTTCACCTGCCCCTCGGCGAGGGTATCGCGAAATGCTTCTTCCAGGCTGCGCCAGGTGTCCGGTCCGGCAAGCAGCAATTCCCGCATCGTCTCTGGAAAGTCCCCCAGCCGGGAAACAGGGTACACAAGATCGTCGGCGACGACGCCGATCGTCGTCGCGACGCGGTGAGTAAAGGTGGCAAGACGCATCGGTTTCCTCCTAGTACTGTAGCGATTTAAGCATGAGCTAGGGGAGGCGTCAAGCTAAAAGCCCCGCCGTTCCCCGCTGCAGGGCGCCGCTCACATGCTGCTCTCCTGGAGTGCTTCCACAGGGATGGCATACGCCGACCGCCAGTCGCGGTCAAAGAGCGCCTGCAGGTCGTGCACGAGCCCCGGATGGTCGCTGTTGAGGCTGATGCCGGCGTTCAGATAGAAGTCGTGCCAGCCCATGTTGGAAGTGCCGACGTTTACCCGCCGCTCGCTGACCATATATTTCGCGTGGTTCACGCGCGAGTGGCCCGGGTAGCGGCGCTCCGGCCCCGTCGTCTCGTCCCAGCCAGGCATGGTAAAGGCGCGCACCTGCAGGCTCCCCTGTTGCATCTCGCGCTTATCTGACGACGCGGAACTTTCACGTTCCGCGGCTCCGATGGCGCGCGCCGTTTGCTGGAGCGCGCTCGTCAGGGCTAGCATCGACGGATGGCTATGGGGCCAGCGGCTGACGAGCAAGCGCACCTGCACGCCACGCAGGTAGGCGCGCAGCAGTGCGTCCTGCAGCCGGTGCCACCAGATGGCGGCGCTCCGCGGCGCGTGCCGCGGCCATTCCAGCGGCGTGAAGTGCATCACGCTTATCGACAGCCGCTCCCGCGCCGTAGCCGCAGTGTAAAGGAGCGCGTCGAGGTCGAACGTCCGGCCGGCCGGGCAGAGCTCCGGCGGACTGGCGGTGAGGAAAGCATGTCCCGCGGCGCCGTTCCACGAGACGGGGAGGGGGTCGTCCAGCGACGAGCGGGCTGCCAGGGCGGGATCGGCGAATGGGGATGGAGTCTGTGCCACACCCTCACGCGCCAGCAGTGAAGACCAGCCGGGCACAGGGCGGC
>JAWVYW010000216.1:0-5679 GCA_033722535.1 Promineifilaceae bacterium (SeqCode)
CCTTCAGCGACAGTACCTTCGTGATTGCCGCCGTCAGCGTCGTCTTCCCGTGGTCGATGTGACCGATCGTGCCGATGTTGACATGCGGCTTTGCGCGTACAAATTTCTCTTTACCCATGCTTCAAAAATCCTCGCATCTTCAATGTTGCGACTCATGACCCGACATTCTTTCTTTTCGGGTCGGGCAGGCGCCACAACTGGAACCTGTACGAAACTACTTGTCGTGCAGACGCTACGGTAACGGGCGCCTATCACAACAATACCCCGCCACCATTGCGATGGACGGGGCAGAGAGCCCACGACGGGACTTGAACCCGTGACCTCATTCTTACCAAGAATGTGCTCTACCGCTGAGCTACGTGGGCTGGAAGGTGGGCCAGGCAGGACTCGAACCTGCGAAGGCTTCCGCCAGCGGATTTACAGTCCGCCCCCTTTGCCACTCGGGACACTGACCCAGGAAAACAAGCCGACGATGGGACTTGAACCCATAACCTATGCTTTACAAGAGCATTGCTCTGCCAATTGAGCTACGTCGGCATCTGCCTGCTACCTAACTTTAGCAAAGTCGTCTGTGTTGGTCAACGACGACCTATCGGTCGCAAACGCTCAAGTGGCGAGACGTAGGAGCATGACATCATTGCTCATCCGTCAACAAGTACACAAGTATAACATATGCCCCTGGCTCGTCAACTATTCTACCCCTATCCTACACATTTTTAATATCCACCGCCGCCGAATGCAGAACGACGCGGAGCGGCGCCCGAAACGAAAGAACGTGCAGAAAAAGCCACTCTCTCCTTGACAGAATCGGCAAGCTGCCCACAATTAGTAGTTAGGGAACTGCCCTGGTCGTAGTCACCGTTCTTATGACCTTCCTCGGGCTGCTGCACAGGTCAGAAGCAGAAAGCTGAAAGGACGCATGCCATGGATATTGCGGTAAGTGCTCTCAACAACCGCATGACACTCCAAATACCGGCCGAGCTTCCGCTGGGCCTGGTGTTCGTCGTCGGACGGGTGACCGACCTGAGGAGGGCGGTGCCGCTCTCTCGCTTCTTCTTGGCAGACGGAGAGCATCGCCTCCACTGCTGGCTGCCCTCGCATGTGATCAAAGAAACCCTTCTCGAGGAGGGGGACCGTGTTCGGGTAGGAGGCGAGCTTCAATTTGATCCGCGCATTGCCGCCTACCGGCTCCTCGCACGGGATCTGGAGATACTACCACCTAACGCTCGTGTGCGGCGCTCGGTCCGCCCTATTTTAGAAGATCTGAAACGGCGCGCGGAGGCAAACGCCCTTGTCCAGACGGAGCTGCCGCGGTGGGTGCAGGAGATCGCACCGGAGGAGGTAAGGGCTGAGCTCGCTCTCGCTGCCGAGGCTGAGCGTAAAGCCGCGGAGCGAGCCAGTGGCGCTGTCGCCCCGCAGGTGGAGCGTGCTACAGAGGCGGTCGCCGGGGTAGAGGCAAAGAGCCCCAGCTCACGAGCGCTACCGCCGGAGATGGTCGCTTTTCTTTCCAGCGCCATCGACAGTGACGAGGAGATCGAACTGACGCCGGAAATGATTGCCGAGTATCTTCCAGACCTGGCAGAGCAAAAGCGCCGCGAAAGAAGGGCGCAGACGACAGGGGAGATCGAGATCACGAGTGGTGAGGCGTCACCCTCCGCGACCGACGGCTCCCCCACCTCGGCTGAAGCATTAGCAGCGGAGCCAAAGCTGGAGGCAGCGGCACAGGTAGAAACCGAACCCCCTGACGCCGCTCCGGCGCAGCCGCGCCGTTCCCTCCGCACCCGGCTTCAGGTAGTGGTAGTACTGCTGCTCCTCTCCCTCTTTATCGTCCTCTTTCTCTTCCTCATGTTCACGGCGCTTGGCGGTTAAAGAGATAAGAAATTTTTGCCGCCCTGCCGGCCCTATGATATAATGCGGTTGCCAAAATTTCTGCGGAGCGACGAAAAGTGGGCATTCCCCACTTTTTTGTTTTCCTGGCGCAGATTCAATTGGAAGCTGTTTAATTTAGAAGGGTACAGAGCGGATGAGAAGCGAATTTATTGTAGCCTTTAATGAAATCTGCGAAGAGCGTGGACTGGCCAAGGACGTCGTCTTTGAAGCATTGAAGACGGCGCTGGCGTCAGCCTACCGTCGCAACGTGAATGTCAGCAACTCGCAGGATGTGCGCGTGGAGATCGACCAGCGCACGGGCGAACCGACCATCTATGCCGAGAAGGAAGTGGTCGACTCGATTATCGATGACCGCACCGAGGTATTGCTGGATGTTGCACGGCGGCAAGGCCATACCGATGCAGAGTACGGCGACACCGTGATGGTCGAAAGTACACCCCGGAATTTCGGCCGCATCGCCGCGCAGACGGCCAAGCAGGTTATCCTGCAGCGGGTGCGCGAGGCCGAACGGGAGCAGCTGTACGACGAGTACTCTGGCCGTGAAGGCGAAATCATTAACGGCACAATCCAGAGCGTGGGTGGCCAGCACATTACGATCGGTCTGGACCGTACCGAGGCGATCATGCCGCGGAGCCAGCAGGTTCGTAATGAGCGCTACCGTCCCCATGATAAGATTCGTGTCTACCTGCTCGAAGTGCGGCGCACCAACCGGGGTCCGCAGATAGTCGTCAGCCGCAACCACCGCAATCTTCTCCGCCGGCTGCTGGAACTGGAAGTTCCTGAGATCTACAACGGCCAGGTCGACATCAAAAGCATTGCCCGGGAAGCGGGTCAGCGCTCCAAAGTGGCCGTCATGGCTCTCCAGGAAGGTGTGGACCCTGTCGGCGCCTGTGTTGGCATGCGCGGCGTCCGCATCCAGAGCATTGTGCGTGAGCTGAATGATGAAAAGATCGACATCATCGAGTACGATCCCGATTCGAAGATCTTCATCGCCAAAGCGCTCAGCCCGGCGCGCGTATCCCAGGTACACCTTGACGATCACCCCGACGAAGGGAGGACGGCTATCGTCATCGTCCCCGACGATCAGCTCTCGCTGGCCATCGGTCGCGAGGGTCAGAACGCGCGGCTGGCGGCGAAGCTCACCGGCTGGCGTATCGACATCAAGAGCCTGACGGAGTCTGCCAGCTACTCGCTCGACAACCTCGACCATCCGGCTGTCGACCCACGAGTGGTGAATAACGCCGAGCTGCTGGACAAGGTTCGCCTCATTCTGGCCAAGAAGGAGGCTGATCGCCCAGTGACGGCCGAGGACTACCTGACGCTCGACCGGTTCGTAGCCGGCGTCGAAGGACAGATCATTGAACACCAGGCGACCCGCTATGAGGAGATCCGCCAGGAGCGCCAGGAGGCGCGCGAGCGGGTACCGGAAGAGGCCTGGGATCTCGAGCTTGAGGAGGTAAATCTCCCTCTGCGCCTGCACAACCTCCTCATGAACAACGAGGTGACGACTGTGGGGGACGTCCTCTACTATATGGAGCTGGATGGCGACGCGCTGCAAGAGCGCATCGAAGAGGTAGAAACGGCCGACATGGAGGTCATTCAGAACCGGCTGGCCGAGCTCCTCGCAAGTGGTGTGCTCCTGATCGAAGCCGAGGCGCCCGTGGAAGCGGAAGCGGCGGAAGTTGCGCCGGTCGCAGAAGCGCCTGTCGCCGAAGCGGTCGTCGAAGAGGAAGCGATCGCAGAAGCTGAACCGCAGCCGGTAGCCGCCCTCGAAGCTGAAGCGGTCGCCGAAGAGGAAGCCGCCGAAGAAGCGGTGGAGATTGAAGAGGCGACAGAGGTCGCGCCTGAGGCAGAGGAAGAAGAAGAGGTGGTGCCGGCAATTGACGATCTCAGCACCTCTCTTATCGACGTCGTTCAGAAGCCGGAGAAAGAAGAGCGGAAGGGCAAGGTAGTGGTGGTCAGCCGTCCGGGCGAATCCCAAGAGGAAGCCGCCGAAGAGGATGAAGAGGCTGCCGGTCATAAGGGTAAGCGTCTGGTCTATGACGAGGAAGCGGGTCGCGTTGTCACGCAGCGGAAACGCAAACGCGGTCGCCGCCGCCCCGAGTGGGAAGATTTTGAAGACATGGACATAGACGAAGTCCTGGACGAGAGGTAACCGCCGCGCTATTTACAGTTGCCCGTATTGGGCAAGAGGGCGAAAAGTTGCGACTGAAGCACACTCCCCAGCGGACCTGCATCGCCTGTCGCCAAAAAAGCGATAAGCGCGAGCTGACGCGCATCGTGCGCACACCAGAGGGCGCCGTTATAGTAGATGCTACCGGCCGCCAGGCGGGCCGCGGCGCCTACCTTTGCAATCGCGAGAGCTGCTGGGATCGCGCAACACGGACGCCCCTGCTCGAGCGCGCCCTGCGCGCGCCCATCGCTGCCGACGAACGGCTAGCGCTGGCTGCCCACCGGCCGGAGCCGCCACAGATAGCAAGCAGCTGAAGCAAACCCGAAAACAAGAAAGGTGTAGGAATAGCCAGAGATGGACGAAACGAAAACCCAGGCAACAAATCATATCGAGATTCCTGATTTTATTACTGTGCGCGAGCTGGCGACTCTCATGGATGTCAGCCCGATTAACGTTATTAAAGAGTTGATGTCCGCCGGCATCATGGCCAACATTAACCAGCAGATCGACTTCGACACAGCCGCCATTGTCGCGGGCGAATTTGGTTTCGAGGCAGCGGCGCCGTATGTCGAGGAAGAGGAAGAAGAGATCAGCGAGCAGCCCGCATGGCGGCGCGTCGTTCAGGAGGAAGCGGCTGCCGATCTGGAGCCACGCCCGCCGGTGGTGACGATGCTCGGGCACGTCGACCACGGCAAAACGTCACTGCTCGATCTAATCCGCGAGACCAATGTGCAGGCTGGCGAGGCGGGCGGAATCACACAGCATATCGGCGCCTACCAGGCCCGGCATGACGATCAGTTGATCACCTTCCTCGACACGCCAGGCCACGAGGCATTCACCGCCATGCGCGCTCGCGGGGCACAGGCCACGGACATTGCTATCCTCGTCGTCGCCGCCGACGACGGGGTGATGCCCCAGACGCGAGAAGCAGCCGATCACGCTCGCGCCGCCCGCGTGCCCATTGTCGTCGCCCTGAACAAGATCGACCTCCCGAACGCTTCGCCGCCAGTGGTCAAGCAACAGCTGGCAGAAATTGGCCTCGTCCCCGACGAGTGGGATGGCGATACCATGGTCATCGAAGTGTCAGCCAAAGAAGGCTGGGGCATTGAAGATCTACTAGAAGGCATTCTTCTGGTCGCCGAGGACCTCGGACCGAAGGCCAATCCCGACGCTGACGCCACCGGAACGGTGCTCGAAGGACGTATGGAGAAGGGCCGCGGGGTGATGGCGACGCTGCTCATCCAGAACGGCACCCTCCACAGGGGCGACACGCTCCTGATCGGTGAAAATTACGGCCGAATCCGCAGCATGTTTAACTATCGCGGCGAGCGTATTAAGGAAGCCACACCGGCCATGCCGGTTTCCGTTTCCGGTCTGAGCGGCATGCCGCGGGCTGGCGAACAGTTCGAAGTGGTGGAAAGTGAAAAGGTGGCCCGGAAACTCGTCGAAGAGCGCGCCCTGGAACAAGCGTCCGCACCCGGACGTAAAGCGGGAATTAGCCTCGACGAATTCTTCAACCGCCTCCAGGAAGGCGAATCGGAAACACTGAACCTCGTCCTAAAGGCCGACGTGCAGGGCTCGCTCGAGCCGCTGGTCAGCTCGCTCGAGAAGCTGAA
>JAWVYW010000217.1:0-5623 GCA_033722535.1 Promineifilaceae bacterium (SeqCode)
CGTTTCATCGCCGCAAGTAACAGCGAGTTTACGGTCGCCGCTCACGCTGTGATGGGCGCGCATCCGCGGTCGCCCGGTTCAGAAGGCCGGGCGCCGGACCACGGCTAAGGCTCAGCCGCTGTCCGCGCTCACTGGAGGTACCCGCCATGTTGAAGCGCATGCTCCCCTTCCTCGTCATTGGTGCCCTGGCGCTCTTTGGCTTCGTCGCCGCCGTTTCTCCGGCCGGCACGGCCGCCGCACAACCGGCCCCCGCCGTGCCGCTCGACACGCCCCAGCCGATCCTCAACTTTTTCCAGAACATCAGTGAATGGCGCGTGGCCGCCGGCTTTATCTACCTGACGGACGATTGTACTGACTTCTCGTCGCAGACCAGCGCTTACATTAGGCGCCGCGCCGTCAACGGCAGCGTAATGACGGTGCTGGAGTCGATCAACAGTCACCCGCAATGTCGCACCTTCCGCCACGCCGCGGCCGACGAGAGCGGCATTTACTACTACAATCGCAACCTGGGCCGGATCGAGGCGATCTATAGCGATAGCCCCCTCGAGCCACCCACCCCCCTGGTCGACATCGGCGACTGGGGGCGCATCGGCTTCGGGGACGGAATCAGCAACCTTCGCGCCGCGGGCTCCTACGTCTACTGGATCGAGCACAACTTGAATGCCGAATTCAGCCCGGACGACGTCGCCATCAGGCGGGTTCCCAAGAGCGGGGGCGCCCCCACTACGATGCTCGCCTACAGCAGCTTGGCAGCCAAGCAGGTGTCATTGGACGGCTTCGGCGTCACCCGATCCCACATCTGGTGGACCGATGGCGACGGCCTGAACCGCATCAGTACCTGTCTGATTCAACTGTGCCTGCCGGGAACGAATAACAAGGTTACGGAGTTTCCTACCCAGCCGGCGGTCCACGGGCACATAGTCGTTCAGGCTTCAAACGTATACTGGTGGAATGAAGACGAAAGCCCCGAGCGCATCCGGCGTACCAGCTGCTCCTTCTTCGGCAGCAACTGTTCCACCGCCACCGTACACACCACCACGACTGGCATCCATATCATAGGTCTGGCCGCCAACAGCGACGCTGTCTTCTGGACCGAGTCCCTGCCCCTGGCCGACCGTCGCCTGCGGCGGCGGGCGCTCAGCGGGGGCGCAGCCGCGACAGTGGCCGAGAATGTCTTTTTCGCTGCCCCCTATCTTGACGTCGACGGCGTCATCTTCCAGACCGACCCACGCACCATCGCCCGCCTGCCCTTTGACGCCGAGGCGATCACGCGCGAGATTGGCCTCAGCGGCTGGGAAGTGACCCAGGGGATCCAGCGACTGGAGAACGACGTCCCCCTGGTCGCGGGCAAAAGCACCTACGTCCGCCTCTATCCGACGCTGGACGACGGCGCCGACGTCGGCGCCGCGATGGCCGAATTGCACGCCTCTCGCGGCGGACAGCCCCTCCCCGGATCGCCCATCTATCCGCTTACCGCCACCATCCCCATCACGTCCGGTCTCTCGGTCGCCGATCGCGGCGTCGTCGACAGCGGCTGGTTGTTCCGTCTGCCTGAGAGCTGGACGCGCACCGGCGACGGATTGATCCCCCAGGACGATACGACGATCACGCTGCGTGCCGTCGTCGACCCCTACGGCGTGTACGCCGACGCCGACGACCCCGGCAACAACGAACTCGCCGGTCAATTCACCTTCACGGCAAAGGCGCCGACCTGCATGATCATGCGCCCGGTTATCACCCACCAATCCTACCAACCCGTCTACGGTATTAAAGTGGCCCAGGTCGTCGAACTTTCAGAGTCGGTGCTGCCCACCGCCCATCTGATTACCTTTCCCAAGAATGATCCCCTGCGCGAAATCGACTGGTGCTGGAAGGGCCCCTTCTATGGGCCCTTCTGCTCCACGCCCTACGAGTTGCGTGATGACGACTCCGGGCTCCTGACGAAAATGGGATGGCTCGACTTCTGGGCGGACGTCCCCCCCATTTGCTACACAAACAACGCCCGCAGCCTTTACGCCGGCATCATCCATAAAGACGCCGACTGGGATTGGTCAGGGCTGGCGCGGCGGGGGAAAGACCAGCTCCTGACCAAAGTGCCGGCTCCCGGCGATCCGGTCAGCCGTTTCAACGGGTTGGCGATGACGATGGTGCACGAAATGGGCCACAGCTACGACCGCCGCCACGTCAATTGTGGCGGCCCGCTCAACCCGGACCCCAACTACCCCTACCCGACCAATCTGCTCGACTTCAACCTGTCCTCTGACGACGTGGCGCTCCACTTTGGCTTTGACCCCCTGCGCCGTTCGCCGGTTTCCGCGACGAGTACGGCAGACTTTATGAGTTATTGCGGCCCAGAATGGTACAGCGACTACACCTGGAAGGCGATTTTCAACAGCACGCGCGATCCGTTCTCCATCTTCCCTGGAATTCCCGCCACTGGCCACCTCGTGCGCATCGCCGGACTTGTGGACGAGAGTCAGGGCACGGGAACGCTCGACTATGCCTGGAAAGTGCCGGTCGACGCAGCCAGCGATCGTTTGCTGCGGGAGTGGTCGGCGAGCCCCGGCCCTGCCGCGGAGAACGGGGCCGATCAGAACGGCTATCACGTTCAATTGGTGGGCGTCGACGGGCAGGTGTTGGCCGATCAGGCGGTTGAAATCGCCACCGTAGAAGATGGCGACCCCGGTGACCCCGTTCCCTTTGAAGTGACACTGGCGGCGCCCGCGGCGCCTGTCGCCCGCGTCCAACTCATGGCGGAGGATGCGCTCCTTGCCGTGCTCGCGCCGGGCGCCGGGCAGCCTACCGTCGCCATCGACCAGCCGGCGGGCGGGACTGTGGTTGGCGAACACGTTACGGTGAGCTGGACAGCCAGCGATCCCGACGGCGACCGTCTTTACTACACCGTTCTCTACTCGCCCAACGGCGACGAGTGGAGTCCCCTGCTCGTCAATTATGGCGGCAGCGGCACGGCCCGCGAGACGGTCACCCTCGACATATCCGGCGAGGCCGGCAGCGACGGGGTCGGCGCCCTCGTTCGCGTCCTCGCCAGCGACGGCTATAACACGACCGTCGCCACCTCCCAGCCCTTCAGCGTCGCCAGGAGGGAGCCATTCGCCATCATCGCCAGCCCCGCGCCGGGCCAGACCTTCCGCGCCGGCGAGACGATCCCCCTCAAGGGTGTCGCCGGCGACCCGGAAGACGGTCTCATCGCCCACGAGGCGTTTGTCTGGTCGACGGGAGAGCTGGGACCAACCGCCGACCTTGACGGTATGGCCCCCGGGCCGCACACCGTGCAACTCACCGTCGCCGACAGCGACGGTCTCCAGGGGACGAGCGACGTCGCCTTCACTGTCGCCCCGCTCTCCGTGCCGGAAACGGCAGGGGACCTCGTGCTGGACGGGCGCTGTGACGACGCGGGCTACAGGAATGCATCGCAACTGCCGCTCGCGGCTTACGCCGTGGGGGCCCGCGCGGACGCCCATATCGTCCGCACCGGCGCCAGTCTCTGGCTCTGTCTCACCGGCCTGCAGGGCGGCGGCTACGCCGGGCTCCTGCTCGACGCCGACAACAGCGGAGAGCCGGTCGTCCAGAGCGGTGACTTCGGCTACTTCGTGCGACGGGACGGCACTCGCTTTGTCCAGGAAGGGAACGGCAGCGCGCTGCAAAACGCTTCGCCGCACTTGCTCTCGGCGCGCATCGCCGACAATGGCGCCGTCTGGTCCGCCGAACTGCAGGTCGACGACAGCGCCTTTGGCGACTGGCGCCGCCGTGTGGCGCTGGCCATCGGCCACTTCGAGCAGGCAGGCGGCGTGGCCTCCACCTGGCCCCGCAGCGCAGTGCTGGGCAGCCCCCAGAGCTGGGCGCAGACCAACCTCGGGTTGGCCGCGACCCTCACCGGCGTCAATCCTGAGTCGGCCGTCCTGGGGAGCGGCGACATTGCGCTGACCGTCAGTGGCGCTGACTTCGACGAAGATCACGTTATTCTGTGGAACGGTGCCGCCATGTCGACGACGCTGGTCGATCCGACCACGCTGGCAGCCGTCATTCCCGCCGCTGCTGCGCCTGCGGCCGGCGCCTACGACGTGGCCGCCGGGCTCGATGGGGCGCCCGAGCTCGCGACCGTCGCCCATCCCTTCGTGGTCTACAACCCGCAGCCGCTCCTCGCCGGCCTCACGCCGGACACGGCCCAGATGGGCAGCGACGGCGCCTCCGTGACCGTCACCGGCGCCGGCTTCGTCGATGGGGCGACCGTCTTGTGGAACGGGGAGGCCCTGGCGACTGTCTTTGTCAGCCCCACCGTGTTAACCATCAGCCTGACCGCCGAAGCGCTGGCGGGTGCCGTCGCCGTGCCCGTCGTCGTCGTCAACCCGGAACCGGCTGTAGGGCCGTCGAATACGCTCTTCTTCGTTATTTCGTCCGGCATGGACAGCCTCCTGCTGCCTGTGCTGCGAAGCGATCGCTGAGCCGTGGAATAGGCATGAACCTCACTTCCGCTACTCGCGCCGGCGCAAGCGAAAAGTGGTCTCTTCTCCATCGCGCGCCCACTCATAGTGGATGTCGAGGGGATCCATGATCGGGCGGTAGATCTCGTCGATCAGATCTGCGTCCTCTGCGCGACTGAACCGCTCCTTGCTGATTTGCTCAATCAACTGTCCTTTCTCATTCGTGTATCTTTCTACATCCGCGCTGTCCACAGCGGCCACACATTGTTTGCGGTGGGCATAGGCTCTGGCAACCTGAGCATGGGTCCGTAAGAAATCTCTGAAGAGAAGCACTCGCTCCCACTCGGGCCCCTCCCTTTCCAGCGTGTGTACCCGGTGGGTTCGTGGTTCGCCTCTGCTGAAATAGTGGCGATGCAGACAGGATCGGGCGTTTCTCCTGCTCGAATAGCGAAGACCATTCCCGCCGATAGGGAACCAGCCGTACAACGTCTCGCGCCATGCCAAGCACCAATTGTCCTCCTCGAACTGTGTCAGACAACGGTGACTCCAGATTAGCAGGATTGCAGATAGTAGATGTTATGCCGGCAGATCCGTGTACGGATCTAGGATTCGGAGAAGACGTGAGGGATTACCCAGCTTCAGCGGGTGTGTAGGTCCTAATCTTGAAACAGGTCTCAAAGCCAAGCTGCCGGTACACGTTGTAACCCATTTGCGATGATTGCAACACGCCGATACGGTACCCGCGTTCGCGCGCGTCTAGCAACGCGCGTATGGTTATCGCCGAGCCAATTCCCTGCCGCCGCGCTTGCGGCACGGTGCCGACTGCGTATATGCCGGCGACACCCGTGGCATAGAACACCGAGGCCCAGGATACCGGCTCACCATTGAGCAACGCCAGGTAATGCTGCCAATCCGACTCCGAATCGAACCCGTAAGCGGTCCACAAATCCAGCAGCAAGGTGCCCAGCGTCTTTCCGCTGCCGGATCCGCGAATCCAACCATGTTTTTCTTTCATCATTGCGGCAACGGTAATGCGCTCTATTATCAGGCCATCCGGCCTTCTGGCGCCCTCATTCAACCTCTGTAAGTCGACGGCCATCGCCGGCTGCTCTTCTGCCAGGGAGAGCCCCTTCTTTTCCAGTCGCTGCTCAAGGTTGGCGGGCAAGTCGCCGGGGCAGAGC
>JAWVYW010000218.1:0-5500 GCA_033722535.1 Promineifilaceae bacterium (SeqCode)
CGTTCAGCGGCACGACCGGGTCGATGGCGTCCGGTGTAGCTTCCAGCCGGCTCGGCTCCGGCGCGTCGCCGGTCAGAACTTCGAAGGTGATCTGGGCCTGCGCGCTGCGGCCTGTGCTGTCCGTCGCCTCGGCGGTGATAGTGTGCAGGCCAGTGGAGAGGTTGACGGTGCTAAGGGCGCGACCGGTACCCAGCTCCCCGTCGATGGACGAGGTCCAGAGGATGCTGTTGCCGGAGAGCGGGCCGTCCTCCAGATCGTAGGCGTCGACCCGGAAGGAGACGAGCTGCGCCGCCCAGAAGGTGGCGCCGTCGGCGGGGTGCGTAATCTCCACCTGCGGCGCGTGCGCCGGCGCGTAGAAGGGACCCACCACGTCGCTGCCGGTCAGCATACCGTCGCTGGCGACGACGCGCAGGTGCGACGTGCCGCCCGGCAGGCGGTCGCTGGGCAGCGTCAGCTCGGTGGCGCTGGTGGCACTGGTCAGCGGCGTCCACGACATGCCGTCGTCGTGGCTGTAGAACAGGCTGTAGGTCAGGCTGTCGCCATCAGGGTCCGATCCTTCCCAGGAGAAGGTGATGTCGCCCGCCGGTAGCTCCTGATTCGGCTCCGGCGCCGTGATGTTCACCGTCGGCGCGTTGGCGCTCACCTCGCGGGCGTCGACGGTGTTGCCATCGTGACGGAGCTCCAGCCGGTGCAGCGCTTCCGGCGCAGGCACGGCGGCGCGGATAATTGCGGGAATACCCTCGACCTGCTCGCTGGCGGTCAGCTGGTGCGCCTCCACACTGTGCGTGGCGAGCACGTTGTCCGCCCCATCCAGCAGCACCAGCGTCCAGTCGCCGGGCTCCGGCAGCGGCATCTCCTTCGTCTGGTCGAGGATGTACACGTTGTCGATGGCGCCGGTATTGGTCGCAAGGTCGACCGAGGCGACGACCAACGCGAAGCGGTCGGCGGTCACCGCCGGGCTCTCGAGGGCGTCGGGCGCCTCTGTCTGTGCCGCCTGCTGATTGGCGACCATGTGGTCGCGGATCCCCTCGTAGGTGAAGTCGGAGACCCACTCGTTGTCACAGTAGCTCATCACGTCCTTCCAACTCGGCCCGTAGATGGTGCGGTCGCGGATGTCGAAGCCGTAGAGGGCGTTGTCGCCACTGAGGGCGGGGCTGATCCGCCCGCCCGTATAGGGGTAGCTCTTACCGTCGGCGGCGCCGCAGAACTCGGCGTGCCAGCGGCCCTGGGTGTGGCCCAGCTCGTGCCCGCCGTACCAGTCGCCGTAGGAGCCGTCGTAGTCCCAGCCCCAGGTCCAATCTTCAACCTGGTCGCCCGCGGCGTGGGTATCGGTGTCGCCGGTGGGGCCGGCGGCGATGTCCGAGGGGATATCCAGCGCCTTGCCGCGCATGAAGCCGCCCTCGTCGTCGACTATACCGTAGTAGACGACATCTCCATCCTCGTCGTTGATAAAGATGTTCAGCAGCTTGGCGATGGCGAGGTAGCCATGTAGCTCGTCCACGTCCGGCAGGCCGTCCTTGGGATAGTTGAAGGTCTGCCGCTGCTGGTCGAGGTTCGGGATCGGATAGGCGGCCTCCAGCCACTCTTCCAGCGCGTCCAGGTGCTTGTTGCCGGCGGTATAGGTGGTGCCGTCTTCAGTATAGCGCACGTCGAAGAGCTGCAGCGCCAGCGGCGGCGTGCTCAGGAAGTCGACGACCGCGCTCATCGCGTTGTTGCTCCTGTCAGGGTCGCCCTGCGCGGCGGCGGGGTCCAGCGTCGCCGTCAGCGTAACGGTGCCGGGCGTCGTCCAGCCGGCGGGGAGCTCAAACCAGTAGCTGTCGTTGATCGCGCCGCGGTCGGGGAAGGGGCGTACGGCGATGTCCGCGCCGGGGTTCCCAGGGTGCAGCGTGGGGAAGAGGCGCATACCGTCCCGCTCTGCCGAGAGGTTGGCGAAGACATCATAAGCTGTAGCCGGCGAGCTGACGTGGACGCGCACGAAGGTCGTCTTGCCGGCGACGAGGTCGACGCTATTGTTCAGATCCTGCACCGCCTGCGTCACCTCGATGGCGTCGATCGCCATGTCCGGCCCATCCGGGGCCGACGCCGCCGCCGCCCACTCGATGAGCTGGCGGACGTAGGCGTCGCTGCCCGGGTCGATGGAGCCGGACTCGATGTTGCCGGTGTGGTAGGCCATGCGACCGCTGCCATATTGCCCCGCAGCCAGCGCCAGGTTCGGATCGTTAACTGCCTTGGCAAGAACGGTCCACCCGGGGCCGACGCGGTCAATTGGGGTGGCGTCGAAGTTGCCCGAGAGAGCGTCGGGCGTGAGGCCACTGAGAATCGGATGCTCCTGCCCCGCCGGCGTAAACTCCACCGGCCCTGGCTCGTCCGGATACTCGGGCCAGAATCTGTCGGACACGTACATCTCAAAGCCTGGGGGAAAAACAGCTATCCACCCCTCAATGTTGGGCTGTGTAACGACGAGGCCGCCGCCGCCGTTGACGTACGCCTGAAGCTGCGCCGCGCGGTTGTCGAGGGCGTTCTGCTCGAAGTTGCCGAGGTAGAAGGCGTCATACGGCGAAAGGTCGGTCTCGCTGAGCGCCGAAACGGAGCTGATATGGGTGGTGTCGCTAAAGATCCCCGCTACACGGGAACAGGGTCCGCCATTAGTATCGGTGGAAAAGCAGACGACGCTGACGCCGCTCTGCGAACGCGCCTGCGGATCGGCTGTCGGATCCGCTGCGGCTGCCTCGGTGTCGATGAGGGCGCCGCTGCTGTCCGCGCGCGGCTCCCCTGGCGGGTCCTAGGCCAAGGCCGGAGCGCCAGATAGCAACGCGACGGCGGCGCCCAGCGCCAGCACCAGCGCCAGCAGCAGGGGCAACACAGTTCGGTATGAGCGCGTCGTTTGCCGGGATTGTCTTGAAGGGTGCATAACTTTCCTCCTTGGTCGATGGTTGCAGTGAGTTCTCGTGCGACACTTGGAGTGAGGGGGCTCCTCCTCACTTCTGCACGCGCCGACGGCGCACAGAGATAGCTTGCCCCGATGGCTCGAGTGACCTCTCAGGCACATACCGCGCGGGCGCACGGTACCGGGGCTTACCTTAAAATATAGAGGCTCCTCGCGGTCCTGTCAAACGGAGCCCATGAGCGGCGATTTTTACCGTGCGGTGCAGGACGTGGTCCAGTAGCTATGGCGGAGGCAGTGCACCCGATACTGTAGTTGCGTGCCGCGCCGCACGGCAATCAGTATAATGGAGCCGCCAGTTCAAACCGAAAGCAACTTTTAAAGGCAAGGAGACAGCCATGCGCAAAGCGAAAGATCTGACAGGAAGGCAGATAGTAAGCATCGACGATGGGCGGATTCTGGGGCGCGTGCGCGAGGTCTACTTCGACCGCGCGCTCAACCACCTCGCCGGCCTCCACGTCGGCTACGAGGGCGTCATCGACCGTTCCGCCAAAGTGATTCCACGGGAGGGGCTGCACTTTATCGGGGTCGACGTCGTGCTCGTCAAGAGCTCCGAAGTGGTGCAGAACGAAGCGGAGAGCGACGCCGGCAACTGGACCCGGCGCGATAAGATCACCGGGCGCGATCTCGTCACCGCCGGGGGCACCAAAGTGGCCGCCGTGGGCGACATCATTCTTGGTAACGAGGGCGAAGTGGCCGGCTTCACGCTCGGCAAAAGCTACATTGAAAGCCCGGTGGCCCAAAGCGGCGCCGTGAGCCGCGACGCCGTCGTCCACACGCCATCCGCCGACGAGAAGGAGCCGCTGGTGGTCGATCTGGAGAAGGCGGAGCGCGAGAGCTTCAGCTATGAATGAGCTGCAGCTTGACGAGGGCGCGCTGCAGGAGACACTGGAAAAGTACGCTGACCTGATCGTGCGCGTCGGGCTTAACCTCCAGCCAGGACAGCCGCTGATCATCCAGAACTACCGCCACGGCGGGGTCAACCTTCAGGCGGCCCCTCTGGTACGGGCGATCACCGCCGCCGCCTACCGCGCCGGCGCCGGCGACGTGCACGTCGTGTGGGGCGACGACGAGATCCAGCGCATGCGCTTTGCGGAGGCCGAAAAGGAGAGCCTGACCCGCCCGCCAGAGCTGGAGGCAGCGTTCACGCAGCGCATCGTCGACGAGGGCGGCGCCCTGCTCACGCTGATGGCGAACGATCCCGACCTCCTCGCCGAGGCCGATCCGGAGCGCGTGAGCACCGTGCAGCGGGCGGTAATGGAGGCGTTCTCCGACGTGCGCGAAAAGGTGACGCGCAACGAAGTCAACTGGCTCGTCGCCGCCGCCGCCGTCCCCGCCTGGGCGGCGCGCGTCTTCCCCGACCTCCCCCCGGACGAACAGCAGATGGCGCTGTGGGTCGCGTTATTTCACGCCTGTCGAGTCGACCAGACCGATCCCATTGCCGCCTGGGAAGAGCACCTGCGCCGCCTGGAGCGAGCCCGCGACCATCTCAACGCCCGCAGCTACCGCGCCCTCCACTTCAGCGGGCCCGGCACCGACCTCCGCGTCGGGCTGCCGGAGGGCCACATCTGGGCCAGCGGCGCCGCCACGAGCAGTAACGGCATCCGCTTTACACCGAACCTGCCGACGGAAGAGGTCTTCACCCTGCCTCACCGCGAGCGCGTGGAGGGGACCGTCACCGCGACGCGCCCTCTCAGCTACGGCGGGCGCCTGATCCGCGATTTCAGCCTCACCTTTGAAGCGGGGCGCGTGACTGACATTCGGGCCGGGCAGGGCGAAGCCGTGCTGCGCCAACTGGTAGAGATGGACGAAGGTGCCTCGCGGCTGGGCGAGGTCGCGCTGGTCCCCGGCAGCTCCCCCATCTACCAGTCGGGCCTCCTCTTCTACAACACGCTCTATGACGAAAACGCCGCCAGCCACCTCGCGCTGGGGCGGGCCTATAAGGTGAACCTGCAAGGGGGCGCGGCGATGTCTGACGAGGCGTTCGCCGAGCACGGCGGCAACAGCAGCCTGGCTCATGTCGACTTCATGATCGGATCCCCTGAGCTAGACGTGGACGGTGAGATGGAGGATGGTACGCTGGAGCCGGTGATGCGCGAGGGGGAGTTTGTGCTCGGTTCGTAAGCGCGGCATCCATCTGCGCTCGCTCAAGCACGCTCTCGCAGTCGCCGCTTGAGCGGCGCGCCGACGAAGGTGGCAGTATAGCGGAGGCGGCGAATACCGGTGCGCTGCGCCTCTTCGCCTCACTTCCACGGCAAAATCGACCGCTTCCGGCGCCGCTGGCGCCGCCGCGGCCGTTCGTCTGCCGTCTCCTCCGCTGGCGGCTGCGCGCCGCCATTCCCGGGTATCAGCAGCTGCAGCCAGCGCTGGCCGCGCAACAGCCACAGGTAAGGGCGGCGGCCCGGGAACTGTGCCTGCCAGCAGCGCTCGCAGTAGACGGCGTCCGCGTTGCCAAAGGTCGGCTCCGGGTACTCCAGCCGGTGGAGCGCGCAGAGGGGCCGTCCGCAGCGGTGGCAGACGCAGTCGACGTCCTCGCCACTGCCGCAGACGCCACAG
>JAWVYW010000219.1:0-5461 GCA_033722535.1 Promineifilaceae bacterium (SeqCode)
CGGGGTTGGATGCGCTCGTGGGTGCCGGAGTCTATTACGGCGCGGCTCTGACGGAGGCCGCGGCCTACCGGGGCCGGGACGTCTTCGTGATCGGCGGCGCCAACTCCGCCGGGCAGGGCGCGATGTTCTTCTCCCGCTATGCCAGCCGGGTAACGATCGTCGTGCGCGGTTCGGGCCTGGAGAAGGGGATGTCCCAGTACCTCGTCGACCAGATCGAGGCGACGGAGAACATCGACGTCCTCACCCGCACCGTCGTCACCGCAGCGCACGGGGAGCAACGGCTGGAGGCGCTGACGCTGCGCGAACTCGACGGCGACGAAGAGCGCACAGTGCCGGCAGCCGCGCTTTTTATCTTCATCGGCGCCGTGCCCCACACGGAGCTGGTGGAGGGGCTGGTCAGGCGCAACGACGCCGGCTTCATTCTTACCGGCGCGGACCTCGTCGAGGATGGACGCCGGCCGTCCGGCTGGCGCCTGCGACGCGACCCCTACCTGCTGGAGACCAGTGTCCCCGGCATCTTTGCCGCCGGCGACGTCCGCCACGGCGCCGTCCGCCGCGTCGCCTCGGCGGTGGGCCAGGGCGCCATCGTCGTCAACTTCGTGCACCAATATCTGAAAACGGTGTGAACAACGCCAGCAGCCTCGCAAAGGCTAACCAAGGAGAAACAATGGATTACCCCGCGCAGCCCACCACAACCGACGACCGCCCGCTGTTGCCCGCCCTCTCTATGCCGCAGCGAACGCTGATGGGGCCTGGCCCAAGCAACGTACCGGGGCCGGTCCTGGATGCTATGACGCAGCCTGTCGTCGGCCATCTGGACCCTGCCTTCATCGAAATCATGGATGGCGTCCAGACGCTCTTGCGCTACCTGTTTCAGACTGAGAACGAGCTGACGATTCCGATTTCCGGCACCGGTAGCGCGGCGATGGAAGCGGCGGTCGCCAACCTGGTCGAGCCGGGCGACGATGTCCTCGTCTGCATTAACGGCTACTTTGGCGGGCGTATTGCAGAGATGGCCCGCCGCTACGGCGCGGACGTGCGTACGGTGGAGCGTGAATGGGGGGAGATTGTTCCCGCCTCCGCCGTGGAAGAGGCGCTGCAGCGCCGTCCGGCGAGCGTCGTCGGCATTGTCCATGGCGAGACCTCGACCGGCGTCGCCCAGCCGCTGGGGGAGGTCGTCAAAGTGGCGCACGAACATGGGGCGATGGTCATTGTCGACACTGTCGCCTCACTCGGCGGCGCGCCGCTGCGCGTGGACGAGCTGGGGATCGATGTCTGCTACTCCGGCAGCCAGAAGTGCCTCAGCGCGCCCCCCGGCGCCAGCCCGATCACCCTTAGCGCGCAGGCGGTCCGGCGGATTGAAAAGCGCCAGACGCCGGTCGCCAACTGGTACCTCGACCTGCTGCTCCTGCGTCGCTACTGGGGCGAGGAGCGCGCCTACCATCACACGGCGCCGATTTCCACCGTCTACGCCCTCTACGAGGCGCTGCGCCTGGTCGCCGAGGAGGGGCTGGAAGCGCGCTGGCAGCGCCACCAGGATGTCGCCGAACAGCTCTGGGAGGGGCTGGCGGAGCTTGGCATGTCGCCGCTGGTGCCGCGTGAATACCGGCTGCCGCCGCTGACGACCGTCCAGGTCGGCCATCTCGAGGACGAAGGCGCGATCCGCTCTCGCCTGATGGACGAGTACAACATGGAGATTGCCGGCGGGCTGGGTGCGCTGGCCGGCGAGGTCTGGCGCGTGGGGCTGATGGGCCACTCGGCGCGACCGGAGAATGTGTCCCATCTGCTCACCGCCCTGCGGGAGTTGCTGCCGGATGCTTAAGCCGCGCCGCGTCCCGACAACCGAACAACCGTGCTACGGTTTTCGCGTAGTTGCATAAGACGCCCCACGGCGGCTGTGCGCTGCTCGCAGGTGCTAGAGTACGTAAGCGCGTTCCAGAGTAGGGCAACCACAGCAGAGTGGGCATGTAAGACAAATGGCAGAACCACCTCATTTTCCCGTCCTTCGCTCGCTGCTGTCGCCGGACGCGCTGACCGCGCTTGTGGAGACGGCCTACGGGTTGACGGTCACGCGGCTGGAGCTGCTAAAAGCACTCATCCTGGATACATACCGAGTGCGGGCGACTGCCGGACGCTACATCCTCCGTGTCTATCCGGCGCAAAGACGTACCGCGGCGGCGATCGCCGCGGAGCTAGACTTTCTTGAGTGGCTGTCAGATCGTGGTGTGCCCGTCTCCGTCCCCCTGCGTACGCTCGAGGGCGCTTGGGCCAGCGTCGTCACCGCGCCCGAGGGGGTGCGCCGGGTGGCACTCTTTTCCTATGCGCCTGGCCGGCCACCAGGTGATGCTCCGCATATCATCCGCCGCTATGGCGAAATCACCGCCGAGATGCACACTGCGGGCGAGGCGTTTACGGGCAACGGCGCACGCCCGCCGCTCGACTTCAGGTATCTGATTGACCGACCGCTGAGCGAGCTTGCACCGCGGCTGCAGCGTCACAGGCCTTGGGCCGAACTACAGCAGATCGCGGCAACTGCGCGCGCAGGACTGCACCGGCTGCCGACCAGCGCTCCTCACTTCGGCTACTGTCACGGCGATCTCTGCCGGGCGAACGCTCACGTCGACGCCGAGGGCCGTTTGATTCTATTTGATTTCGATTTCTGCGGCCCCGGCTGGCGCATCTACGACGTGGCGACCTTTCTACGCGGTGAATCTCAAGACGTGGCGGATGCCTTCCTCGACGGATACGAAGGCGTCTCCGCACTGGCGGCCTGGGAAAAGGAGGCCATTCCGCTCTTCCAGGTCGCCCAGAGCATCTGGATGCTGGGCCTCCGCGCAAGCTACCTTGATGAATGGGGCGCCACGCGACTCAGCGACGCCTTTCTGAGTGACGTGCTGGGGGAGATGAGCGCTCTCCTGGAGCAGTGTTTATACTAGAGGTAATGTAGGTTAAATTAAGTATACGCTCACCGGCGTCGGCCTCCGTCCCGTAAACCCGCCTACTCTCCCTCTACGAGATGTACGTCCATGGCCAAGCCGCTCTGTCCGCATACGGCGCGCGATTTGAAGGTCGACAAGAACCCCGCTCTCCGTTAAGCTACGATTATCCCTTCCACAAGCGCATCTCATCCAATACGCAATGATTCTCAACCCATTCCCCTCCCTACCTCTCTGGCTCAACCTGATTATCGGCGGGATCGCTGCCGCCGCCATCTGGTATGCGGGCACCCGGCTGGAACGTTACACAGATGCCATTTCCAAACGAACCGGTCTCGGCAAGGCTTTCCTGGGCCTGCTGATCCTCGCCACGGTGACCTCCTTGCCGGAATTAGCCACCACGGTGACCGCCGTTCTTGCGGACAATGTGGACCTGGCGGTCCACAATCTGCTCGGCGGTGTCGTCGCCCAGACCACGGTGCTTGCCCTCGCAGACATCTACTTCCGCAAGGGGGCGCTCACGCACTTCACGCCCAACTTCGTGCTTCTCGTGCAGGGTGTGGGGCTGATTATGCTCCTGGCAACAGCGCTCATTGCCATTATCCTCGCCGGCACAATGACGCTTACGGTGACTGTGCAGGACAGCACGCTCACGTTCAATCCTGTTCCGTGGTCCCTCCTGGTTCTTTTCTTGATCGTCCTGTACCTGACCCATCGCCACGAAGGCTACGTACGCTGGCGGCCAACCGATGCACCGGTCCTAGCGACCACCCCACCCGTTGCGCAGGTGGGCGATGGCGTAGGAAGTGATAGTGATGCCGGAGAGGAAGAGAACGATGAGGAGAACGAACGGGAAGAACGCTCCCTCACCACCCTCCTTTTGCATTTGGTACTTGCTTCCCTCGGCGTCCTCGTCGCCGGCTGGGCGGTCGCCAGCATCGGCGACACCCTCGCCGAGCAGACGGGCCTGGGCAGCAGCTTCATCGGCTTTACCCTCGTCTCACTCGCTACGTCCCTGCCCGAAGTGAGCACCGTGCTCGCCGCCATCCGCGACGACAACTACAGTATGGGGGTGTCCAACATTTTCGGCTCTAACAGCTTTGACGTCACCCTGCTCTTTGTGGTCGCCATTCTCTCCGGCGGTCCAGCTCTTCTCTTTGAGGCAGAACCAACCTCAGCCATGTACGCCGCCGCCCTCGGCATTTTCATGACCGGCGTCTACATGTGGGGCCTCCTCGAGCGTGAGGATCGGACCTTTCTCGGAATCGGATGGGATTCGCTAGTGACAGTTCTCTTTTACCTGCTCGGCACCGCGACTATCTTCTTGCTCCGTTAGCCGTTACCGCTCTCCCCGCCCGGGTCGTCCGATCAGACGGGTAAAGCGCCCGGCGGTAGCAGAAAGATCGCCTCTCCCGCGAGGAGCGCGACGATGAGCAGGACCACGGCGATGACCAGGAAGATGCCGAAGAGGACCTTCGCAATTGTCGCCGCTCCCGATGCGATACCCGTGAAACCCAATGCGCCGGCGATGACCGCCACAACGAACGCGATAATGGCCCAAGTTAACAGACTCATGTTATCGTTTACCTCCTTGCTATTTCTACGCCTCCATGCTCATGCTACCAAAGAAGCAGCTTCCACCCGTATATCCAGTCACAGGCAAAAGGCACACTTCCAGACACATTCGCCGGCACGGGCTGCTGGGCCGGCGTACGAACAGCTCATCAAGCCAGGCCCCTACCCCGTGCGCTTCCTTCCAGTACCCGTCTTTTGTATACCAGTCGACGGACCGTAGCGCTAGGTGACGCAAGCGCTCCACAACCGGGCGAGGAAATAGCGCCTGCAAGGCGGGCCGTACGCGCAGACGGGTCGATTGTGCAGCTTTCTTAGTACGAAAGTACTGTTGCGGCTGGCTTCTGCCAGTACGCCAGTACTGCTGCTAAGAGTACCGCAGACACATGCGGCTGCTGCTGCTTGTGGCATAATCGCAGTAGAGTCTACATCGATGATGGAATCAGCCTTCTACTATCGCCATGCGCATCTTCCTGCAGGCGCTCACGCGCGCGAAACTGCTAAAAGATCGGACCGCCGTGGTCAGCGGTGGGAGCTCGGGCATTGGCCTGGCGGCGGCGCGCGTCATGGCAGAGGCGGGGGCAGTCGTAACCAGCGCCGATCTAAACCCACCGCCGGAGAAGGACGCGGGCGTGATAGCCTTTCGACGCACCGACGTGACGCGCGCGGCAGACGTCCGCGCGCTGGCGGAGCAGCGTGCCGGCGAACGCGCGGTCGATCTCCTGGTCCTCAGCGCCGGCCGGGGAATACATCAGCGGCTGCCAGAAGGTGATCCCGAGACGTGGCAGGCGATCGTCGAGATAAATTTCCTCGGCGCCCTCCGCCTCGTGCGCGCCTTTGTTCCCGCTATGATCGCCGCCGGCCGGGGCGACGTCGTCTTCATCTCTTCCGTGGCGGCTGAGAAAGCGTATAGTTGGGGGGGCGTCTACGCAGCATCAAAGGCGGCGCTCGCC
>JAWVYW010000220.1:0-5386 GCA_033722535.1 Promineifilaceae bacterium (SeqCode)
CCTCCGCCACCCGCTCGCGGCACCGGCGCAGCGCCTCCATCTGCTGCGAGAACGCATCCTCCGGCGCCAGAATGTCGTCCAGCAGCTCCAGCGAGAGCGCCGTGTATTCCTGCCAGGCCAGCGACGGCAGCGAGTAGCCGGTGCCCCGCTGGTCGAAGATGATAAAGTCGCGCTCCGCCAGGAAAGGAGCAAAGCTATCTTCAAAAGCAAAGGGTACCATCTCGAGGGCATCTCCCCCCGGCCCCCCTTCCAGATAGACGATGGGGTCCGGCGCCGGCGACGCGCTCTCGCTACGGAAGCGGGCCACGTGCAGCCGCAACAGGTCGTCAGGCTCCGGCGCATCGCGGTTCTCGGGCACGACCAGGTAGCCGCAATCCACGTCCCGCCCCGCGGGCACTTCGAAGCGGCACGCCGCCGGCTCAAAGCGCGCCTCGACTGGCGGCCGCGCGGTGGCGCTCGGCGCTGCCTCTGCCGTCGCCGTTGCCGTCGGGGCGAGCGCCTCGGTAGGAGGCGGTGTAGCGGTCGGCGGAGGCGTGGGCGGCAGCGGTGTCGCCGTCTCGGCGACGACGACCACCGCCCTGGGTACCGCCTCCGGTCGGCAGCCGGTCAGGATCACCAGCAGCGAAATGCAACTGAAGAACTTCCGCGCCCGATAGCCATTCTCTCCCAACACAGGTCGCTCCTTCCTTAAGTGACCGTACCGCTTTCTACCAGCCCCTCGAGAATTGTGCCAGCCTCACACTTTGCACGGGCGGAGGTGGCAGAAGCGAGACGCGAACGCGAGCGCGTCAGAAAAGTAGATCGCGCGCCCGGCGCGCCTTTGCCAGCGCCGCCGGTCCGCAGGCGTTTATGGAGAGAGAACCTCATGTTCGGCTATTTGCGCTTGCCACGATGTTGCGTAACGCCCCTGCAGCGCGAGTAGCTCGTGGTGCGTCCCTGACTCCACAATCTTCCCTTCCTCCATCACGTGAATGGCGTCGGCGCGCATGGCGGTGGTAAAGCGGTGGGTGATGATAATCGCCGTCCGGCCTGCCGCCAGTTCGCGGAAGCGGCTCAGCCACTCCGTCTCCGCCCAGGAATCCATCGCACTCGTCGGCTCGTCCAGGACGATGATCTGGGCCTGACGCAAAAAAGCCCGCGCGAGCGACAGCCGTTGCCACTCCCCGACACTCAAATCCGTCCCCCCGGCCAACCACTTGCCCAGCAGGGTGTCATACCCTTCCGGCAGGCGCGCGATCGGCGCGGCAGCCCCGGCTGCCTCTGCTGCGCGCGCGATCTCTGCGCGATCGGGCGCTGCCTGCAGATCGCCCATGGCGATATTCTTCGCCGCCGTGGCGCTATATTGCATCGGCTGCTGGAAAAGGACGGTGATCAGCTGCCGCACCTCTTCCAGCGTCATTTCCCGTAGGTCACAGCCGTCGATAAAGATCCCGCCTTCATCCGGATCGTAGAAGCGGCACAGCAACTTAATCACGGTGCTCTTTCCCGCTCCATTGGCGCCCACGAGCGCCACCACCTGCCCCGCCGGAACTTCCAGGTCAAAGCCATCCAGCGCGTAGCGCTCGCTCCCTGGGTAGCGAAAAGCGAGCCCCTCGAAGCGGATGGCGTCCTCCAGCCGGGGCGCGGGCTGCGGATCGACAGGGTCCACAATCTGGCGCTCGAGCGCCAGGAAGTCGAAGAGGTTTTCGAGAAAGAGCGTGTTGCTGTAGATCTGGCCGATGCTCCGGAGCAACGAGCGCATCAGGGACTGCCCGCCATTAAAGGCCTGGTAGAAGAGCGCCAGGTCCCCCAGGGAAAAAGCGCCTTGTACTGCGCGCCACATCATCCAGGCCAGCGCGGCGGCGGTCGCCAGCAGCGCCGCCCCGCTCGCCGCCAACTCCGCGAAGCCCTGGGCGCGCGCCAGCGCCACCTGTTCACGCCGCAGCCGCTTCCGAATGCTCTGGAAGTAGCTGCGAAAGGTCGAAGCAAGATTGAACAGCCGCAGCTCCATCGCCGGCTGGGCGTCAGTCAGCAGCCAGTTGTAATACTCCGCCCGCCGCTCCAGCGGCGTCACCCGCATCCGCCACCGGTGCTGGCGCATCGTGTGCTCGAGGACAACGTAAAAGGCCGGGAGCGTGCTGATGAGCAGTACCAACGGCAACCACCAGGCGTAGGGAATCAGGATACCCGCCATGGCGATGAGCGTGACGCCGTTCTGGACCAGCGTTCCCAGGTTCTCCATCAGGGCGATGGGCCGCGTCTGTGCGTCGAACCGCGCGCGATAGAGGGTATCAAAGTAGACCGGCGACTCATAGAAGCCGAGGTCCACCTCCGTAGACTTCTGGTGAATCAGATCGCTGATGTAATCCTTGACCGCTTCTGCCAGCGCGCTCCGGATCCAGCCGCTAAAGCTCTTCGCCACCTCGGTCAGGAGGATCACCCCGACCATCACCGCCACCAACAGCAACGTCGGCTGGATCGTGTTCCAGTCCGGCACGCCCGCCTCGCTCCTCTCCAGGGCCACGACCAGACTGTCCACCACCTCGCGCGTCAGGATGACCGCTACCGCCGGCAACGTCCCACTCAGCACGAGCAACAGCAGCCACGACAGCATCCAGCGCGGAGCAGCCACCCACACCAGCCGCAGGGTGCGCCCAATATAGGGGAGCTGCTTCCAGAACTTGCGCAGTTTCTGGCGAAGAAGCGTTGCTTGTCCGCTCATGCTCGCTGGCTGACGCGCTCGAATCGTAACAAAGGACAGGCGGCGGGATATATCAGCGCTCACCCCCGCCGTACCCGTGAGGATGCTTGCGGTGCCACGCCCAGGCGCTCTCGATGATCTGGCGCAGCTCTGGATACTGCGGCTCCCACCCCAGCTCTTTCTTGATCGCCTCGCTGCCGGCGATCAGCGTCGCCGGGTCCCCCGGGCGGCGCGGTCCCACTGCGGCCGGAATCGCGCGCCCGGTCACCTCGCGCGCCGTCTCCACAACCTCGCGCACGCTAAAGCCGCGGCCGTTGCCGAGATTGTACGTCCGGCTCCCCTGATTTAGCGCCCGCAACGCCAGGATGTGCGCCTGCGCCAGATCCAGCACGTGGATGTAGTCGCGCACGCAGGTACCGTCCGGCGTGTCGTAGTCATCGCCAAAGATGACGATCTTCTCCCGCTGCCCCAGCGCCACCTCCAGCACGATCGGGATCAGATGCGTCTCCGGGTCGTGGTCTTCCCCCAGATCCTCCGAAGCCGCGCCACAGGCGTTGAAGTAGCGGAGCGCCGCGTAACGCAAATCGTAGACGCGGTCCATCCAGTGCAAAATGCGCTCCAGAATGTACTTCGACTCGCCATACGGGCTGCCGGGCACAATCCGCTCGGCGGCCTCTATCGGAATGCGCTCCGGGGCGTCGAAGAGATTGGCCGTCGAGCTGAGAATAAAGCGCTCCACCCCATGCGCCACCGCACTTTCCAGCAGGTTGAGGCCATTGACGACGTTATCGCGCAGGTAGAGAAACGGCTGTTGCATCGACTCGCCGACCAGCGTGTGCGAGGCAAAGTGCATGATCGCCTCCGGCCGGTGCTCCGCCACGACCCGGTCCACCAGCACGCGATCCGCCAGGTCTCCTTGCACAAAGGTTGCCTCCGGGTGCACCGCCTCCCGGTGCCCCTGGTAGAGGTTATCGATTACAACTACGCTGTCGCCGGCCTTTATCAACTGATCCACAACTGTGCTGCCGATGTAGCCGGCGCCGCCCGTTACGAGTATTTTCATTCCCCTATCGCTCCTGTTTTCTGACGATGATCGAACTCGTATAATAGCAGAGCGATGGCTTTTGAAAAACAAGACCTGCGTGCCAAGCGGGCCGAATCCCGGCGCCCCCGCTTCGGCAAGAACTTGATCGGCGATGGCGATCTGCGCGCCGACTCCCTTGCCCGCGCCTCCCTCGCCCGGCGCGACCTTGCCGATCTTGCCGCCCGCGGCATCCGCTTCAGCCCCTTTCTTGAGATCGGCGCCAGCCGCGCCCAGCGCAGTGCCATCCTCAGCAAGGACTATCAGGCAGAGGGGGTCGCCACAGACATCAGTCTCCCCTCCTTACAGGACGCCCCCTACACACAGCTACTGCTCGGCGTGCCCGCTATGCCGCTGACTATCTGCTGCGATATGCACCACCTCCCGTTCCGCGACGACACCTTCCAGTTCATCTTCGCCTACCGCACCCTCCACCACGTTCCCAACCCCATCCCCGTCGTCGCCGAATGCTACCGCGTCCTCGGTCGCGGCGGCCACTTCTTCTGTAACGAAGAGCCGATGCTCGGCCCGCTCCTGCGCCTGCTCCGTGGCCAGCGCACCCTCTCCCACCCTTACACCCCGCTCCAGCGCCTCGCCGCCCGCTACCGGCTGGAAAAGGTCTTCTGGGACGACGGCGCCTGGGAACGCTCCGTGGGCATCGTCGAAGCCCGCTTTAACCTCAACCTCTGGCGCCAGGCATTGGCCCCCTTCACCCGCGTCGAAACGACCATCAGCCGCCGCCTCCGGCTCCAGACCGACCTCCGCACCCCCTCCCTCAGCCGCTGGCTTGCCCGCATCGTCGGCGGCAACGTCCGCGCGCTCTGTTATAAGGACGGCGGTGTCCCTCCACCGGAGAACTTCATGGAGCGGCTTCTTTGTCTCGACTGTGGGGGCGCACCTGTGGCGCAGGCGGAGGATGGCAGCTTTCGGTGCCCGACCTGTCGCCGCCGCTACCCGCTCCACGATGGTGTCCTCGTGATGCTTCCTCGACGGCTACAAGAGACCCTGTATCCTTCGCTAGCAGACGAAGGGAAGCCCCATAGGACCGAATAACAGAGCGCTCCCGAACCGCTTGGGTTCCTTGATTTATAGCGCCCAGAGCGATCTCGCCGGCTGCTGGAAGCGCTCGTCGGCCTTTTCAGCTCTCGGAGACGCAACCCATTTCATGGCCGCTTTCTACGCTGGATCTACTCCCACTGCCACTAGGCGGCCGGAGCGGCTGCCCACTCGCTCCGCAGCTCTGCCAGCGGAGGCGCCCCCAGGCGCGCCTCCGCTGGGCTAACTCACGCTACGCCTGATCGGGTTACCTCTGAACAATGGGGAGGTAGAGCAGGTTCGAACCGTAGCCAAAATCTACATCCATTGCCGCTTCACCCGGCGCGACCGACATCGTTGCCCGGTTGGTGCTCTCGACGCCATCGGAATCAAAAACCGGGTACAATCCGAGTACAGTACTCGAATCGACCACCACCGTGTAGGTGCCTGCGGGCAGCTCCGCAAAGAGATAGTTCCCGTTGCTCCCGGTCACATCGGTGGCCACGACTTCACCCACCTCGTCTAAGAGGCTGACGGCAACACCACTCAGCCCTCGCTCGCCAGCATCCGCTTCGTACACGCCGTCTTCA
>JAWVYW010000221.1:0-5355 GCA_033722535.1 Promineifilaceae bacterium (SeqCode)
CTTTTGCGGCGGACAACGATCCCGTATAATAGGGAAGACACAGGCGCTTTCGGTCGCCAGAGAAGTGCCCTCTGGTTCAGCCTGTGTCGACATTCGTACCTGGACGGACCGATTTCACTTCTCCACTATCTGCTATCCAGTACGACATACGTTTGGTCGTCCAAAAGCCGGCCGTCAGGCGCTGCCGGTTGGCTCTCACAACAGTGAAGGAGGAACCTATGGCTGAGGAAAATGGACAGAAGCAGGGCATGGTGGGCGACGTTTATTATCCTCCTCCGGAGGTGGTCGAGTCGGCGCATATCTCCGACTATGAGGAGGTAAATCAGGAGGCCACGGAAAATCTGGCGGATTTTTGGGGGCGTATCGCGGCGGAGAATTTCGAGTGGTACGAGCCGTGGGAGCAGGTGCTCGATGACTCCAACGCCCCGTTTTACAAGTGGTTCGTCGGCGCGAAGGTCAATATTGTCCACAATGCGCTCGACCGCCACATGCACACTGAGACGCGCAACAAGGCGGCGCTCATCTTTGAGGGCGAACCCGGGGATAGTCGCGTCTACACCTATCAGATGCTGAACCACGAAGTCTCTAAGTTCGCCAGCGTTCTCCGCTCGCTCGGTGCAGGTAAGGGCGACCGGATCACGATCTACATGGGGCGCATTCCTGAACTGATGATTGCCATGCTCGCCTGCGCAAAGGTCGGCGCGATGCATTCTGTCGTCTACGGTGGCTTTTCGACGGAAGCACTTCTCGATCGGATTGAGGACAGCGAGTCAAAGCTGCTGATTACTTGTGATGGCGCCTGGCTGCGCGGCAATATCGTCGAGTTGAAGAAGATCGCCAACGAGGCCCTGGAGCGGGCGGGCACTATACAGGCGTGCATTACCGTTCAGCGCACCGGACAAGATGTGGAGATGGTCCCCGGTCGCGACTACTGGTACCACGATCTCATGTCCCAGCCGATTGCCAGCGAAAACGCGCCGACGGAAGTGATGGATGCCGAAGATCCCCTCTTCATCCTCTACACGTCGGGCACGACCGGTAAACCGAAGGCGATCCTGCACACCCACGGCGGCTATATGGTCGGTACGGCAACCACGCTGAAATGGGTCTTTGACATCAAGCCTGACGACATCTGGTGGTGTGCGGCCGATCCTGGCTGGATAACCGGCCATAGCTATATCGTTTACGCACCTCTCGTGCTCGGGGCAACCAGCTTCATGTATGAGGGGGCTCCGACCTACCCCTATCCTGATCGCTGGTGGGAGATGATCGACCGTTATGAGATCTCCATTCTGTACACCGCTCCGACGGCAATCCGTGGCTTGATGCGCTTTGGCGAAACGTGGCCAAGTCGCCACGATCTTTCCAGCCTGCGTCTGCTTGGCTCGGTAGGAGAGCCGATCAATCCCGAAGCGTGGCGCTGGTACCATCGCGTCATCGGCAAGGAGCGGTGCCCGATCATGGACACATGGTGGCAGACGGAGACAGGTGGCTTCATGATCACGCCGCTGCCGAGTATGCCGCTCAAGCCGGGATCGGCGACTCGTCCCTTCCCTGGTGTCAAGGTCGACGTCGTCGACGAAGAAGGAAACGCCGTCGCTCCGAACGAGGAGGGCTATCTGGTCATCCAGACGCCGTGGCCTTCGATGCTCCGCACCATCTTTGGCGACCCCGACCGCTACGTGCGGCAGTACTGGAGCCGCTATGAGGACCAGGGCTGGTACTTGCCGGGAGACAGCGCGCGCCGTGATGAGGACGGCTACTTCTGGATCATCGGGCGCATCGACGATGTGATCAAAGTTTCCGGCTACCGTCTCGGGACCGCCGAGGTCGAAAGTGCGCTGGTCAGCCACCCGTTGGTCGCTGAGGCGGCGGTGATCGGCGTGCCCGACGAGCTGAAGGGGAACGTCATCCGCGCCTACTGTATTCTCAAGCAGGGCTATGAAGGGAGCGAGCAGTTGGAGCAAGAGGTGCGCGAGCACGTCGGCCACGAGATGGGTCCGATTGCCAAGCCGGCCTCCATTGAGTTTGTCGACAGCCTGCCCAAAACGCGTTCGGGCAAGATTATGCGGCGTGTCCTGCGCGCCCGCGCCATGGGCGAGGATGTGGGGGATCTCTCCACGCTGGCGGGCTAGGCAGCTATAGCCTTACACCTCGACAGATTGCTCCTTCTATCACAAAGGGGGACATCCGTGAACGGGTCGCGGATGTCCCCCTGGTGTGAAACGATGAGTGGTGGAGGCGACGGCGGATTGAAGTGGCGCCACAGGACCGCCCGACGCGGAAGGTCAGGCGGCGACATTGGCGGAGCGCCACCAGCGGTAGTAGGTGCTGCGTAGCTCTTCGCGCGGCGGAAGCGGATAGTAGAGCAGCCCTTCTTTGTTGCCGATGAAGATACCGTTCTTGATTGTGCGGTAGGGGAACTCAGGCGCCTGTACCCGGTTGACCATCTTGGTGTAAACTTCTTTCGTCTGAATGTCAACGAGACATTCGCGTAGGTGGTGAATATTGTCGTAGGGCAGGTCGCGCAACGCCCCCTTTTCTGGATCGCCTGCGAGCTCGCCCAGCCGAAGCTCGACGAAGGCGACGGCCGGCAGATGGACCATGCTGTCAGGATCCTTAATCAGGAAATTGTAAAACTCTAGTGGTCCCGCCCTACTGACGACGAGCGGTGTCACCGGGGCGATCTCCTGATACATGTGAAGCGGCCCGTCCGCTTCGGGATAATCATCGCTTGTCTTAAGCGAGAGGGTCTGACCGTAGGCGGTAACCAGGTGGAACTCGCGCATGACGTCGAGCGGAACGTGCTCCAACACACGATACGTGGCGATGTAGACAGACTTCTTTGGAGCACCATCGGCATGGGGAATACAGCGCTCCAATCCTTCTTCGATGCGGAAAAAGTCGTGGCGGAAATCGGGATCGAGTTCGATAAACATGGCTGGGCCGGATCTTTTCTTTGTGGCGCCAACCGCATAGTAATTTCCAAATTCCTCAGGCGAGAGCATCGAAGCTATCAGCGCTTCAGGAAGAAGGGAAAGGTACAGGTGCTTGGCCATAGACAGAATATCCTCACTGTGTGCTTCCATGAACAGGCGATGCGTCTTCTGCATCGTGCTGCAATTATAGCACGTTTGGGACGTTCCCAAAGTGGCGCATGGCAGATTTCTGATCTCCGTTGACAGTACTTGTGCAAATTGGTACAATCCCTCGGCTATTCTCCTTTCCTCCAAACGTGGAGCTTCCATGACTGGAGCCTTCCCCATCGGAGGTTCTCAGAGGAGGACCTCGATCAATGGGAGGAGGAGACAGTTCCGAAGCGGGATAATCCAGCCCGCTTTTTGTTTTGTCTGGTTGTTCCACCAGACAGTATGGTCAACCACCCGGTACCTTCTAATCCGGAACGGCCCGAAAATTTACTGAAGCGAATCGGAGGCTGAATTAAGCTATGGATTTATTACTCTTTGCCCAAGGTACACCGCTGCGGCCTGATCTGCCGCTGTTGTGGTGGTTAGGCCCCATTGCCGCTGTGCTGGCCTTGGGCTACGCCTACTACTTCTATCGCCAGGTCATGCAGCAGAGTGAGGGGACGGAGCGCATGATTGAAATCGCGGACGCCGTGCGTGATGGGGCGACCGCCTACCTCTCGCGCCAGTATCGCGTGGTGGCAATAGTCTTTGCGGTTCTTTTCGTGTTGTTCCTCCTTATGGCCGCTTTCGATCTGCAGAACCCGGTGGTGCCCTTTGCCTTTCTCACGGGCGGTTTTTTCTCCGGTCTCTGTGGTTACTTCGGCATGAAGACGGCAACCAACGCCTCCGCGCGCGCGGCTCATGCGGCCAGTGAAAGTCTGAATGGGGGTCTACAGGTGGCGTTGCGCGCGGGCGCCGTGATGGGTTTCGTCGTCGTCGGCTTTGCCCTTCTCGATATTACCGTCTGGTTTCTGGTCCTGTACTATCTCTTTCCTGCCATTTTTGCCGGGAGCTTTATCAGCGTTGCGGCCAACCCGCTGCCGCTGATCACGGCCACGATGATCAGCTTCGGCATGGGTGCTTCGACGCAGGCGCTCTTCGCGCGCGTGGGTGGCGGGATCTACACCAAAGCGGCTGACGTCGGCGCGGACCTCGTCGGCAAAGTAGAGGCCGGTATTCCCGAAGACGATCCGCGCAACCCGGCGACGATCGCCGATAACGTCGGTGATAATGTGGGCGACGTGGCGGGGATGGGCGCCGACCTGTATGAATCTTACGCGGGCTCCATTCTGGCAACGTCCGCTCTCGGTGTGGCGGCGGTTACCGTCGGCAGCGCAATGTTTGCAGATGTGACGACGCTGCAGGAGCTAATGGCCTGGCAGCTGCGTTACATTGCCGCTCCGGTCGCGCTCGCCGCTATAGGCGTCGTGCTCTCGATCATGGCCATTTATATGGTGCGGGCCGACGAGACAGCCAGCCAGGCGGAGTTGATCAACGCCCTTAGCCGGGGCCTTTACGGGAGTTCGATCGGCATTGCTGTGGGTGGGCTCGCCATTCTCTGGTTACTCGATCTTCCCAACTGGTTCGCCGTTTGGATTGCGGTGGTTACTGGCCTCGTCGTCGGCATCATTGTCGGTAAGGCGACCGAATATTACACATCGCACGCCTTTGGCCCGACGCGCAGCATTGCCGAGCAGGCGGATACGAGCTCCGCGACGGCGCTTATCGAAGGGATGGCAGTCGGTATGGAGTCGAGCGCCCTACCGGTCGTCGCCGTCGTGATCGGAATCGCCGTCAGCTTTTACGCTGTAGGCGGCGCTGCCAATGTCGTCATGGGCCTATACGGCGTGGGGATTGCGGCGGTCGCGATGCTCTCTACCCTCGGCTTTACGCTGGCGACAGACGCCTACGGCCCGATTGCCGACAACGCGGGCGGCAACGCCGAGATGGCTGGGCTGCCGCCAGGCGTACGCAATCGCACCGACCAGCTCGACGCCGTGGGCAACACCACGGCCGCGATCGGCAAAGGGTTTGCCATCGGCTCTGCCGCGCTGACGTCGCTGGCGCTTTTAGCCGCCTACCTGGAAGAGGTGCGCCTGGTCCTGAGTGAGCTGCGGGGGATTGAGGAAGTCTCGGTCGACGGTGTGATGATTCCCGTCGCGACGATGACCATCGAGAACTTCATGACCTTCTACAACGTGACGCTCCTCAACCCCTCCGTGCTCATTGGCCTCTTTGCCGGCGTAGCGACCGCCTTCTACTTTTCCGCCATGACGATGCGCGCCGTCGGCCGCGCCGCCGGTGGCATGGTGGAAGAGGTGCGGCGTCAGTTTGTGGAATTCCCGGGCATCCTTGAAGGGAATCGCGGTCCGATCGCGGTGACGGA
>JAWVYW010000222.1:0-5346 GCA_033722535.1 Promineifilaceae bacterium (SeqCode)
AGGCAGTCTCTACCTGAGCGCCACCCTCGGCCAACTTTTCCGCACCAAATTGACGCACCAGTTCGTGGAGGCTGTACCGATCCGTCGTCGCGTCATAGTCGAGCAGAGATTTGCTTACCAGGCGCGCCAGCAGCCGCAGCGGCGTTTGCGTCACGGCCTGCGCGGCTTCGCGCGTAAAACTGCCTCGAAAGATGGAGAGGCGGGCAAAGACGTCGCGCTCGGGCGGCGCGAGGAGTTGCCACGTGTAGTTAAAGGTCGCGCGCATGCTGCGCTGGCGGGCGGGGATCCCCGCCTGCTCCGTCGTCAGAAAGTCAAGATCCCGCTCGATTTCGCGAGCGATCTGATTCGGAGACAGTGTGTCCACCCAGGACGCAGCCAGCTCGATGCCCAGCGGTATGGCGCCGACCAGGCGGCAGATCTGGACGACGCCAGGCAGATCCTCTGGCGCCGGCATGTAGTCGAGTTGCACGCGGCGCCCGCTCTGCACGAAAAGCCGTACCGCACTCGCCTGCAACTGGTCCGCGCCCTCCTCTGGCAAATCGAGACCGGCAATTTGCAGTACTCGCTCTCCACGGACGGCCAGGGGCTGGCGCGACGTAGCGCAGATCGTGAGGTGCGGCGCTGCCGCGACAAGGTCGTACACAAAGGAGGCGCCCCCGGCGAGATGCTCGAAATTGTCGAGAATGAGCAACAACTGCTGCTCGTGGAGATAGCGCTTGAGCTGCATCGCCAGGCCGGCGTCATCCCGAAGGCGGTAGTCGAGCGCCTCGGCGATTGCGGCGGGAACGTGAGTGGGCTCCGCGACGGGGGCCAGTGCCACGAAGAAGATGCCGTCGGGGAACAGTGGCACACCCGCTTCCCCATCCGTCTGCAGAAAACGCCGTGCGACGGCTAGGGCAAGGCTGGTCTTCCCCGACCCGCCTGGACCGGCGACCGTCACCAGCGGAATCTCCGGATTTCCCAGCGAACCCCGCAGTGCCTCCCTCTCTGCTTCGCGGCCGATAAAGATCCCCGGACGCGGAAGATTATGGCGCGGCGCGGCGCTCTCGCCAACGCCCTTTTCACCCTTCGTCTCCGGAGCGATCTCGCCAGCGCGGATCGCCTTGAAGAGCGCCGTCGTTTCCGCTGCTGGCGGCACCCCGAGCTCTTCTGCGAGAACCTCTACACAAATCTCATACTGGGCCAGGGCGGCGGAACGCTCGCCCGCCAGCGCCAGCGCTCGCATTAATTGTTGGTGGGCGGCCTCACGCCACGGCTCCAGAGCCAGCTGGCGGCGCGCCATATCCTGTGCTGCCAAAAGCATCCCGCGCCCGTGGGAGAGCTGCTGTTCGGTCAGCTCATGCAGCGCGTTAAGTGCCAGCCGGTGCAGTCGTTCCCGCTCGCGGCGCAGCCAATCCTCAAACTCCAGGCTAGCCGATGCGAAGCCGGGCAGGAGGTCGCCCTGGTAGATCTGTGCGGCTTCTCCCAGCTCCCCTCGCTCGACGGCCTTCACGAACTGATCCACATCGAGTACATGTTCGCTTTGACGATTGAACTGCAGCGTCTCGCGCGACACCAAAAGGAATGGTTGCTCGCGACCGGCGTCCTGAAGCACCTTGCGCAGCTGGTAGAGGGACTGTCGAAGGTTCGTACGGGCCACACGATCCGGCTCCTCCGGCCAGAAGAGCGCAGCCAGGAGGTCGCGAGGGAAGGATCGGTGCGCCTCGAGTGCCAGATAGACGAGCAATCCCTGCACGTTCACCGAACGAAAACCGGTCAGCCGTTGTCCATCCAGGGTAACCTCAAAGGTGCCCAGGAAGCGCAGAGATAGCACATTCATAATGCTATTATAAGCCGCCGGGGGATAACAGTCAGCTCCCTGGCCAGAGATCCGAGCGGGCTGTCGAAATATCAGGTCCGCTCCTCAATAGAGTTCAGCCACTACAACGACTAAATAATCGCTTCCTCATGATCGATGATCCGGAGCGAACGCCCTGAGCACCTTTGCTCAAGTACGAGTGGGTACGCGCTAATCTAGACGAGTGGGGCCGCGCCCCTGTAGATGATCCATGGACGGAACAGGCGCGAGCGGCAAGGATGGAGCCCGCTCTGGGTACAGGCATCTAGAAGCGTGAAAAGTGCTCGATTTACTTGAGAACTCTTCGCTCAGGGTTGGAACGAGAGCGACGAGGATCGAACCCTCTCTGGAGGCTCGTGTGTCATTCTGCTTGCCAATAACCGACACCCTTAGCTGGGAGAACTCAAAGCATCACTTCGTCGGCTCCGTCAAGATACTAATATTGACGGTGCCGTTCAGCGTCTGATAAAGGTGACACTGTTGGCTGAGCTCGTCTTCGACTTCCGCCGAGAGGTCCACTGGAGCTCCGTCCGCCTCGACTATAATGCGCATTGCCTGTATCCGCGGGTTTTCCCCCTCCAGATCGCGCACGCCGCTCGGATCAAGATCGCCCTCCACGACGACGTTGGCATTCGCCAGCTGCTCTATCTCGTCGATGGCAAAGGTGCCGCAAGCTGCCAGGCCGCCGAGCATCAAGTCCAGGGGGTTGAGTTCCACGTTCGGGCCATCCAGCGGCGGAACAGAATCCATCACAAAGGCCTGGTTCTGGGCTGTGACGTTTGCCCGACCGAACTCGGCGAGGGTCGCCCTGACCACCTCTGCCTCACTGGTCGGCAACTCGAACTGTTCCCCAGGTGTGAAGTCAACAGATCCGGCCCGCGCCAGCGTCGTGTAGATCGGGCAACGTTGCCTGAGATTGTTCGCCAGCGCCAGAACCTCTTCGTCGTCCACGCCAGGCAGATCCAGGAAAACGCGAACCTGCTGCGCCTCCTCGTCGAACGCCGCCGTTGCCGTCGCACCGGTCAGTTTTACGTCCAGTTCCTCGGCTGCCTTTTCGGCCACAAAAACTGCGCAGGTCGATTGGGCGGCGAGGAGCGTGTCGATCTGGTCGAGGCTGTCCGGCGACGGCGACTCCTCCACTACGTACTGTAGATCGTTGTGAGCAGTAACGGTTGCCCGGCCGGGTTCGGTGCGTTGTGCGCTAACCCGCGCCGTGGCCAACGGAGAACCTTGCTCATCTTCCTCTCCGGCTGGTTCGACGGTCGGCTGGCAGCCGCTCAGGAAAATGACTATAACGATAGTAAGAAACGTAGCCAGATTTTGCGTAGAAGTTGCCTTCATAGGTCCTTCTCTCCTTAATACTCAATGCAATGGATGCTCGCCTCACTCCCCGGCTGGTAATTCCGGGCAAGTCACCCGATACCGTTGCTCGCCAAAAAATCTCTGCCATTCCTCCTGGGACAGATTGCGATTGACCCGCCGGCAGGCTCGCGCCTGCCACGACTCCGGGTCGACGTCCCATAGCAGAATCATGCCGTCGTCCCCGGCCGAAGCCAGCGTCTGACCATCGGGACTGAAGGCCACGCTCCGCACACTCCCGGTGTGACCGGCGAGAGGAGGACCCAGGGATTCCCCTTCCGGCAGAAACCAGAGTCGAATCGTCTCGTCCCAGCTGCCCGAAGCGAGGAGCCGGTCATCGGGACTGAAGGCAACATCCTGGACGCTTTCGCTGTGCCCGCGGAGAGGCGTGCGAAGTCGCTCCCCGCTCGCCACCTCCCACAGGCGCACCGTCCTATCCCAGCTACCCGAAGCCAGCATGACCCCATCCGGGCTGATGTCGACGCCGAACACCACGTCTTCGTGCCCGTCGAGGGTGGCCACAAGCGGGGGGCTGTTCCCGGCATCGAGCGCGGCTGCCAGATCCCAGATGCGCACGCGCTTCGTCTCACCAGCCGCGGCCAGCAAGAGACCATCCGGCCCGAACGTGACCGCTTGCACCGCTCCGAGGCGGCCGACGAACGGGCGACCTTGCCGGAGATTGGCTGCGGTGCCCCCGGATGAGGCATCAATATCCCACAAGATGATCGTCCCGTCGTTACTCCCCGAAGCGAGCATTTGCCCGTCCGGGCTGAAGGCCACGCTCTGCACGCTCTCCGTATGACCGGTCAGCGGCGGGCCGAGAGGCACGCGACGCGCCACGTCCCACAAGATGATCGTCCGATCATCGCCCCCGGAAGCCAACATTTCGCCATCCGGGCTGAAGGCCACGCTCCGAACCCTCTCTGTATGCCCCTCCATCGGCGGACCAAGCGGCTCGCGACGCGCCACGTCCCAGAGAATGACCGTCCAATCCTCATTCCCTGAAGCCAGCATTTGCCCATCCGGGCTGTAGGCGATGCTATGCACCTTCTCTAAATCTGCGTCCAGAGGACTACCGAGCAGGAGCGCATCCCGTTCCCGGCCGGTTACGTCCCAGAAAATGACGGCTTGATCGTGGCCGGCCGAGGCCAATAACTTACCGTCGGGACTGAAGGCCACGCTCCGCACCCAATCGCCGTGTCCAGTGAGTGGGGGCATGAGGGGTTTGCCGGCAGCTGTGTCCCAGAGAATAATCGTGCCATCCGTGCTACTGGAAGCCAAGAGAGGGCGGCCGTTCAGAGGATGAGGCTGTTGGCTGAAAGTAAGGTTGCGCACCGAGCTCGTGTGGCCCTGCAACGTCTCCTGGAGGACAGGAGCTGGGTGCAGGTCCCACAACAAAATAGTTCCATCCTCCGCAGCCGAGGCCAACAGTTCGTTGTCCGGGCTGAAGGCCACGCTTCTCACCCAGCCGCTGTGCCCGGCGAGCGGTGGGCCGAGCGACTCTCCACTCTCCGCGTCCCACAGGAAGATCATACCGTCGTTGCCGCCCGAGGCCACCACACTTCCGTCCGGACTGAAGGCCACGCTGGTCACAATGTCCTCGTGCCCACTGAGGCTGAGAGCGGGCAGCGCCGCAGAGGAAGGCGATTCGTCGAGCACGGTCGCCATATCCCATAACAGAATGGACCGGCCGCCGCTCGACGCCAGCTTTCTCCCGTCGGAGCTGAACGCCACGCTGCGCACGCTCTCCGTGCCGGCAGAGAGACGGGCGGCGAGAGAAGGGAGGCCGGTTAAATCCCAGAGCAAGATTGTCCGGTCACTGCCCGCAGAGGCCAGGAGCCGACCGTCTGGGCTGAAAGCAACGCTCAGCACGTTGTCCCTGTGCCCCGTCAGAGCCGCGCCCAGCGGCCGGGCGTTCGCCACGTCCCACAGCCGGATCGTATTGTCATTGCCGGCCGAGGCCAGCGTCTTGCCATCTGGACTGAAGGCCACGCTGCTGATCCGGTCCGTATGGCCCCACAGATGAGTCAACAGCCGGGGATGGGAAACCAGCGCGGTGCGCAGCACACTTCGCGCCGCAGCGCTATCGGCAATCCGGTTAGCTTCCACGCTTAGCAGAAGAGCCAGATCAGGCTCATCGTCCAGGCGGG
>JAWVYW010000223.1:0-5319 GCA_033722535.1 Promineifilaceae bacterium (SeqCode)
GCGGGACGCCGGCGGCGGTGGGAATGAGCGCCACGGCAGCCGTCGGCGTGGCGGGAGCGTCGACCGCGGCGGGCGCGCAGGCCGCGAGGATCAGAATGCAGAGCAGGCTACACAGGAGGAGAAGCGGACGCGGGCGCACTATGCCGGCTCCCTCTCGCGCGCCTGCCAGAGGGCGGCCTGGACCGCGACGCCTACGACGAGAAGGGCGACGAAGAGGAGCGTACTGCTCGCCGGGGTCAGGATCAGCATCTGCGCCGCCGTATTGGTGAGGAGGCTGGCGCCGACGACAGAGGAGAGGACGATCAGCGCCAGCTCGAAGAAGAGCAAGACGAACAGTGCCCCCAGTATCCCGCCGAGGATGAAGGTTAAGATGCCGGGCAAGGTGTAGAGCTGGAACCCGCCGAGCAAGGGCTGGGCGAGGTTGAGGAAGAGAAATCCGCCGGCGATAGCGCCGGCAATGCCGATCGCCAGGCGCTGAAAGAAGACGGCGAGCAGCGCGCCCAGCAGGCCCAGCGCGAGGGCGAGGAGCAGGGAGAGCCACACCGCGCCCGCGCTGAGGAGCTCCGTCGCCAGGGTGGCGCCAAGCATGAAGCCGGCGGCGGCGACAAAGAGCCAGAAGAGCTGGCGGCCCAGAAAGAGCGCTGCGAGACCGACAATAAGATTCAGAACGTTCATCGGCTACTCGGGCAGATTCTCAATGGTGACCGGTTCGATCTCATCTGCGGGCTCGAAGCCGAAGATCCGGCTGTAGAAGTAGAGCTCTGCTTCGAGCGCACGGCGGATCGTCTCCGCGCGGCGGAAGCCGTGCTGCTCGCCTGCGAACGGCAGGTAGGCCACTGGCAGACCCTGCCGCCGCAGCGCGTCGACCATCAGCTCGGCCTGTGCGGTAGGAACCACGGCGTCTTCCAGTCCCTGAAAGAAGATAATGGGGCAGCTCAGCTGCTCCACAAAGTGGACCGGCGAGCGCTGGCGGTACAGCTCCTGCATCTCCGGGTAGGGGCCGACGAGGCTGTCCAGGTAGCGGGACTCAAATTTGTGCGTCTCACGGGTCAGCGCCTCCAGATCGCTGACGCCGAAGTAGCTGGCGCCGGCGTGGAAGAAGTCGTGGAAAGTGAGGGCGCAGAGGGTGGTGTAGCCGCCGGCGCTGCCGCCGCGGATGGCGAGACGCTCGGGGTCGACGTCGCCCCGCTCGATCAGATAGCGGGCGCCGGCGATGCAATCTTCCACGTCGACCAGCCCCCATTGCCCGTCGAGCTTCTGGCGATAAGCGCGCCCGTAGCCGGTGCTGCCGCGATAGTTGACGTCGAGAACCGCAAAGCCGCGACTGGTCCAGAACTGGATCCGCAGCTGCAGGTGAGAGGGCGTGCGGCTGGTTGGCCCGCCGTGGCTCATCACCAGGAGCGGCGGCTTTTCCTCAGCCGGCCCCTGGTAGTGGGGGTTGTGGGGTGGGTAGTAGTAAGCGTAAGCGCGCTCGCCATCGCCTGTGGGAAAGGCGATCTCCTCCGGTAGGGAGAAGGTGCCGGCGTCGAGCGGTAACTCGCCCGCCCGGCGGAGAACGGCGACCTGCTGCGTTTTGAGGTCGATGCGGAGCAGGGCCGGCAGCTCCGCCGGGCCGCCGGCGACGACGGCGACAGAGTCGGCGCCCACCGCCAGATGGGACAACTCGTTATAGGGCAGCACCATCGGCGTCAACTCGCCGCCAGGGCCGGCAGGGGCAAGCATCGCCATGCGCCATTCCCCCTGCTCCAGGTAGAGGCAGATGAGGGCGCCGCCGGCGGTCAGGCCATAGCTTTGCCTACCGAACTGCCACTGGGGGAGCCCGAACTCGCGCTCCCGGGGCAGCAGGGCGACCGCCTCCGCTTCGGCGCCCGCAGCCAGCGGCTGCCGGTAGAGGTTCCACCATCCACTCCGGTCGGAGATGAAATAGAGCGCGCCGGCTCCCTCCGGCCCCCACTCTGGCTGGAAGAGCGACTCGTCCGGGCCGCCGGCAACCAGGTGCCGGTCCGTCACCCGCCCGTCGCCGTCCACCGCCCCGACCCACAGCTCTGTCCCCTGCCACGGCATCTGCGGGTGGTTCCAGGCCAGCCAGGCGAGATGGTTCCCGTCGGGGCTGAGCCGGGGCGAGGCGTAGAAGCTATCGCCCATGACGAGGATCTCGCCCCCTTCGTCTCCGCCGCCGAGGGCGACGCCGACGAGGGCGTTGAGGGGCTCGCCGCCGGCGACGGTATGGTCTTCGCGCACGCAGATAATGCGCGCCCGCTGCCAGTCGACAACGCCATCTGCGTAGCGCAGGTCGACGTTCGGCGGCGTGATCGGATGGGGCGCCTCGCCGGCGGTCTGGCGGTAGATGCGCTGGTCGTCGAAGTTGACAAAGAAAAGTTCGCCGCGGGAGACCCAGAAGGCGCCGCCGCCATACTCATGCACGCGCGAACGGACGTTGTAGGGAGGGGGCGTCAGCGCTTCCGGCTCGCCGCCGGGCGCCCAGCGCACCACGACGTGCCGCCCGCCCTCCGCCGGCCGGGCCTCCTCCCAGTAAACGGCATCGCCGTCGGGATCGACGGCGGTCTGCCCCAGCCGAACGACGTTCTGGGTGATTAGCTCTGTGGTGATGGGGGAGGGCCAGGAGCCGTAGGGAGCGATCTGTTTCTCAGCCATGGGCACAATCATAGTCAGAAGGGGCCTTTTAGCCAACAGTCGCGCGGACAGCGCCAAGCGTTCGTGTTACAATGGCCCTATGCCAGCGCCGCAGGATGATCCGGACCTCGCAGCCTACCCTGATTTCGTGGTGGTGGAACACACCGCCGACTGGGCGCTGCGCGTCTATGGGAGCGATTTCCCGGCGCTGTTGCGCAACGCCGCCCGGGGCATGAACAGTTTGCTGGTGGAGGATGTAAGTGCGGTGGGCACAGACGTCGCCGTGCGGCTGGCGCTGGAGGCGTTCGACCGCGAGAGCATGCTCGTGGAGTGGCTGAGCGAGCTGGCTTACCTGGCGGAGACGGAGGGGCTGATCTTTGACGACTTCGATCTGGAAAGGGCGACTCCGACGGTGCTCCAGGGCGTAATCCGTGGCGGGCGCGCCCCTGCGCTGCAAAAGCACATCAAGGCGGTCACCTACCACGGCCTGGAAGTGGTGGAGAGGGCGCACGGGCTGGAAGCAACTGTCGTCTTTGACGTTTAGAAGGAGAGGAAGATGGTTCGTATTTCCGGTTTCAAACGGCTGAACGACTACCTGTTCGAAATTCCACCGTCATTTCGGGCCGACATGCGGGTGCCGGCGCGCTTCTACGCCGACGATACGCTGCTGGAGGAGGCAATGGACGGGCGCAGCCTGGAGCAGTTGGTGAACACTGCCACCCTCCCCGGCGTCACCGGCTACGCTCTCGCCATGCCGGACATCCACCAGGGCTACGGCTTCCCCATCGGCGGCGTGATCGCCACCGAGCTGCCGGATGGGGTCATTTCGCCGGGAGGCGTGGGGTATGACATCAACTGCGGCGTGCGTCTCCTCGGCGCGCACGCCAGCTATGACGAGGTGGCCCCGTACCTGGACACCCTGGCGACGGCCCTGCACGAGAACTGCCCGAGCGGCGTGGGGCAGGGGGGCGAGTTCCGCCTCGACCTGCACCAGCTGGATCAGGTGATAGAGCGGGGCGCTCGCTGGGCGCTGGACCAGGGGTACGCGACGGAGGCGGACCTGGAGCGGACGGAAGAGGGAGGGAGCATTGCCGGAGCCGATGCCGGCAAGGTCAGCGACCGCGCCCGGTCCCGCGGGCGCGACCAGCTGGGCACGCTGGGCGCCGGCAACCACTTTATCGAGGTTGATATGGTGGACGAGGTCTACGACGAAAAGGCGGCGGCGCGGATGGGGCTGGCGCCGGGGCGCGTCGTGGTGCAGATCCACTCCGGCTCCCGGGGCTTCGGCCACCAGGTGTGCAGCGATTACGTCAAGCGCTTCCACGGCAGCGTACGCCGCCACAACATCGAGCTGCCCGACCGCGAGCTGGTCTGCGCGCCGCTGAGCAGCCCGGAGGGGCAGGATTATCTCGCCGCCATGCGCGGCGCCGCCAACTACGCCTTTTGCAACCGGCAGATGCTGGCGCACCTCATCCGCCGCAGCTTCGAGCAGGCGCTGGCGGGGAAGGTGGGCAACCACCACCTGTACCAGATTTACGATATCGCGCACAACATGGCCAAAATTGAGGAGCACGAGGTCGACGGTCGCCAGGTGAAAGTGTGCGTCCACCGCAAGGGGGCGACCCGCGCCTTCGGCCCCGGCTCGCCCGCGCTGCCCGGCGTGTACCGCGACATCGGGCAGCCGGTGCTGGTGCCCGGCTCGATGGGCACGGCGAGCTGGGTGCTGGTGGGCACAGAGGGCTCGATGAAGCAGAGCTTTGGCTCCACCTGTCACGGGGCGGGGCGCACGATGAGCCGGCGCCAGGCGCGGCGGCAGGTGCAGGGCGGCGCGCTGCGCCGCGAGCTGGAGGAGGAGGGCATCCGCGTGCGCGCCGGCAGCCTCGGCGGGCTGGCGGAAGAGGCGCCGGTGGCCTATAAAGACGTCGACCGGGTGATCGAAGTCGTACACAATGCCGGTATTGCGCGCAAGGTGGCGCGCATTGTGCCGCTGGCGGTGATCAAGGGGTAGCCCGACCGCGGCTGATTGAAGGAAGAGGGCAATGGAATCTAAACGCGAGTGGAACAGGATGACCCTGTTCGCCCTGCCGAGCGCGCTGTTGCTCGGCGTGGCAGTGGGCTTCGTCATCTCGGGGCTCATGGGGCGCGAGCAGCCCACGCCGCTGATCATCGAGGCGGCGCCGCCGACCACCACACCGATGCCGACGGCCACCCCGACGGCGACGCCCACACGCGGGCCGGTGCGCGTCTACATCAGCGGCGCCATCTCCGAGAGCGCGGTCTACGAGCTGCCGCCGGGGAGCATCGTCGCCGACCTGGTGGAGGCCGCCGGCAGCTTCAGCGAGGACGCGGCGCGAGACGCCGTCAATCTGGCGCTCCCCGTCGCCGACGGGATGCACGTGCACATCCCCAGCCTGGAAGAGGTGGACACAGAGAGCGCGCCGCCGTTGATCAGCGCGCCGACGCCGTCCACACCCGGCGGCGGTACGGGCTCCGCCCACTCCGAGGAGGAAGCGGCGGGCGGGCGCGTCAACCTGAACACGGCCACGCTGGCCGAGCTGGACACGCTGCCGGGCGTCGGCCCGGCGACGGCGCAGAAGATCGTCGATTACCGTGAAGCCTACGGCCCCTTCGAACGGATCGAGGACGTAATGAACGTCTCCGGCATCGGAGAGGCGAAGTTCGAGC
>JAWVYW010000224.1:0-5306 GCA_033722535.1 Promineifilaceae bacterium (SeqCode)
CGGCCAGCTGACACGCACCGAAGCCGACCGCCTGATCGAGACTGTAAACGTCTTCGCCGCGCCGACCCTCCAGTACCGCTACATGGGGCCAGGTTTAGAGTAATTTGACAGGGCAGCGCGGCACGGTGACACTCGCTTTTATGGACGGTCGCGCCCGCCTGATTCTCCTGATCCTGCTTCTGCTTGTTACCCCGCCCTACGTGCAACAGCGGACGCGGGTGGCTGCTGCACAGGGGCCGCTACGGCTGGGGCTTCCCGCACCCGATCTGGTGCCCTCTTTCGGGCGCGCGGCGCTCGGTAGCGCCCTGGCCAGCACCGCCACCCCACTTCCCACACCAACCCCTGACGCGGAAGGGCGGATCATCTATGAGGTGCGGAGCGGCGATACGCCGCTGGGCATTGCGGACCGCTTCGGGATCGATCTACAGACACTTTATACCAATAACGATCTCGACGGCGAGAGCTTCCTCCGCGTCGGCCAGCGCCTTATTGTGGGGTTCACGGAAAACGTGCTGACGCTCACCCCGCCCCCTCCTTCCGGCGTCCCCGAGGGCGCGATCCTGCGCGACGACAACGCCTACATCTACGAGATAGAGGCCGGCGACACGCTCAGTCTCGTCGCCTTCCGCTATGATCTCTCGTTGGCGGAGCTGCTGGCGCTGAACGAGGGGCTGACAAGGGACGCTCTGCTTCAGGTGGGACAGGAACTGATTGTCGGCTGGCGACAGGAGCCACGCTCCGTCGGCGGCTCCGCCGATCTTCCGCTGCCCACCCAGGCTGCGTCCCCCTCACCACCGCCAACCTCAAGCGCCACACCCGCGGCGATCCTCGTTCCCCCGCCCACCGCACTAGCAGCAGAGGAGGCGGCAGCGACAGCGCCGGGGACAGCTTCTGAGCCCGGCGCGGCAACGCCAGAGCCGGTTGTCCTGGAGAATGAGAGCGCGAGCAGCGCCCCGCTACATCCAGAGCGAACGGCGGTGACCGTCTTGCTGCTCGGCGGCGTGCTCCTGTTGGGCCTCGCCGGGCTGGCGCTCTTTTTGTTCGTCCGGCGCTCCTGAGGCAGATGGGGGCACGAATGGACGCTACTTTATCAACGCCACGTCGAGCGCCTGGGCCAGCGTGCGGCAGCCGAGAACCTCCAGTCCATCCGGCGCCTCCTCGAGCCTGCGTCCGGGTGTACGAGGTACGACGCAGCGCCGAAAGCCTAGCTTGACCGCCTCCTTGAGACGCACGTCGATCTGGCTCACCGCCCGCAGCTCACCGCTGAGTCCTATCTCTCCGATAAAGGCCATATCGGCGTGCACCGGCCGGTCACGCACACCGCTGGCAATCGCCACCGCGACCGCCAGATCGACTGCCGGCTCGTCAATCTGCAGCCCACCCACAACGTTGACAAAGACATCCTTGTCGTGGACCTTCACGTTGACCCGGCGCCCAAGCACAGCCGTTAACAGAAGGAGGCGGTTGTAGTCGATGCCGTTGGCGGTGCGCCGCGGATTGCTGAAGGTCGTCGTGTTAGAGAGGGCCTGGATCTCCACCAGAAGGGGTCTCGTCCCCTCGACCGTGACGGCGATCGTCGAGCCCGGGGCGTTCGCCTGCCGTTCTGCTAGGAAAGCTTCGGAGGGATTTTCGACCTGCACCATTCCTTTCTCCACCATTTCAAACACGCCAACCTCACTCGTCGCTCCAAAGCGATTTTTGACGCTGCGCAGCAGGCGATAGCGGTGGAAGGGATCGCCCTCCAGGTACAGGACCGTATCGACGATATGCTCAAGCACGCGCGGGCCGGCAATGGCCCCTTCTTTGGTGACATGGCCGACGAGGAACACGGTGACCCCGCTCTGTTTGGCCATCTCCTGAAAATAGCTCGCACAGGCCCGTACCTGGCTGACGCTGCCGGCGGTTGAATTGAGATTTTCGGTGTGGGTCGTCTGAATGCTATCGACGATGACCAACACCGGCTCCACCTCCTCGATGTGGCGCTGCATCACACCCAAATTCGTCTCTGTCACCAGAAAGAGATCCTCTGCCTTCAGATTCAGGCGATCGGCGCGCATCTTAATCTGGCGCACGCTTTCCTCGCCGGAGATGTACAGCGTCGGGCCGTGTAGATTGGCGACAAGGGAGGCGACCTCCAACAGGAGCGTGGACTTGCCGATGCCGGGATCGCCGCCCACCAGCACCAGAGAACCCGGAACGATGCCACCCCCGAGCACGCGGGCGAACTCGTCTAGGGGAAGCGGAAGACGCTCTAACCCATCGGCGACGATCTCATGGAGGCGGAAGGGGCGGGCGCCGGAAGCAGCGGGCACTGGCCTCCCCTTCTTTGGCGGTGTCAGCACCTCCTCAACCATTGTTCCGAATTCGTTACATTGGGGACAACGCCCCAGATAACGTGGCGTTGTTCGCCCGCAGGAGTCACAGACGTAGCGCGTTTTCACTTTAGCCATCTCGATATTGCCTTTCCAAAGCAACTGCGCGGACAGTTGCTTCGATCTGTTCTTTTCAGTAGAGTAACGGCTCTGAGCAGTCGCCGGAGCCGACCAATTTTACCAGAACGCGGAACGATCTCGTGACCGATTTGCTGCTTACTATCGCAACACACAGCTTGTGGATTGGCGGGCTGGCACTTGCGCTGGCAGTCCTCAGCTATGGTTATTTTCAGGCACAAGAGGAGGAACGCGCGCTGCGCTCGCTCCTCCTCCACCCAGCCTATGTCACGTTCCTATGGTTGAGCGCGATTCTGGTTGGCCTGGGGCTGGTGGCGACGGCGGAGACGGTGCTCGAAGGTGTGGTATGGTTGCTACTTTCACTCTTCAGCCTCTTCAACCTGTATGGCAGCGCTCGTGAGTGGCGGCAATGGCCAGACGAGACGGAGCATAAGCCGGTTGATGGCGACGGCTAAACGCGAGCAAGGGGCCCCTGAGCGCACCGCCAGCGAGCGCGAGCGGCTGTTGATCATCATCGGCATCCTCTGGCTGCTGCTCGGAGCAGGAATGTTCGCTGGCCCTTTCGCTGCACCATCCCCGGTAGTGATCGAATGGCAAACAGAGACAGAGAGGAACATCGCGGGCTTTCACATCTATCGCGGAGAAGCAGAATCTGGAACATTCGAGCGGATCAACGAGCAGTTGATCCCCGCGCGCGGCAGCTCCATTGCCGGTGACACTTACACGTTTGTCGACGAGAATGTAGAGGCGGGGACAACCTACACCTACCGCCTCGTCGACGTGGAACTGGACAATACAACACAGGAACAGCAGGTTTTCCAACATCACGTCCCGCAGCCCGGGCAGTGGACTGTTGCTCTGGCCCTTTTCAGCATCGTGGCGGGTCTATTACTGCTCATACAGAGCTATAGAAAGGAGAAAAGTAATGACAGGTAAGTCAATTCCCGTCGCAGCCGAGGAGATCATCTGGCGTGTGGTCGACGATGGCGCCGTTCTTATTTCTCCGGAAGCCGGAGAAGTCCGCGTTCTAAATCCGGTCGGCACAAAAATCTGGCAGCTGGTCGACGGAGCCCGGAGCACCAAGGAGATCGCCGCAGAGCTCGTGGCAACCTATGACATTTCCTCAGAGCAAGCCGCCAGCGACGTCTTGCATTTCCTCGACCAGTTGGCGAAACGGGATCTCATCGTGTGGCGGAGCGATTCTCCCGCCGGCTGAAGCACAGCCCAGTGCTCCTTCAGCCATGATTAGGAGATCGTAACGGTTATTGCCAGCACAATAGCCACCTGCTACTCTTTGATCCGCAGCCTCTGTCCAACGATGTCTACTCTGCATGGTGATCATGATACGTGTTCGGTCCTCTCTACGCCTGCTACTGATGCCGCTGCTCGCAGCACTTGCCCTTGCAGCTCCCAGCACGCTAGCGGCGACCAGTTCCAGTAGCAATGGCGTTACCGGCAGATCAGCGTCAGTGTCGGCTCCCGCCGGCGTGCACGTCGTCGAGGCAGATAGCACGGGGATCCGTCTGGCGCTGGCGGTGCCCGAGGTTACGCTCATGAGCGACGGGGCGCTGACGGCAGCCGGACTCTCAGCTTCGACTGCCCAACCCGGCGCACCGGCGGTTCCCTACTATACGACACTTATCGCCGTACCCCCGGGAGCCTCGGTTGAGGTAACGGTGCACGAGGAGAACACGCGCACCCTGGAGCTCGACCGCGCGCTTTCCCCGGCGCCGGCGCCTAGAGTGGTTGATCCCGCAGGCGACGATATCATCAGCCAACTGACCGGTACGACTATAGCCCCTGATCCGGCTTTCTATGGCGCAGATAGCTTCTATCCGGCCCAGGCATACAGCGTATCGCCGGTGCAGAGCTACCGGAACCGCCACTTTGTGCAGCTTTCGCTCTTCCCCCTCCGCTACAATCCCCAGGCGCGTGTGCTGGCACACACCCCAGAGGTGGTTGTCATGATAGAATTCGTGGGAGGTAAACCGCTTCTGACGCCGGTGGCTGCTGAGCCGGAGCGAGTTCAGCAGGGCGATGATCCGCTCGCTCCCTTACTCCTGAACGCTGAGCAGGCGGCCCGCTGGGCAGCGGCTCCGCTGGAGGTGAATGCGCCCCCCACAATGCTCCCGACCGACCGGGCTGTCTATCGGCTGGTGGTGAACGGCGACGGCATCCACAGCCTCGATTACGATACACTGACCGCCGCCGGAATGGATCTGACGACAGTCGATCCGGCGACGCTTCAGATGATCTATCGTGGCGAGCCGGTCGCAACCGACTTTGTCGACAACGACGGCGATGGGCAGTTCGATCTAGGCGATCGGCTGCGCTTTTACGGCTGGACATTTGACGGTCCACGCCTTGAGCGACAATTCGTTACAGAAAATGTCTTCTGGCTCTGGGACGGCGGCAGTGCGACGAGGATGGAAAATGCCGCCCCGGCGTCCGGCACTCCACCGGTCGCCGCCGACTTCCCGCAAACCGTGACGCATGAAGAAGAAGCGATCTTCACCTACACGTATAGTGATCAGTGGGATCAATTCCCCAACGAACCGGATGCCTGGTACTGGAAGCAGTATCGAAAGCCGGTCTCCGGCACCGCTGTCGTGAGCGATCACACGATTGAGCTGCCCGATCCCGCCCCTTCCGGCGCACAGGCGACAGTAACTGCCGAATTTTTCAGCCACTCGCGAGCCACTCAGTACAGTACGTATACCAATCAGGCGACGGTTTACATGAACGGACGAACGGAGCACCAGGGCACACATTCGTGGTTGTCTCGGCGGAGCGACAATGTGAGCACGAATGTGCCGCACGACGTCCTGGTAAGTGGCCCGAACACAGTCACAACGC
>JAWVYW010000225.1:0-5257 GCA_033722535.1 Promineifilaceae bacterium (SeqCode)
AGGGAAACGGCTTTCCACTTTCAGGAGCGCGCGGCGCAGATTACGGGCAGCGATGAGCGTGCCGCGGATCTCCAGAAAGTCTTCCGGGCGTAACACGTAGCCGCGCCGGGCATTTTCCACCGCCCGGCGCACGTCGCGTGCGCCGCCGATGGTCACGTCGCTGCCGCTCTCAAAGAGGTCAACCGCCTCCGCAGTCTCCGCCTGACGCCGCCGGGCCTCGTCTATCTCGTCCGTCGGCGTCAGCCCCCGGGCCAGCTGGGCCCCGGCCGAGAAGCTCGTATAAGCGGCCAGCCGGTCGAGCACTTTATCAAATTCAAGAATATGAAACGTCTTCTGATCCATCTGCCGTCCTCGTCTACACGCGTCATTTTTACCACCGCGTGGGGAAACGACCAAAGGCCCACAAAAAGAAAGAAGGATACCGCATCAAAAGAACCGGTATCCTTCTCGAGAGCGGAGAGGGTGGGATTCGAACCCACGGTGACCGCGAGGCCACAACGCTTTTCGAGAGCGCCCCATTAAACCACTCTGGCACCTCTCCCAGTTATTCTATTGCGCTGTCGCTCTGGCGCTTCTCGCGTAGCCGGCGGAAGAAGGTCTGCAAAAGCGCCGCCGCTTCTTCGTCACAGACGCCCGCCGTCACCTCAACGCGATGGTTGAAGCGCGGTTCGGCGAGCACGTCGACGATGGTGCCGTCGGCGCCGAAGCGCGTGTCTGGCGCGCCATAGACCAGCCGCTCGAGGCGGCTCTGGATCATAGCGCCCGCGCACATCGGGCAGGGCTCGAGCGTGCAGTAGAGGGTGACACCCAGCAGGCGCCAGTTCCCCAGATGCTCCGCCGCTTCTCGCAGAGCGATCATCTCTGCGTGGGCAGTCGGGTCCTGGTCGCTCTCCTTGCGGTTGAAGCCAGCGCCGATAATCTCGCCGTCCCTGACGGCTACCGCACCTACCGGCACTTCACCAAGCGCGGCTGCCTGTTCCGCCAGCGCCAGGGCCTCCTGCATCCACTTTTTATCTTCCGTCGTGCTGTTAAGGTGCGCCTCGCTCACAGTCCCATCATTATAGCAGCGCGCCGGCCGCGTTGCCAGATTGTCAATCTCTCTCTTACATTGATCGTTACATAAGCCATACTCAGCGCACACTATCTTTCAACGGCTGGATATCTCTGATAAAATTGGATTCAGTTAGCGCGACAATTCTCAGTTTAGCGGAACTTTTTATTCTTCGCCGACGTCTTAATAACAACAGGGCCGAGCACGGTTTCTTTCTGATGCGCCGCGACCGGCGCGCCAAACACGCTTGCAAGCGGAGAAAATAACGATGCGCAACCCCTCTCAGACCCGTCTTACTCTGGTAGTCCTCCTGATCATTCTCATCGCCGGCTGCCGGCGCGGCACCCAAGAGCCGACCCCGACTGTTAAGCCAACTGAGCCGGCGACGACGGAAGCGCCCGCACAGCCTTCCAGCACGCCGGTGGCGGCTGCGCCGCCGGCCACTCCGGCGGCAGAAGCGGAGCCGGACGAAGATCTGCTGCAGATGGATCCGGACGCTATCGACTGGGCGCCGGAGCTGCTCTACCGCAGCCCCGCTCCGGGTGAAGAGACACCGCTGGACGGCGCAATCACCATCCGCTTCGATCAGCCGATGGCCCAGGAGACGGTGGAAGAGGCATTCACCATCCGGCCAGCCGACAGCGTCGGGGACGAAGAGGTCGAGGGCGCTTTTGAATGGCCGCGGCCCGACACGCTAATCTTTACCCCCCGTGCTAGGCTGGAACGGCAGGCGCGCTACCGCGTGCAGATCGGCGAGAGTGCCGCTGCCCGTAACGGGCGCACGCTTACGGGCCCGCTGGAGCTCTACTTTGACACCGCGGGCTTTCTGGAAGTAGCGCGTATCATCCCCGAAGATGGTGTCGGCGGCGTGAGCCCGCAGGTCAGCGTAACCGTTCTCTTCAACCGCCCGGTCGTGCCGCTGGTGACGACGGGCCAGCAGGCCGACCTGCCCCAGCCATTGGAGTTCGATCCGCCGGTCGAGGGGAGCGGCGAGTGGCTCTCCACCAGTATCTACACCTTTATACCGGAGGAGGGTTTCGCCGGGGCGACGGAGTACCAGGTGACGGTGCCTGCGGGTCTGACCGACGTTGTAGGCGGAGTGCTGGCGGAGGATGTGACCAGCACCTTCACCACGGCAACGCCCAGCGTTGCCAACATCGTTCTCGAGCCGAGCGCGACAGAAGTCCGGCCTGACCGCCCGATCACAGTTACCTTTAACATGGCCATGGATCCGGCGAGCACGGAGAGCGCCATCAGTCTTGATCCGCAAGCGCCGGTTACCTTTGAATGGTCGGAGGAAAATCGAGTCCTTTCCCTGGTTCCTGAGGATCTCCTGGCGCTGGACACCCGGTACACGCTACTCATAGACGACACAGCACGCAGCGCCAACCGCGCCGCCATGCTAGATCGGGAGACCAGCACCCGCTTCACTACCGTCCCCTTCCCCGCCGTCGTGAGCACCGATCCGGGGCCGGGCGAAACGGCACCCTTCTACCAGCATGGGATCAATATTCGCTTCGCCTCGCCGATGGATCCAGCGACCATCCGCGATCGCATCCAGATCAGCCCGCAGCCGGAAGAGGAAGTGCACTACTTTATCTTCGAGGCCAACGTCAACCTCGCCTTCCCACTCGAACGAGACACCGATTACACGATCACCATTCCCGGCGATGTCGCCGATCCGTATGGGAACACCCTCGGCGAGGCATACACGTGGCAGTTCCGTACCCCGCCACCGCCGCCGGTCGCCTCGATAAATCTGCCGGCGCCGGTCGGACAGTTCAGCACCGTCCATCCCACGACCGTCGGGATCATTGCGCGCAACGTAGAGACTGTCAACGCAGCGCTCTACCGGGTGGGGCTGCAGCCGCGCCTCCTGATAGAGCCGTACCAGCTAGATGACGCCCCCGCCCTGGCGAACGCCGAGCAGATCGCGAGCTGGCAGCTGACCCCGGACCTCCAGGGCAACGAAGCAGAGGTAGTCAGCCTCGATCTGGCTGGTGCGGGCCAGACGCTTCCCCTCGGAATTTACAATCTGCGCGTGAGTGGGCCGGGCATCGGCGACGACGTGCGCTGGTGGCAGAATCAGAATAGCCTGATCGTGGTCGCCGACACGAACCTGGTCGTCAAACAGACCTTCGAGGCGGTTCACGTCTGGGCGACCGATCTGGCAACCGGAGAGCCGGTCGCGGATCTCCCGCTGACCCTTTACAACCGCAACGGCATCGCCAGCGGCACGGCGACGACGGACGCCTCCGGCCTCGCCACCTTCCCCTACAGTCCTGAGGAGGCATACCTCTCCGCCGTACTCGTCGTCGCGCGGGAACCGGGCCAGCCCGGCTTCGGCGCCGCCAGCAGCCAGTGGAACGAGGGTATCTCCCCCTGGCAGTTCGGCGTCGACAACACCAGCGCGCCGCCGCAACCGCAGTTCGCTTACATCTACACCGACCGTCCGATCTACCGCCCCGGCGACACCGTCTACTTCCGCGGCATCCTCCGCGATGCCAACTACGCGCGCTACGGCCTGCCTCAGGAGGGCGAGGTCACCGTGGAAATGGAGTTCACCTCCTATTATGAGCCTGCGGATTCAGAGAGCGTTGCACTGACGCTGCCGGTCGATGCTAACGGGACCTTTAACGGCGCGTACCAGATCCCGGAAGGGGCGCAATTGGGCCAGTACCGGCTCCACCTGCAGGATGAGCAAAACATCGCCGACGCCTTCCGCCACTTTACGGTGGCCGAATATCGCCGGCCGGAGTTCCAGGTCAGCGTAACGCCGGAGCAGGACGAGGCGCTTCGTGGGGAAACGGTCGACGTGATTATCGAAGCCGACTACTTCTTCGGCGCCCCGGCAGCCGACCTGTCTGTCCACTGGATCATCCGCGAGCGCAACTATCAGCTGCCCTGGGATGGCCCCTTCTACAGCTTTGACGACGACGATAATTTCTATTTCGCGTACGGCCACGACGCCAACTTCTTCGGCAACTTCCTGCGCGAGGGAACGGCGACGACGGACGCCGACGGGCGCGTCGTACTGACGCTGCCTGCCGACCTGCTGGCGGAGGTCGAGGACGGCAGCCGCGTCGTGACGGTGGAGGCCACCGTGCGCGACGTCAGCGAGTTTCCGATCAGCGGCACCGGGGAAGTCGTCCTCCACGCCGCCGAGAGCTACGTCGGCATCGCGCCGGAGGAGTATCTCAATCAGGCAGGAACGGAGACTACCGTCAACCTGATCACGGTGAACGCCGACGCCGAGCCGCTTCCCAGCCAAGAGGTGGAGGTCGTCTTTTACGAGCGCGACTACCGCTTTGTCGAACAGACCAACCCCAACGGCACCTCCTTCGGCGAGTGGGTCGCCGACGATACCGAAGTCGCACGGACGACGGCGACCACCGGCAGCAACGGGCGTGCCGAGGCAACCTTCGTTCCTGAGGCGGGCGGCACCTACCGCGCTGCGGCGACGGTTACCGACGCCAACGGGCGCACCCACACGAGCAGCGTCCTCTTCTGGGTCGCCGGCCGCGACTTCGTCGGCTGGCGCGTGAACCCCGAAGAGAAACGGATGGATCTGACCCTCGACCAGCGCACCTATGAAGTCGGCGATCGCGCGCGCATTCTGGTCCAGAGCCCGTTCGTGGGGCCGGTGAATGCCTGGCTAACGATCGAGCGCGGGGAGGTAATTGAACAGCGGCTGATCACGCTGCAGACGAATAGCGATGTTGTCGAGATTCCTGTGACAGAGGCGCTCTCGCCCAACGCCTATGTGACGATCGTGGCGATGAAGGGTGTGGACGAGACGAATCCGTTTGCCGATCTGCGCGTCGGCCTAACGGAGCTGGTCGTCCCGCCGACACCGTTTACGCTCGACGTCGAACTAGTGCCGCGCGACGAGTTCCTATCGCCGGGCGAGACGGTTACCTACGACATCCGCGTCACCGACAGCAATGGGCAGCCGGTGCAGGCCGATCTCTCCCTGGCGCTGGTCGACCTTGCCGTGCTGACGCTGGCGCCGGACAACGCGCCGGACATCGTCGACGCCTTCTACGCCCGGGAGGCGTATCGCAGCACGCTGGGCAGCGGCCTTATCTTCAGCGGTGAGGGGCTGGAGGCCGCGATACCGGAACAGGATGCTGGCCTCGGTGGAGGCGGCGGTGCCGAGGCGGTGGCGATGGACGCCGGACGCGCCCTGGCGGAAGAGGACAGCTC
>JAWVYW010000226.1:0-5227 GCA_033722535.1 Promineifilaceae bacterium (SeqCode)
GACTATCCCAACTACGAAGTCCTGCTGGTGGATAACAATACGCCGGAGGAAGAGAAGTGGCGCCCGTTAGAGGCGGCCTGCCGGGAGCTAGGCCCGCACTTTCGTTGTCTGCACCTGGATCAGTGGCCCGGATATAAGTCCGGTGCGCTTAACTTTGCTCTGGCGCAGACCGCGCCGGACGCAGAAATTGTCGGCATTGTCGATGCCGACTACCACGTCGTGCCTCACTACCTCTCCGAGCTTGTACCGGCTTTTGCCGATTCGGAAGTGGCTTTTGTCCAGACGCCACAGGACTATCGTGACTTTGATGGAAACCGCTTCCTCGAAGCGTGCTACAACGCGTACAAGTACTTTTTCGACATTTCCATGCCGTCGCGCAACGAGTACAACGCCATCATCTTTGGCGGCACGATGGGTCTTATTCGCAAATCGGTGCTCCAGGAAATTGGCGGCTGGGATGAGTGGTGCATCACCGAAGATGCGGAGGCCAGCCTACGCATCCTCAAACGCGGATACCGCTCGATCTTCGTCAACCGGACCTATGGCAGGGGCCTGATGCCGTTCAGCTTCGAAGGATTGAAGAAGCAGCGCTTCCGGTGGTGTTTTGGCGGCGTTCAGATCCTGAAGAAGCATTGGAAGTCGTTGCTCCCCGGCGCGAGCATGCTCGATCCGCACAATCGCCTGACCCGCGCGCAACGGTACTGGTATCTTATCGGCGGTCTGCAGTGGTTTAACGAGGTGCTGAATCTCACCTTTGTCGTCTTCCTTCTCCTTGGCGCCTTACTTTTGCTGTCGCCTTTATCGACTCCAATAAGGCCCGCTGTTGCCCCGCTCGTCATTATTCCCGCTGTCTTCCTGGCGCTGGGCATGTGGCGCTTCCTCTGGGCACTGCGCTATGCGCTCAGGCTCAGTTTTGGTGAGGCGCTTGCGGCAATGGCTAACTTTTTCAGCCTGAGCTGGAGCGTTGCCCTGGGCGCAGTCCAGGGGCTGATTCAGCCGCAAGGGGTCTTCATGCGCACCCCGAAATCGAAGTCCCGTTCTGGAGTGGTGCGCGCGCTCACGGCAGCCAGATGGGAGACAGGAATCGGCCTCACGTGTGCGGTGGTAGCTGTGTCCGTACTGGCAATAGAGCCGAGACCCGGCGGCGTCATCCTCGCGGCACTGTTGCTCTGGCAGTCTGGCCTCTATCTCGCGGCCCCAACATACAGTCTGCTCAGCACATACGGGGAGGAATTCCCGCTCCTGACCAGCCGTGATGAAATTCGTGGTGGCGCCCTCACAGAAAGCCGGGCCGCACGTCAGGCGGTGGCGCTGGTGTTTCTGCTGCTTTTGGGTGGTCTTGTTCTGCATACTTTTCCGACGCCGGATCGGGCTCCCACCTACGCCCGCCTGCAGCCGGCAAAGGTTCCTGTCGAGCGTCTGCTGGGTCTGGAACGCGTGCCATTCGAGCAGCGCGGAATAGCGCCACCAGAGATCCCGGAAGACCTTGTGTCGCCCACGCCCACGCCCACGTCAACGCCAACAGTTACCCCGACGCCGGTTGCCACATCTCCCGGTAGCGGTGGAACGGCGAGGCCATCACCGTCGCCGTCCCCTCAATCCCCGCAGCCGACGGCCACGCCCCTTCCATCTCGAACAACGTCGCCCTCGAGCACACCCACAGAGCCCCCTCCAACCAGTACGGCGACGGCTACGCCTTCCCGGACACGCCCCGGCCCAACCGCCCCACCGCCGCCCACATCACCAGCGCCTACGCAACCGCCGGCGCCGACGTCACCTGCGCCGACAGTACCCGCGCCGACACAGCCGCCACAACCGACATCGCCCGCGCCGACGCAGCCGCCACAACCAACGTCACCCGCGCCCACAGTACCCGCGCCGACGCAGCCGCCACAACCGACTTCCCCCGGGCGACCGTAACCGGCCGCCACGTAGTAAAGAAGCTAGTTCAGCGCTTCCCGCAGCACCTCCGCCGGATGGAGCGCGCGCTTTCCGGTGGCATGTTCCACCTGATGGCGGCAACTGGTGCCGGCGGCGACGACGACCGTCTCCGCACCGGCGTTGCGGACGGCGGGGAACAGTCGGCGTTCGCCCATGCTGAGCGAGATATCGTAATGTTCCGCCTCATAGCCAAAACTTCCGGCCATGCCGCAGCAGCCGGAGTCCACCTCCTCGACGCGATAGTTCTGCGGCAGGGTGAGCACCTGTTTGCTGGGGCCGGTTCCGACCAGTGCCTTCTGGTGGCAGTGGCCGTGGAGCAGTAGCTGGCGTTGCGTGGTGGTAAAGGTCAGGTCAAGCTCCCCCTGGGCCGCCAGATCGGCCACAAACTCCTCAAAGGTGTGGGCGTGGTCGGCAACCAGCTCGGCGCGGGGATCCTCGGGCAGGAGAGAGAGGTACTCGTCGCGCAGGCTGAGCAGGCAGCTCGGCTCCAGCCCTACAATCGGGATCCCTTCCTCGGCGAAGGGCGCCAGCCGGGTAACGGTCTCTGCCGCCAGCGCGCGCGCCTGCTCGACCAGCCCCTTGGAGATAGCCGGCCGGCCACAGCAGGTGTGGCCTGGCAGCAGGACGTCGTAACCCGCTGCCTCCAGGAACTCTGCCGCAGCGATGGCCACGTGGGGATCGTTGTAGGTGTTGAAGGTGTCGTTGAACAGGACGACGCGCCGCAGGGCGTGGCGCGAGCTCCGCTCCGCCTGGTGGCGCCGGTACCAGGTGGTAAACGGCTCCCGCGCAAACGGGGGCAGCGGGCGCTGGCGGCTGAGGCCCACGGTCTTTTCCAGCGCGCCGCGCACGAGGGGGCTGTGGAGCATGCGGTTCGCCAGGGGCGCGAGCGGGCCGCTGCTCAGGCGGCTCAGGCGGGGGATGTCGCCGAAGAGTCGGGCACGTAGGGGCGTGCCGTGGGCGTCGTGATAGTGCCCCAGCCACTCAAACTTGATCTTAGCCATATCGACCGAGGACGGACACTCTGCCTTACATGCCTTGCACTCGATGCACAGATCCATGACCTCGTACATACGCCGGCTGGTAAAGGCCTCCTCCGGTAGCCGCCCCGAGAGCGCGGCGCGCAGCATGTTGGCCCGGCCGCGTGTGCTATGCTCTTCCTCGCGCGTGACCATAAAGCTGGGGCACATCGTCCCCGTCGTGCGCTTGCGGCAGATGCCGGCGCCGTTGCACATCTCTACGGCGCGGTGAAAGCCCAGGTCGGCGCTGAAGTCGAGGCGCTCGCGCACGGGAATAACGTCATAGGCGGCGCCGTAGCGCAGCTTTTCCGTCATCGGCTCCGCCTCGACGACCGTTCCCGGATTCAGAATTGCCTCCGGATCAAAGGTCTGTTTCACCTGACAGTACAGCTCGTAAAGTTCTGCGCCAAAGAACGATCTGTTCAGCCAGCTTCGCGCGCGCCCATCGCCATGTTCGCTGGAAAGGCTGCCCCCGTACTGGCCCAGCAGCTCGGCCGAAAAGCGTGTGATCGCCGGCAGTTTGGCGACATCCTGGGCATCTTTGGTGTTGATCAGGGGGCGGATGTGGACACAGCCGGCACTGGCGTGGGCATAGTAGGCGACGTTGGTCCCCAGGTCGTTACAGAAGCGCTCCACCTGGCCGACATAATCGGCGAGATGGGCGACCGGCACGGCGGCATCCTCGATAAAGGGGATCGGCTTGTGGTCCCCCTTGATGCTCATCAGGAGGCCCAATCCCACCTTGCGTACCTTCCACACGTGGGCCTGTTGGGCGGGATCGAGAACCGGCGTCACCGCCAGCACACCCGCCTTCTGGCGCCGCAGGTGCTTTTCGAGACGTTCGATCTGGGCGCGCAACTCCCGTTCGCTCTCGCCATAAAACTCGGTGATCAGCAGGCAGTGAGGGTCGCCCTGGACGAAGGAGTCGAGCAGGCGAGCATATTCGGGAACGTCGCGGCAGAGCGCCAGGCCGAGCTGGTCTAGCAGCTCGACGGCTGAGGGCTCCACTTCCAAGATTGCCTCGACCGCCACCAGCGCCTGCTGCAGGCTGTCGAAGTGGAGGATGGCGAGCGCCGTTTGTTTGGGCAGGGGGACGAGGTTGAGGGTGACGTCAGTGATGACGGCGAGCGAGCCCTCGGCGCCGCAGACGAGGCGGGCGAGATTGAAGCGGTCGTCCTGTGGCCAGCGGAAGGAGACGCCGTCGCCTACAAAGCGATCGAGGTTATAGCCGCCACAGCGGCGCCAATGGCGGGGCGTGCCGGCGCGGATCGCCTCCTGATTCTCCGGCTGGGTGACGAGGTGGTGAATGCCGCGGTAGATGTCCCCCTCCAGCCCTTTGCGCTCCAGGCGCCGCCCAAGCGCCGCCTCGTCGACAGGGCTGAAATGGGCGGTAGAACCGTCGCTCAAAATGACGTTCATTTCCAGCACGTGGTCCGCCGTCATGCCGTAGACGATCGAGTGGCTGCCGGTCGAGTTGTTCGAGACGATGCCGCCCAGGCAGGCGCGGTTGCTGCTTGCGGGATCCGGTCCAAACTGGAGGCCGTACGGGCGCAGGAAGAGGTTCAACTCGTCGAGCACGATCCCCGGCTGCACGCGGACCCACTGCTCCTCCGCGTTGAGCTCCAGTACGCCGTCGAGGTGGCGCGTAAAGTCGACGACCAGCGCTTCGTTGACCGCCTGCCCGGCGAGGCTGCTGCCGGCAGTGCGCGGCAAGAGCGGCATCCGGTAACGGGCCGCCGTTTCGACCGCTGCCTGCACATCGTCCATCGTGCGCGGGATCAGCACGCCGTAGGGGACAACCTGGTAGATGCTGGCGTCTGTGCTGTAGAGGGTGCGGCTGGTGGTGTCAGAGCGGAGTTCGCCGTCGACCTGTTTCTGGATGTCGTTAAGGCAGTCGGCAACGGCGCTGGCGGTGATTTTCTGTGTCGGCATAGCCCTCTCCAGGTTAGCTGTCGATGTTTGACGCTTAATCATATGGTTACGGTGCTGCAATTACAAGTTTGCGGCAGCCGTTAAGGGACGCCTGCTACAGGGTGGCGTCAGGAAAAATTGGAGGGAAAGATGAGATGGAAGGGCGAGCTTTCTGGGGTTGGTGCTGTATGTTGAGGCGCCATCCCGCGGCCGGGAGGCGGGTGGCGAGAGCGGGAGCAAAAAGGAGTGGCGCGCGCACCCGCCAGACCCACACTGGTTACAGGCTAGGGGTCAGTCAGAGAGATAAACCGGTTTCGGTTAACACGGATGAGCAACTATTCGGAACCCCGTCACAAACC
>JAWVYW010000227.1:0-5031 GCA_033722535.1 Promineifilaceae bacterium (SeqCode)
GGCGTAGACGTCCAGACCCATCCCCGCCCACTCGCGGATGCGCCGCGCCCACCACCGCAGGTCGTCCTCTCCGTAGAAGCCGCCGTAAAGGTGGTGCGGATCGGGGCCGTGGAGGCGCACGTAGACGAAAGGCGCAGTGGCGCGCAGGATGCACGGCAGGTGGGCCCCGCTCATCACGCAGTAGGCCACCCCGTGCCGTTCCAGCAGGCGAAAAACTTCCTCCCGGTGCCAGCTCGGGTGGCGAAATTCGACCGCCGTTTTGAGCCACGGCGGTAGTTGCTCCAGGAAGTAGGCGAGGCGAGCGTAGTCGTAGCCGAGGGTGGGCGGCAGCTGCACCAGCAACACGCCGCGCTTGCGCCCCAGGTAGCGCAGGCCGTGCCGCATACGGGCGAGCCACCGTTCCGGTTCGTAAAGGCGTTTGAAGTGGCTCAGCCCGCGCGGCGCCTTCACGCTCATCTGGAATCCTTCCGGCAGGCGGCGATGCCACCGCACGAAGGTGTGATCCGCCGGCCAGCGGTAGTAGCTGGCGTTCAACTCGACCGTCTGGAAGCGCTGCACGTAATACTCCAGGCGCGCGCGTGCCGGTGCGCCGTGCGGGTACAGGACGCCGTGCCAGTGGTCGTAGCTCCAGCCCGACGTGCCGATGTGGATCGTCATGCGCGCGAGTATAGGCAAGCGGAGAGGGGTCGGCAATCCGCCGGCGCTCGACGAGGGCGGGCGCTCCGCGCCATCTCCTGCATCCACGTAGCGCATGCGCAGTGAGAAGTTGTGCGGGTGTTGCATACCGGCGGTCCACCACCTATCCAGATCCATTTCTCCAGCGTCCGGCAGCATGGCCCTGTACAGTGCCCGGTCGCGCTTGAACCTCCGCCTCCGATCTTCTATACTGGAACAAAAGCTCTATGCGACCTTCGTACGCAAACTGGGCCGGGGGGCCCATCCACAAGAGAGGTAACAGTTATGGCAGACGATCTCAGCACCCCTGCCCACCGCCGCTGTGCGGCGTTTCTTCCCCACCGCAGGCGCCACTGCAAGCGCCAGGCGTTGCCGGGGCAGGACTTCTGTGCCCAACATTCCCGGCGGGAACGCGAGGCTGGCGCTGGCCGCCGCTGCAGCGCCCGCCGCTCCGACGGCGCGCCGTGCGGGAGATGGGCGAGTAAGGGGAGCGAGCCGCCGGTATGTTTCAGCCACAGCAAGCGCGCCTTTCCCAAAGGTAGAGATGAGCGCCGCTGCCGGGCGCGTAAGAAGGATGGCGCGCGCTGCCGCAACTGGGCGCTCCTCCGCGCGCCCGACGACGACGTCCGAGGCGGCGGGTTGTGTGTCATCCACAGCCAGGGCCCCTTTGTGCGCCACCCCACACAGGCCGACGAAGAAGTCGCCCGCGTCTGCAGCGCCACCACCCTGCCCGGCGCGCGCTGCAAAAAGTGGGTGCTGCCGCACACCGATCCCCCGCTATGCTCTATCCACGCCTATCCCGGCGCGGCGTCAAACCTCCACCACGGCTTCTACGACCGCCGTCCGGCGCTGAGCGATACCGAGCGCGAGACCATCCTGCGACTCAGCGCGGAGGGGGAACCGTTTAGCGCCGAGGTTGCCCTGCTGCGTCTGAAGATCCGACGCCTCGTCGCCTACACCGCCCGGCCCGACCTGCCCGAGTGGCGTTTCCTGGCGGCGCAGCGCTGGCTGTTGCCGGCGCTGCGGGCGGTAGGGCGGCTGCTGCGGGCACAACAGGCGCTGCGCCAGGAGAAGGGGTTGCCGGCGCCCCGCCACCCACAAGTTCGCCCCTCTACTCACTTGTGGCGAAGGGGATAAAGACAGTGTACACGGGATCGGACGGTTCCAGGTCAAACGTCGCGGTGACGACCGTGTCGGCAGCAATCGTCAAGATGCAGCCGCCTATGCCGCTACACGCGCCTGACCACCCGGCAAAGATGGAGCCCGGCGCCGGAGTCGCCGTGAGCGTAACGGTGACGCCTTCCTGATAGGACTCGCTGCAGTCGGCACCACAGTCAATGCCGACCGGCACGCTCGTGATTGTCCCTGCTCCACTCCCCTCCAGATGTGTTGTCAGTACGAACATCTCGATGAAGAGCGCCTCGTAAGCGCCGGTATCACAGTGGGGCCCTTGAGGACGGCCAACGCCGCGCTGGTCGGCAGCAGGGCAGGCGCTGTCATCGGCCGCGTCGATGGCAACGCTGCCTTCCTGCAGCGCGTGCGTGAGTGTAGAACCGCCGTTGTCGGCCAGTGGCCCGAGGTTGATTTCCGTCATTGTGTAGGTCGTTGCCTGGGAGCAGCTGCCGTCGCTGTCGATGTTATAGCTGTCGGCGATGAATGTACCGCCTGAAGCATTGCTACAGTCACCGTCCGCTGAGCCGCTTCTATTGCCGGCGACGATCGTGTTGACAAGGGTCATTGTCGCTCCGCGTTCGTCTCCGAGTCCGGCGTTGTAGACGCCACCGCCTTCAGTTGTCGCCCCATTGTCCGTGAAAGTGCTATGCGCGATCGTCGCCGTCCCGGAAATCTGCTCATCAGCCGTTTCTATCCCGTTGACGATCCCGCCCCCTTGATGGGCGCTATTGGCCGAAAAGGTGCTGTTAGTAACAGACAATATGCCCACGTTGAAGACGCCACCACCGGCCGTGCTGGCGTTGTTGGCGGAGAAGGTGCTGTTGCTGACGAAGAGCGTACCGCTTCTGCCCCAGAAGTTGCCATTATAGATGGCGCCGCCCCGGCCACCCGCGCCACCAAAAAAAGCCAGGGCCGAATTACGAGAGAACGTGCTGTTACTAATGTTCATAGTGCCAGTGTTGTAAATTGCGCCGCCCTGACCGTCATAGGCAGCGGGGCTGCCCGCCGAATTACGAGAGAAGACGCTATTGCTGACGGTCATTGTTCCCCAGTTGACGATCGCGCCACCGCAACGACAGTAAGAGTAAGCAGCGACTACATTGTCGAAAAGCGTGCTGTTCGTGAGCGTCATCGTACCGGCGTTTACGATGGCGCCGCCCCCTATTTCACCGTGCGTACGATTCCCCGCCAGGATTGTATTGTGTACCGTAGCCACGCCGGAATTCCAGAGGGCGCCGCCGCCATCACCCGACGTGCCGGATAAAAAAACGCTGTTGCTGATCCAGAGGGTGCCCCACCATTGGTTCTCGATGGCTGCAGCGTTTTTAGAGGAGTGATGGCCGGAGAAGGTTACGTCGATGACCCTCAGGGTACCGCGGTTAAGGGCACCGCCGGGAAGCTCGTCCACGTTGTCGACAATGCTCAGAGCGGTTAAGGTGACGGCCGCCCCAGTTTCAATCCAGAAAATCGGGCCCACGGTATCCTCAGTGACCGCGGCGCTTAGCCCGTCGACAGTCGTGCTCATCGCTCCCGAACCCCGAATAGTCACAGTACCGGTGATGACTGCTCCGCGAAAGGTGCCAGGGCCGACGTCGACGACGTCGCAGGCGGCGTCCCCGGCCGCCTCCTGGATGGTGGCGTGCGTCCCACTGCCATCGGCTTCGACGGAGCAAGCTCCGTCGACGGCGGCGGCAGCGGCTGCACCTGCAAGGAGAGTAGCGAAAGCCGCAGTGGCGAGCGCGAAACTCAACAGAAAGTAGCCGAATCTCTTCATCCTATTACTCCCGCGGGCTGGGGAAAGGCCTGCGACCGCCGCGTCTTCCGTTCGCCCACTTGCGCAGAGGGCAGCAATGCGGCCCAGTCCGCCTCTGCTGAGAAACCATCATACGAAATGGCCTTCACAAGAATACAAAGTGCCACGTCCAGATATCGTCTACACCGAGTAGGGAGTCAATCCTGGTCTTCCCAACATCGTGCGCAAGTCCGGCATCTAAACAGGCGCACAAAAGTTACGCTCCATAACCGCCACCGCTGCGAGTTAACGGACAAGCACCGGTAGCAAAACGCGGCTCATCACCGTGGTGGTGGCGCTGCTCTGGTTGTTATCGCTGTTACCTTCGCCCTCCACGGCCAGGAGCATCGCCGTCACGGTGATTTGAGCGGGCGACGCGGGACCCACAGTGGCCGTGATGGACACTGCTATAGTGTCACCGGCTGCTATGGTGCCGAGCATGCAGCTGACGGTGGAGGCGGCCACCGTACACGAGCCTTGCTCAGCTTTCACCGAGACATCATGGAGCCCGGCAGGTAGAGTGACCGCCAGTTCCGCGCCGGGTGCATCGCCACTGCCCCCGTTGCTAACGGTGAGGGCGTATGTCAACTGGTTGCCTCGAAGCACGGGGTCGGGACTACCGGCAACGGTCACGGAAACATCGGGTATGCTCTCGCCGCAAGGACTTGTCGCCCACGGGCTAAAGTCGACCCCTTCGCTTACTGCATCACCGCTACCCGGGCCGGTGCCAGCGGGACCCGACGGATCTCCCCACCACTGGTTCTCGGCACTGATCGGTGTAGCAGGGGTCGCGTTATGGAGCCCGTGGTGGTCGTTGTCGTAGATGTTGTTGCAGCCGAGCGTAGGCGTGGAAGACACCGCGGAGATACCTGTGACGTTGTTTGTCACCGTCGAGTAGCGGACGGTCGGCGAAGCGCGATCGAGGTGAATGGCGCCTAGAGTTGGCAGGCCGCTCCCTCCTTCCCTCCCGCCGTAGCGAATGATGGCGTGTTCGATGATGGAAGTGGTATCTTCGAGGTGCGCTTCGAAGCCAATGTAAGACCAGTCCCCGCTCGACGGCAGCGTGGCATTGCCGTTGTTATTGGTATCTCCACCGACCGTATCATCGTGAAGCGAGGTAAAGATAACGGGGCTGGCTTCTGTTCCCAGGACCCGGAGGCTGCCGCTGATGGAAAAACCCGCGCGGTACCAGCCAAACTTGACAACGGTGCCCGCCTCTACCGTCAGCGAACGGCCGGAGAGGACGTGTAATTCGTCTAGAATTACGTAGGGGATACCCTGGTCGTCCCAGGTCGTATCGCCGGTGACCGTCCTTTGAAGTACACAGATGCCGTTATAATAATTGTTCTCGTAGTTGTTATTCAGCAGTCTGGGCGGACTCTGACCATAAC
>JAWVYW010000228.1:0-4769 GCA_033722535.1 Promineifilaceae bacterium (SeqCode)
GAATCGTCGTCGCCGTTCCAGAAATGCTGCCCAGATGCTGGCGCCCGAAGTAGTTGGCCCAGGCGACACCGGCGACTGAGCGGTAGAGGCCGGTCGAGGCGCCGAGCGTCACCCCGTAGAGAAAGGCGAGGGGGACGGTCGCCAGGTACTGCGCGCCCCATAGAGCCGCAGCCAGCAGCACGAGGGCTACGGACAGCGCAAAGCGCAGCGGAATGCGGTCGACGAGCGCGCCGCTGCCGAGATTGACGATCGCCGTCGTCGCCGCGATAGGTAGATAGACCGAGGCGGCGACGTCAGCCGAGAGCCCGTTGTCGGCGAAGATGCTGACCATGTGAAAGAAAAGGCCGGTACCCATCATCGCCGACGTCGCCACACCACCCGTTACGATCCAGAACGTCGGCGTCCGCAGCGCCTCGCCCCGCGTCCAGTTCTCGTCAGGCGCCGACGGCGGCGCATCTTCCACGCCGCCACCGCTCTTGCGTCGGCCGTCCGGCTCCAGCCCATACAGCTCCGGCCGGTCGCGCAAGAAGAGGAAGCCCAGGGGCGCCATCACCAGCAGCAACAGCGCGCCCAGCAGCGGGTAGGTCAGGCGCCAGCCGATCTGGGGGATGAGCCAGTTGATGAGGGCCGGGAACGCGCCGAGGCCGAGCAGGGAGACGAAGAGGCCCGAAAGGCCGAGGATGGTGCCCCGCCGCTGGACCCACCACTGGTTGATGGCGTTCTGGCTCACCAGGCTCAGGCTCCCCTGGCCGAACATGCGAATCGCGACAAAGCCGAGAGCCAGCGTCAGCGCCCCCCGGACGAAGCCCATGTAGATGCAGGCGAGACCGAAGATACCGGCAATAACCACCACCATCACCCGCGTGCCGCGCCGGTCGATTTCGCGCCCCACGAAGGGCAGGGCGAAGCTGCCGACGAGGGTGCCCGCCGCGTACAGGGTGCTCACAAGCGAGCGGCTGACGCCCAGATCCTGTATGAAGTGCTCGATGAAGATCGAGACGGCATAGGTCTGCCCGGGGCTGGTCATGATCACCCCCAGCGTTCCCACGGCGAGGATGACCCAGCCGTAGAAGAAGGGGAGCTGCGTGACGAGGGTCTGCTTCTGAATGCGGGCTGTATTGTGAGGCATGAATGGTCCTGGTTCGCTTGCCAACTCCCCCACTATAGCGCGCGGTCGCCGTCTCCACCTGCTCCTATCGTGCCACGTTCACCAATTGATCATGTCCTGCTCCGCGCGCGGCCCGCTCTTCGCAGCTCCTCCGCCAAAGGTCGACAGGCAGCCGTTGTTGATGCACAATCGGCCTCGGAAAGTGTGGGGCAGAGGCAGGACATGGAAAAGAAGACGAAGCTACTCCTCGTAGACGACGAGCAGGCGATCACCGACAATCTCGCGCCGTTTCTAGAACGGTCTGGCTTCGAGGTGGCGGTGGCGGGCGACGGCGTGGCAGCCTTGCAGGCGCTGGCGTCCTTTATGCCCGATCTGATCGTTCTCGACGTTTTGATGCCGCGCATGGACGGGCGAGAAGTGCTGCGGCGGCTGCGCCGCGACGACAACTGGATCCCGGTCATTTTACTGACCCAGGTGGGGGAAGCGGTGGAGCGGGCGATGGCCCTGGAGGAGGGGGCGGACGACTACCTCAATAAGCCGTTCGACCCCCACGAACTGGTGGCGCGCATTCGGGCGGTGCTGCGGCGCGCCCGGCCGGGCGAGCGGCCGCTGTCGGCGGCCGAGCAGCTCGCCAGTGGCCCACTACGCTTCGACCGCACGACGCACCGGGCGGAGATGGCGGGCGAGGCGCTGACGCTGACGCCGCGGGCGACCGCACTTCTGGAGTACCTGATGATCCACCCGGACGAGGCGATCAGCCGCGAGCGGCTGCTGGACGCCGTGTGGGGCTGGGACTACCCGGCGGGTACACGTGCCGTCGACACGCGCATCGCCGAGCTGCGGCGCGTGCTCGAGGACGATCCGGCGGCGCCGCGCTTCATCGAAACCGTTCCCGGCCACGGCTACCGCTTCGTCGGGGTCGTCCAGGCCCAGTCAGGCTCATGAGCCGGCGCCTCCTCCTGCCCCTTCTCTTCCTGCTTGGCCCGATGCTGCTGGGGCTTCTGCTCTCGCTCGTGCTCAATGCGGCCCCGGCGGCAAACCCGACGCTGGTGGTGCGGATCAGCATCAGCGTCGTCGCCGTGCTCGCGGGCCTGCTGCTTTCGCTGGTCGCCTCCGCCGTCGCCATTCCCTGGCTGCTCCGGCGCCATTACGAAGGGGAGTTGGCGCGGGAGCAGGCGGAGGCGATGGAGGACCACCGGCGTTTCCTGCGGCGGCTGGACCACGAGCTGAAAAACCCGCTGATGGCGATCCGGGCTGCGTTGGCTAACGCCAGTAACGCCCCCGCCGGCGAGGCTCGAGGGGCGGCGCTGGCGAGCGTGGAGGTGCAGGCGGTGCGCCTGAGCCAGTTGACCTCTGACCTGCGCAAGGTAGCTGAGTTGGAGAGCCGTCCGCTGGAGCGGGAAGCGGTGCAGATGGAGACGCTGTTGGGGGAGGTGGTGGCGCTGGCGCGCGAACGGCCGGAGGCGGAGAGTCGGCGCCTGCTCCTTTCTGTGCCCCGCGCGCCGTGGCCGCTACCCACCCTCGCCGCCGACTGGGACCTCCTCTTCCTGGCCGTCTACAACCTGCTGGAGAACGCGCTCAAGTACAGCCGCCCGGAGGATACGATCGAGGTGCGCGCCCGCGAAGACGGTGGCGCCGTGGTTGTCGAGGTGGCCGATACCGGACCGGGTATCGTCGCCGCCGACCTGCCTCACGTTTGGGAAGAGCTTTATCGCGGCGCGGGGGCGCGCGCGATCGCCGGCAGCGGGCTGGGCTTGCCGCTGGTGCGGGCCGTCGTGGAGCGCCACGGCGGCGCCGTCGATTTGCAGAGCCGCAGCGGGCAGGGCACCGTCTTCAGTCTCCGTATCCCCATCGTCGAAGCGCCGTCAGGCCCCTCCTGAAGTCGCGCTCCCTGGGCATCCACTATTCTCCCAGAAAGTTGCGGCAGCGTTCTCCCGCTGGAGCCCCTGGCGAGGATCCCAGGCGATGCCCGGTCAAGGGATGTTACGAGATGGTAACAGGCTGTATTGGGACGGCAACCGGACTGACATCTTACTGTGACAGCCGGACACTATGATTATCTCAACTGGCCGAAAGAGGCCGGCGCTGGCCGAGAGAGGACCAGCAGACAAGTCAAAGTGAATCGTGATAAGGAGTCAGGTGAGATGAATACAAATGGTGGTATGTTCGTAACTCTGTACCGGTCTGGACTGAAAAAGCTGATCCGGCTGCCCCGTGTGCTGCTGTTAGCTTTCGTGCTTCTTGGCGTCGCCGCCTGCGGCACGCTGAGCGTGGAAGTGGAGCCGCAGGCCGGGGACTCCTTCCCGCAGCCGACGACAGTCATCGTCGAAGTGACAGACGAGGCGGCGACTGAAACGCCGGGCGTGACGGAGACGCCGGCGGCGCCGCCGGCGGAGCCGACGACAGAGGCGACAGCAGCAGCGGCTGCGCCGGAGCCAACGGAGGTCGAACGGGAGTCGGAGAATCCGCGTCCCGCGGCTCCGCAGGCCGTGGCCTTCGTAAAAGATAGCGACGTCTGGTTTTGGAAAGCGGGAACGGCGGCGCGGGCGCTGACCTCTGTCGGCGGTGTGAGTTCGGTGACGCTGAGCCCGGACGCCTCGCGCGTCGTCTTCGAGCACGAGGGCGAGCTGTGGGTCGTCAGCAGCGCGGGCGGCGACGAACGGCCGCTGGTGCCCGCCTCGACGTTTGAGAACATTCCGCTGGAGGAGTTCGTGGTCGGCCTCGCACCCTACCAGATCGGCTGGATTCCGGGCACGAGTCGGATCCTGTTCAACACGATGGGCCAGCTTGAAGGGCCGGGTCTCTATCTGAGCGATGATCTGTGGCTGGCGGATGCCGAAACGGGTGAGGTGCGGCTCCTGCTGGGAGGCGGCGAGGGTGGTAACTTCACCATTGCGCCGGATGGAGAGGAGATCGCGCTCGTGGACCGCGATGGCAACGTCGACGTCGCCGACATCGACGGCAGCAACCGCCGCGAGATCTTCGACTACCCCCGCGTGCTGACCTTTAGCGAGTATGCCTTCTATGCCGAACCGGTCTGGGCAGCGGACGGAACCCTCTGGGTCGCCCTCCCTTCTTATGACGGTATGGCCGTCTCGGCGGAGCCGGCGGCGATCTGGCAGCTGTTCACCGGTGGCGAACCGGCGCGGCTGGTTGGCCGGCTGCCGGAGGCGGACCCGATGCCCTACGCCACGCCCGCCATCGCACCGGGCGCCAACCACGTCGCCTACTTCGTCGCGCAGGGGGACGGCGGCTTCGAGCTGATGGTTGCCCCGCTGGGGGCAGAGATCGGCGCAGCGCAGATGCTTGCCGAAGGGGTCCAGCCGGAGGTGGTGTGGGCTCCTGACGGCAACCACCTCGTCGCCAGTGAAGTTGGCGACAGCGTCAGCCGCTTCATCGCGGCGCTGACCGGTAACCGCTTCCCGATCGGCGACGGGCAGGGCGCGGTCGCCGAAGTGCAGTGGCTGGGACCCGACAGCTTTGTGTACGCCGAGGCCCAGGAGGACGGGTGGGAACTGCTGGTCGCGAGTATCGGCGGTGTGGGCGAACCCTTCGCCGCCTTCGACGGGCGCTTCCCCACCTTCGACGCGCCAGACAGCCGCTAAGCAGTGGCCTCCGGACCGTCTTTGACGGACGCAGGCGCCGCAAACGCGCCCGCCCA
>JAWVYW010000229.1:0-4711 GCA_033722535.1 Promineifilaceae bacterium (SeqCode)
ACTGGATAGCAGATAGTGGAGAAGTGAAATCGGTCCGTCCAGGTACGAATGTCGACACAGGCTGAACCAGAGGGCACTTCTCTGGCGACCGAAAGCGCCTGTGTCTTCCCTATTATACGGGATCGTTGTCCGCCGCAAAAGGCGAAACGGCGGCGAGAGAGACCAGCGCCCGGACCAGGAGCAAGCTATGCTGATAGGGCGTGGCAGCCCGCAACCGCATTGCGAGGGCATGGCAGCCGGTGTATCCTTACGGTGGACATTTACTATGAAATTCGGTCCCGTTCCCCTGTCGGAAGCAGAAGGTAAGATCCTCGGCCACAATGTCGCCGGCGCCGACGGGCGCCGCGTGCTCCGCAAGGGAAAGCCGCTCACCGCCGCCGACTTGGAACTGCTGCATGAGCTGGGGCGCACGAGCGTCTATGTCGCTTCCCTCGCGCCGGAAGATCTGGACGAAGACGCCGCCGCCGGTCGGGTTGCACGGGCGGTGATGGGCCGTCACCTCCGGCTGTCGGGGCCGGTCACCGGTCGAGCCAATCTGTACAGCCGAGCTGCCGGCGTGGTGCGGGTGGCCCAGGCAGGGCTATACGCGCTCAACAACTGTGACGGGATCACGGTGGCCACCCTTCCCAATCAGACGACTGTCGATGAAGGACGCGTGGTCGCCACCATCAAGATCCTCCCCTACGGTCTGCCGGAGTCCACAGTCGAAGAGGCCGAGGCAATTGCCGGCGAAAACGCACCGCTGCTCACTCTTGATCCCTTCCCGGAGAGAACAGTGGGCCTCATCCTTTCCGGCAGTCCGCCGGCGCGCGAGCGGATTGTCCGCTCCTTCGAAAACGCCCTGCGCCCGCGGCTCGCGGCGCTGCAGGCAACGTTGTCCCGGGTGGATTTCGTGCCTCTGGAAGATGAAGCACACGAGGAAGCGCTGGTCGCCGCGATCCAGGAACAGCTGGCGGCAGGAATGGAGATGATCATCCTGGCAGGCGAGACGGCAATTATGGATCGGGACGATATGGCGCCGCGGGCCATCAGGAAAGCCGGCGGCGACATTACCTGTTTCGGTGCACCTGTCGATCCCGGGAATCTTTTGCTGCTCGCCTACCACGGATCGACGCCGCTGGTCGGTGCGCCCGGCTGCGCCCGCAGCCCAAAGGATAACATCGTCGACCTGGTGCTGCCCCGCCTGATCGTGGGGGATCGGCTGACGCGAGCCGACATCGTGGCCCTGGGGCACGGGGGCCTGCTGGAAGATGTCCCCGAGCGCCCACTTCCCCGTAGCCGTCTCCAGTAGAGGGCGTCAAGAAAGCCACTTTCTGAAGGTCTCCCGCGAAGCATCTCGATGAAAGAGGAAATCTTTCGATGCAAGAAGTACTAGACGAAATTGAACAGTGGCGGACAGAGGGGGGAGCGGTGGCCCTGGCGACCGTCGTCGAGACGTGGGGTTCGGCGCCGCGCCGGCCTGGGGCCAAGATGGCCCTGACACCGGAAGGTAAGATAGCCGGCAGCGTCAGCGGAGGCTGCGTCGAGGGCGCCGTCTTCGAGGCGGGCGTGGAGGTGCTGGAGCAGGGTCGACCGCGCCTGCTCCACTTTGGCGTCGCCGACGAAATTGCCTGGGACGTGGGACTGGCCTGCGGAGGGGAGATCGATATCTTCGTCGAAGCCCTGGATGATGACACACGCGCTCGCATGGCGTCTCTAGCACACGCGGCACAAGGCGGCGTTGCCGCCGTGGTCGTCGCTGGCCCGCCAGAGCTGCTCGGGCTCCGGCTGTTTCTGGACGGTAACGGGGACAGTAGCGGCGCTCTCCCAGCTGCACTCGAGGGCGGCGTGCAGAGGGCAATAGGCAAGGCCGCTGCGCGGGCGCTGGCAACCGGGGCGTCCAGGCGGGAGACGATTGACGAGGAGACGGGGCTGACACTTTTCTTCGACGTCCTCCTGCCACCGCCCACGCTGATCATGGTTGGCGGCGTCCAGATCGCGCAGGCGCTCGCCGCCATTGCCCGCAGTGTCCATTACCAGACGATCGTAATCGATCCCCGCCGCGCCTTCGGTAGCCAGGCGCGTTTCCCCGCCGTCGACCGCCTGATCCAGAAGTGGCCCCAGGAGGCATTCGACGAGTTAACTTTAACTTCGCGCACCGCAGTTGCCCTGCTGACACATGATCCGAAGATCGATGACCCCGCGCTCAAGATCGTCCTCGACAGCCCGGCTTTCTACGCCGGCGCGCTTGGTAGTAGCCGCACCCACGCCCAGCGCCGCGAGCGGTTGCTGAACGCGGGCCTCGCCGCCGAGCAGGTAGCGCGCATTCACGGCCCAATCGGTCTCGATATTAACGCCCAGACACCAGAAGAGATTGCCGTGGCGATCATGGCCGAGATCGTCTCCGTGCGACGGCAGCGTGAAGCGGAAGAGCGTAAGCGGTGAGTGCAACGCGCATCGTCCTCATCGGCGCGGGCAGCGCGAGCTTTGGGCCCAGCACGCTGGCGACAGTTATCCGCAGCGAACGCCTGCGCGGCAGCTGGATTGGTCTCGTCGACCTGGACGAGGTGGCGGTGGAGCGCACGCGGCAGGTTGCCGAGCGCATGAACGAGGCGTGGCAAGCGGGGATGACTATCTGCGCCAGCACTCAGCGCGAGGAACTCCTGAATGATGCGGACTTCGTCATCGTCTCCATCGAGGTGCCGCCGCGCGAGAAGCTATGGCGGATGGATTGGGAAATACCACTCAAACACGGTCTGCGCCAACCTTATGGCGAAAACGGCGGGCCCGGCGGCATGATGCACACCTTTCGCCAGATCCCGCCGCTGATGGCCATCGTACAGGATATGGAGCGACTTTGCCCAGACGCCTGGCTGATCAATTTCAGCAATCCCCTCCCCCGGCTGACGCGCGCAGTGAGCAAGTACAGCGATATCCGCGCCGTCGGTAAGTGCCATCAGATCGAGGTGGGCTATGCGATCGTCGCCGTTCTGCTGGCACAGGAGTACGGGCTGGAGGTGCCGCCCGATGTCCACCTCCACTCTGATCCGGCCAATGCAGGCAAACTACACGCACTGGCGGCGCTGGGGCGCGAGCATTTCCAGATTAAGGCTGCCGGGCTCAATCACTTCACGTGGATGGTTGACGTGCGCGACCGGCATGGCGGAGAAGACCTTTATCCATTACTACGCGAAGCACGGTCACGAGCGCCGGCCGCTTTCGAGCCGCTGACCCTCGACCTGTTCCGCGCCTTCGACTACTGTCCCGTCCCAGGGGATACCCACCTGGCGGAGTACCTGCCCTGGACCCACGACCCGCTGACGAAGCCGTGGGAGCAATACGGCCTGCGCCTCTATAACTGGGAAGATAATGAGATCTTTCGCGAGTTTAGTCACCACCGGCTCGCACAGATGGCCAGCGGGCGTCTGGCGGTAGAGGGGATGCGCCACAGCGTGAGCGAAGGTGCGGTGGAGCTGATCGAAGCGATTAGCGCGAACCTCGATCGCTTTGAGGAAGCGGTCAACATCCCCAACCGCGGCGCCATTCCGAATCTCCCCCCGGAGACGATTGTGGAGGTGCCGGCGCTGGTCAGCGCGAGTGGCGTGCGCGGTATGCAGCTCGACCCGCTGCCTTCTGGCGTTGCCGAACTCTGCCGTCGTGAAGCAGCTCTGGTGGAGCTGGTGGTAGACGCAGCCGTGAGCGGCGACCGCCAGCTGGCGCTCCAGGCGCTTCTCCTCGACCCGATGATCAATGACACCGGGCGCGCCCGCCTCATTCTTAATGACTATCTAGAAGCTTTCGCTCCGCACCTACCCCAGTTCACCATCTAGCCACTCGTCTGCTGTTCGCACGCCAGTCATTATTGGCATCTACTGCGAATGCGCCTACAATTGCGCGGATTTATTGACTGGAGAGGAGGATCTTCGACCGATGGCCGATCAGCTTGCTGCGCTACTGACACTCATGGCGCTGGAAATTGTGCTGGGCATTGATAATGTAATCTTCATTTCGATTCTGTCCGCCAAACTACCGGAGGTGGACCAGGCAAAAGCGCGCCGTCTGGGCATCGGTCTGGCAGTTGTCTCCCGCATTCTGCTCCTGCTGAGCATCTCGTGGGTTCTGGGGCTGCAGGAAGGGCTGTTCGAGATCTTCGGTCGCGAAATCTCCGGACGCGACCTCATTTTGCTCGGCGGCGGTCTCTTCCTGATCGCCAAAAGCACGCGAGAGATTCACGACAAGCTTGAGGCGGCGGATACTGCGCATCACAAAGTAGCCAGAGAGTATGCCAGCATGGCTGCCGTGCTGGGCCAGATCCTGCTCATCGACGTCGTCTTTTCACTCGACTCCGTTATCACCGCGATCGGTATTGCCGATGAAATCTGGATCATGGTGGTCGCCATTGTCACCGCTGCGGTGATCATGATCGTCTTCGCAAACCGCATCAGCGAGTTTGTCGAACAACATCCGACGATGAAGATGCTCGCGCTTGCTTTCCTGATCCTGATCGGCGTGTTGCTGATGGTTGAAGGTTGGGCGCACGACCTGGCGGAAGAGCTACACCTGAAGAACTACGCCTACTTCGCGATGGCCTTCGCGGTGGTGATCGAGCTGCTGAACATTCAGGTGCGCAAGCCGGTCAACCCGGTGCAGCTCCACAACCGCCCGCACCTGGAGCAACGGCAACAGGAAGAAGTCGCGACGGATTAAAACGGACAGACGGCAGCAGCAGACC
>JAWVYW010000230.1:0-4633 GCA_033722535.1 Promineifilaceae bacterium (SeqCode)
AGAGAGGGCGGCCGCTGAGCAACGCCTGGCTGCGGAAGAGGCGTGCAGCGAGCACAATGGCGCCCATAGCCAGCAGCAGCGCCAGGGCGAGACTGAGCACCCAGTGAGACGCCGGTACGGCGGCAACCGTAAGCCGCATCGGCATGGCGACGGGACTGGTAAGTGGAAAGAGGCTGAGGAATGCGCTGGCGGGGCCGTGGGGAGCGGACCAGATCAGGGCGCTGAACCAGACGGGGAGCAGCACAGGACTCATCAAGACAAAGGTGTACTGGCTACTCTCTTTGGGGTTAGGCGCTATCGCACCCACGCCGGCAAAGAGGCTGGCGTAGAGGAAATAGCCGCCGAGGAAGTGGCTGACGATCAGGAGCCATTCGAGGATCGTCAGCGACGGCAGGGCGATGTTCTGAAAGAGGGAGCCGTCGCTACCACGCAGGACGAAGAGCAGGATCACGGACCATAGGAGCAGCTGGACCACGCCGATGGCGCCGAGGCCAATGACTTTGCCGGCGAGCAGCTCCAGCGGGCGGAGGGAAGAGAGAAGGATCTCCATGATCCGGTTCTGCTTTTCCTTGCCCAGACTTTGCAAGAGGTAGCCGGCTGCGCCGATGACGGTAATGTAAAACAGCATGGCGATGGCGATCGAGAGAACGAGGTTGCTCGCCTCCGGCGCTTCATCCTCCTCCACGGCAGGCGTGAGCGTGGCCAATTCAAAGCGAGCAGGTTGGGCCAGCGCGGCACGGAGTGTGGGGTCCTCCACCTGCTCGGCAACGAGCCCCTGATAAAGCGCCCACTCTTCGACGTCGCGCCCCGGCGCGTCGAGCGCTTCGCCGTAGTAGATAAACGGTTCCCCGGCTGCGTAAGCGGCGGGAAGCAGATAGTAGCTGGTAATCTCCCCTGCTTTGTAGGCCCGTTGCGCCGCTTCTAGCGTCTCATACTCGACAAAGAAAGGGGCGCTTTCAGCAGCTAGCGGCCCCAGAAGGCCGGCCTCGTCGATCAGCCCGGCTGGCGTCAGCACCGGTTCTTGCTCGCCCTCTACCAGGCGACTGAGGGCGGAGGGAGCAGGCGCTCCGGCGCTGGCTCCGCCCGCAGCCGGCGTGCGCGCCAGAAAATTTACTACCGCCAGAAGCAAGACGGTAAAAAGGGGCAGGCCGAACATGACGATCAGCACCGAGCGGCGCCGGAGCGTGCTCAGGAATTCAAAGCGGGCGACGTGGGCGATCCTGGTCAGAGACATCTGGTATATCTCATCCGGAGCGGAGCGTTAACGTGGTCATCAGCGTCAGCAGTCGCTATTCGCCGCCTCTCAACGCGCCCCGCACCTCGCGCAGGGAGAGGCGCTGCCCGTAACGCAACATACCGACCCGCAGGAGGCGGCCGACGAGCCACAGAGATAGCAGGGCAGCGGTCGTAAGCAGCAGCCAGCTCGCCACCATCTGCCACAGGGGAATCTCCGCCAGCGGCCAGCGTACGAGCATCGTAAGGGGAGCAGTAAACGGGATGAGCGAAAGGGCAACGGAAATCGGGCCCAACGGCGCCTCCAGAAGGATCGCCAGCAGCCAGAAGGGGACCATCGTAAGCAGTGTAATAACGCTTGCCGCCTGTTGTCCCTCGCTGACTGCGGTGACGCTGACGCCGATGGCCGCCATCAGGGAGGCCATCATGATGTAGAAGGGAATGAACCAGGCGATGGCGATGAAGAGCAAGGTTGGCGGCAGGGTGAGCGCATCCAGAAACTCCCACCGGCTGCGGGCGTAGAGAAAGAGGGCAAGGAGAACAAGGAGCCAGATGGCAGTCTGAACCAGGCCGAGGGCGACCAGGCCCAGCACCTTGCCAGTCATCAACTGCTCGGGGCGTAGGCTGGTAACAAGGATCTCCATTGTGCGATTTTCCTTTTCGTCGACCACCGACTGCAGCATGTAGCCGGCGCTGGTAAAGATAGACATGACCAGCAGAAAGCCGACGAAGAAAGGGAAGATAAAGGCGCTGAAGGGATCTTCGACGCCCCCTTCGCGGAGGCTGACAAAGCGAACGGGGAGATCGCCACCGGCGACCAGGAGATTGACGGTCGCCGGTTCGACAGACGTCGCCTCTACCAGGCTCGCCCGTAAATATGCTGCGATCTCGTCATAGAGGTTTATGTCTCCTTCCTCTAGCTGATAGATGACGATCTCGTTGTCCAGCGGATAAGCGGCAGGGACCGTAAAGTAGTAGCGGATCTCCCCCTGCTCCAGCGCCAGCCGCGCCGCTTCCTCGTCGGCAAAAGCGACGAAGAAAGGTGCGCCGTCCTCGAGTTGCGCACTGTAGAGCTCCGGTTGAAGAAGCACGCCGGAGTGATCGACGACGCCGACGGTGGCATCTCCGCCGGCGATGAGAGCGACGACGAAGATGACGGCGGCCAGCAGCAGTGGGAGCCCTAACACGGCAAAGAGAAAGGCGCGCCGGGTCACGTAGCGCCTGAACTCGTGCCGGGCCACAAGCCATATCTTGTTCATGCCAGCGCCGTCTCCAGCGACATGTCGCCCGTCGCCTCGACCACGCGAATGAAGATCTCGTGGAGGTCGGGCAGCGCCACGGAAAAGCGCTCGACGGAGACGCCCTCGTGGGCGGCTAGTATGCGCAGCATCTCCTGCGGGGAGACCTGCTCCGCCAGCGCCAGTCGCCAGCCGCCGTTGTGCGGGTGGGCGTGCAGCACACCGGGCAGCTCGGCGAAGGGCCCTTCGCCAGATACTTCGACAGTGTTGCCCGCAAACTGGCGCCGCACCTCCTGGACCGGGCCGCGCAAGACAACCCGCCCACGATCGATGAGCACGATCCGGTCACACATCATCTCTACCTGGTGCATCTGGTGTGTGGACATGATAATTGCCTTGCCGCTGTCGCGGAGGTTGAGGATGATTGCCCGGATCAGCTCTGTGTTGACCGGATCCAGGCCGGAGAAGGGCTCGTCGACGATGATTAGATCGGGGTCGTGGAGTACGGTGACGATGAATTGCGCCTTCTGGTGCATGCCCCGGCTAAGGGCGCTCAACTTCTTGTTACGATGCTCCCACAGGTCCAGACGCCGCAGATACGCTTCGGCACGTGGCGCCGCTTCGCCCCGGCTTAACCCTTTCAGAGCGGCCAGGTAGTAGATCACATCCAACAACTTGATGTCGGCGTAGAGGCCACGCTCCTCCGGCAGGTAGCCGATGCGGTTCTTCGTTTGTTCCGTCATCGGCCTGCCAAAGAGGGAGACTTCGCCGCTGTCGGGCCGCAGGATGTCGAGCATGATGCGAATAGTCGTCGTCTTGCCGGCGCCGTTCGGACCGAGAAGGCCAAAGATTTCCCCCGGCGCCACGGCAAAAGAGACGCCGTCGACGGCTAGGGTAGCGCCAAATTTCTTCGTGATGTTTGAGATTTCGACAGTATTCATAGCAGGTTATACGCGCCAGACTGGATGAGTGACGACAACAGCGAACAGGCCGGAGTGCGCCCGAGGCTGGTCCGAGGGGATTATATCGACGTTACGGAAAACTGGCGCACAGGCTGTATTTCCCCACCCGCGGCGGGTGTCGTGCGAGCACCCACGAAGCATTCGCCGCCGGTTATCCTTATCTTTACAACCTTTTTCCCTTGTGTTAAGCTAAACATGTCAGGTTGCGTCGGTGCCTGTACTGTGCTTCCCCTAGCCCCCGGCAAGACTCCTACAGGCAGTCACGATTTTCTCGGGAAAGAGATCATGAACGAGCGGAGTAGCATTGTCGTTTGCATCGAAGATGAACAGGAGATGATCGAGCTGATCAGGCTGATCCTGAGCCGGCAGCGTATCGATGTCGTGGGCGCGATTGGCGGCGCAGAAGGCCTGGAAAAGGTGGCGGAGCTAAAGCCCGATCTTGTTCTGCTCGATCTGATGATGCCGCAAATGGACGGGTGGGAAGTTTACCAGAAGATGAAGGCGAAGCCGGAGACGCGCAACATCCCGGTGATCGTGGTGACGGCAAAGGCGCAGAGCATCGACCGTGTCCTTGGGCTGCACATCGCTCGCGTCGACGACTATATTACAAAGCCATTTGGTCCCCAGGAGCTGCTAGAAAGCGTGCAGCGAGTGATTGCCAAGCACCGCCACTCGCAGCAGAATGAACAGCCTGGCTGATCCCCTGACGACAGACGCAACGCCTTCGGAGAGAGGCGACGCACCTCCTTTCACTCCCCCTGCCCTCTCTTCTCTCACCCATCTCCGGCGAACGCCCTTTTACGCGCGCCACGCCGCCCTGTGCGAGAGCTATCAGTGGCGACGGTGGGCAGGATTTATTGTTCCTGCAAGTTACGAGCTCAACCACGAACGAGAGTACCACGCCGTGCGCAGCGCTGCGGCGCTGTTTGATGTTTCCCCGCTCTACAAATATCTCATCTCCGGCCCCGACGCGCTTCGGCTGCTCAACCGCGTGCTTGTCCGCGATCTGTCGTCCTGCGACGTGGGGCAAGTGCGCTATACCGTGTGGTGTAACGAGAAGGGACAGGTACTCGACGACGGCACCGTCGCCCGGCTGGCGCCCCAGATGTTTCGCCTGACGGCCGCCGAACCGACGCTGCGCTGGCTTCAGGACAACGCGCTGGGGATGGACGTGGTCCTGCGCGACACGTCTGAGCAGAC
>JAWVYW010000231.1:0-4631 GCA_033722535.1 Promineifilaceae bacterium (SeqCode)
CCGCTTCATCGGAAGTTGGTCCTTGGAAGAATAACCTGAATATCGAATGATCGAAGCAAGCGTAAATAGTCATCCCTATGGGACAGTATCGCCTGGTGCAATTGGTTTTGTGTCAACAGAAGGCCATGTTGCCTCCATAATTCAACTCCAATCTTGACGTTTAGAACATCCGCTTCATCATTACCGCCAGCAATGGCATCACCGGCCGCCGCGCCTGACTGAAGAGTACCCTCATCAAACCCCGCGGCAGTTCCTACATATCCGTAATGGATATTTGACCAAATATCGTAGAAATACTCGTACTCTTCATCACCACGGACAGGAAAGTAGTAATCTCCTCCTGGTAGAGTTGCCCCTAATCCAAGCATTTGGTCTAATTGTGGCTTATGATCCCAAGGTCCTCCAGCCCGCACAAGAGTAGTCCACGTAGAAAAGGCACTAATGGTATAACTTCCTGGTTGAGTTGATAAGCTTGGGAAATACGCCTGAGGGCAATTATCTAGTTGAAGCATCGTTTGGATAAATCCAACTCGCTCACTCTGAGCGTTTGTTATCATTTCGCGATGCATAAAATTCAGCGTGATATCAAATCGTTCGTAAGGTGACCATTGCGGCAAGCTGCCAAGGTATTCCAGAATGCTACTCAGAACTGGCTCTGAGAGTTCCGACAACTCGCGGCCGGGAAATCCGAAGGTAGCTGTCAATAGTGACACAGTAGGAGCATATGGAAACTCTCGTACAATTTGCTCGTACAAACTCCAGCAAGCTTCATCAGGAAGATATTGCTCGCATAGACCACTCGGATCAGTATAATTAATTGGATTGTTGCGAGCATAGCTATAGCCATTCTGGGAACCCGGCAGTTTTGGGTAACCGGGGAACGGGTCTCTCGACTGGAAATGGTTAAGAGTTAGACCGTAATAGAGCGTACGCAATCTTCCCCTCCTTCGCTATAATCCGCTGTCATGGCTATTCTGAGCGCAACGAACGTCGGCCAATCTTTTGGCGCCACCGATATCTTCACCGGCGTTTCCGTCTCCGTTCCCCACGGCGGCAAGGTAGGCCTTGTCGGTCCCAATGGGATCGGCAAGACGACGCTCCTCTACATCCTCGCCGGCCTCAGCACGCCGACGACGGGCGCCGTCCACACGGCGCGCGGGGCTTCTGTGGCCTATCTGCCGCAGGAATCGGCCGGCGCCTTTGCCGACGAATCACACACTGTTTACGAGGAGCTGCTGACCGTCTTTAACGCGCTGCGTGCTGAGGAAGCGCGTCTGCGCGAGATGGAAAGCGAGATGGCAACCGGCGAGTTTACGGACGAGCTCTTTGAGCGGTACAGCAAAGCCCAGGAGCGCTTCGAGCTGGCTGGCGGCTACGAGTATGAGCTCCGCATTCAGCAGGTGCTGACCGGTCTCGGCTTTCCAGAGGAGAAGTGGTCGCAGCCACTGGCCCATCTTAGCGGCGGGCAGAAAACGCGCGTCCTCTTGGCGCGTCTCCTGCTGGAGCAACCTGATCTCCTCATTCTCGACGAGCCGACAAACCACCTCGACGTCGAGGCAATCGAGTGGCTGGAGAACAGGCTGAAAGGGTGGGAAGGGGCAGTGCTGCTGGTCAGCCACGACCGCTACTTTCTCGACCGCGTGGTGGACACCATCTGGGAGATGAACCAACAGGGTATTGAGGTCTATCGCGGCAACTATAGCGCTTACGTTCAGCAACGACAGGAGCGGTGGGAGCGCCGCCAGCAGGAGTTTACGGCGTTCCGCGAGCGAATGGAGAAGGAGCTCGACTATATCCGCCGTAACATTGCGGGACAGCGCACGCAGATGGCAAAGGGCAAGCTCAAGCGCATCACGCGTGAGCTGAAGGCCTTCGCCGCCGGAGGCCTGAACGCGGTGAACGGGATGCAGTGGAGCCGGGTCACGCAGACCTTTGACATCTCCGGCGATGATTGGGGTGTGGAAGAGGCAGCCGCGCGTATCGCATCGCTGCCGCCGCCCCCTGGGCGCCCCCCGCAACTGAACCTCAGCCTCGACACTAAGCAGCGGAGCGGCAAAATCGTCCTCCGCGCCAGCGATCTCTGCGTGGGCCATCCGGGCACACCCCTCTTCGAGGCCGACGACATCGAGCTTCACCGGCTGGAGTGTGCGGCACTGATCGGGCCCAACGGATCGGGCAAGACGACTTTTCTCCGCACCATTCTGGGCGACCTGGAGCCATTGGCCGGGCGCGTGGAGCTGGGGGCCAGTCTCCAGATCGGCTACTTTTCGCAGACGCACAGCGCGCTGAACCCGGATAAGGCGGTGATCGACGAACTCCTCGACCGTGACAATGTGGGTCTGGGGGCCGCGCGCAGCTACCTGGCGCGTTTCCTTTTCCGTGGCGATGATGTCTTTAAGCCGGTCGCCGCCCTCAGCGGCGGCGAGCGGAGCCGGCTGGCTCTCGCCCTTCTGGCCCTTGAAGACGCCAACTTCTTACTTCTGGACGAGCCGACGAACCACCTGGACATCCCGGCACAGGAGGCGCTCCAGACGGTGCTGGAGCAGTTCGAGGGCACGATCCTTCTTGTGTCCCACGACCGTTACCTTGTCGACCGGCTGGCGACACAGATCTGGGTGCTGCGCGAGGGCCATCTGGATGTGTTCGCGGGCGGCTATCAAGCCTTCGTGGCCCATCGCCGCGGCGTCCATGAGCGCGCGGAGCGCGCGCACGAAAGTGAGCCGCAGCGGGAAAGTGCTCAACAGCAGGAGGAGAAAGTGCCCTCCGCCCTGGCGCCGTTAAGCAAAAATGAGTTGCACCGGTTACGTCAGGCCGTGAGCGAGCTGGAAGACCAGATCGGCGAAGCTGAGTACACGCTCGAACAGCTAACGTCGGCTCTGCAGGACGCATCGGCAGCGGAAGACGTTGACAGAATCCACAGCCTGAGCATAGAATACGCCGCGACCGAGGAGCGTCTGACGGAACTGATGGGACGATGGGAAGAGTTAGCCTATGAGCAAGCAGTGGCCGAATAAGACCATCGTCGGATTGACGGGTAATATTGCCACCGGCAAATCGGCCGTGATGCGCATGGCCGCCGAGAAAGGGGCACTCACCCTGGACGCCGACCAGATCGTCCACGACATTCTGGAAGGTGATGCCAGCATGCAGGCCGCCATTGCCGTCGCTTTTGGGCCCGATGTGCGCCGCCTGGACGGCAGCATCGACCGTGCGGCGCTGGCGGAGATTGTCTTCAGCGACGCCGAGGCGCTGCGCGACCTGGAGCTGATGCTCCACCCTGCCGTTCGCCAGCAGATCCAACAGCGGATCGACGAGAGCGATCACGAAGTGGTGATGGTCGAGGCAATCAAGTTACTTGAGGGGGAGCTGGTGGAGCTGGTCGATGAGGTGTGGGTCACTCGCTGCCCGCGCCGCCTGCAGATCGAGCGGCTGATGGTCTGCCGCGGGATGGACGGCGAGACGGCGGCCCTGCGCGTTCGTGCTCAGAACCCGCAGGAGGCAAAAGTCGCCCGCGCCGACGTGGTCATCGACACCGATGGGACGATGGCCAGTACACAGGCGCAGTTTGAGATGGCCTGGGAGCAGCTGCCGCGCACGCCCGACGAGCAAGCAACGCGCAGCCGGCAGCGGCGGAGCACGCCACTGATGCCGGAAAAGACGCGCACGCCCGCCCCGCAGCCCGAGCCACCGACGCCGATCTCAGAGGTGCAAGTTCCCCAACCAGAAGAAGCCCCGGAACCAGAACCGGAAATGGAGCGCCCCACAGACGAAGAATGGGCCGAGGTGATGGTACGCCGGGCGCGTCCCTCGGACATTCCGGCTATCCTGCTCCTGATCCGACGTGCAACTGGCGTGGAGGTCGGAATGAAGCGGGCGGACCTGCTCCGTTCGTTCAGCGAGCGGAGCTATTTGATCGGCCAGGAGGATGGCGACATCAAAGTCGTCATCGGCTGGAACACCAGCAGCACGACCGCCGTCTGTATGGACCAGTTTTACGTCCACCCCCTCACGGCGGCGGCGACCGTCGGTCCAGGAGTGCTGGACGAAGTGGAGCAGTCGGCAAAGGAGCTTATCTGTGAAGTGGCGCTTGCTTTCCCGCCAACGGACGCGCCGGAAGAGGTAACCTCGCTGCTGCGGAGTGCCGGGTACGCGCGCATGGATACAGACGAGATGCCGCGCGCCTGGCAGGAGACAGTAGACGAACATCAGCCGCCGGAGACGGAGATTCTGGGGAAGGTGTTGCGCCAGATCCGCGTTGCCTGACCGGTCAGATCAGGAGCTTACCCTATGAAGTCGATCAAACAGTGGATCGTGGCCCATCCCAATCTTGCGGCCTGGTCTGCTCTGGCGTCGGGGATGGTGATTATCCTCCTTATCGAAGCGCGTGATGTTGGCCTGGAGGCCGCCCAGTGGTTCTGGCTGATGGTGATAACGGTGCTCGTCGCCGGCGCCTGTGTGTGGATTATCGGCTGGGGGGTCGACGAGACAGAAGCGCCAGGTGCGGCGCCAGATGCGGCGCGGACAGCGCTGGAAGAAGAGCCCGACTAGATGAGCGAGGAAACGAGCGCCGCCGTTTCGCCGGTCGTCGCCGAGGCGGTGCGTGACGAAGTTGAGGGGTTTTTCCAGCTTGA
>JAWVYW010000232.1:0-4621 GCA_033722535.1 Promineifilaceae bacterium (SeqCode)
CCTTCTCAATGCCGGGCGCACCGTCTCTTATATTCCGCCGGTCGTCTCCCGTTCTGGCAACCAGAACGGCGACCTGACCGCGCTGACCGCTGAGATGGCGGCGGGCGAGGTCGACGTACTGCTCGTCGTCGGCGGCAACCCCGCCTATGCCGCGCCCGGCGACCTCGCCTTCGCCACGGCGCTGCAGAACGTGCCCCTCAGCGCCCACCTCAGCCTTTACTTCGACGAGACCTCCGCCCTCTGTGACTGGCACCTGCCGCACACCCACCCGCTGGAAGCGTGGGGCGACGCCCGCGCCTACGACGGCACGGCGACGGTCATACAGCCGCTGATTCAGCCCTTTTACGCCAATCGCTCCCCCCATCAGCTACTGGCGCTGGTGCAGGCGATAGCTGAGAATCCCCAGCCGAATCCGCCATTCATCCTCCCCGATCCGCTGGGGCTGCTCCAGGAGACGTGGGCCGCCTATTTTGCGGAGGCGCGGACGGACGGCCCGCTGGCTGCCGAGGGCGTGCCTCTGAACGACTTCGACAGCTTCTGGCGCGTCGCGCTCCACACGGGTGTGGTGCCCGGCACGACCTTTACGCCGCTGCCGCCGGCGGAGGTGGACGCGCGCGCCGTCACTCGCGCCGTCGCCGCCGGGGCCGGCACATTTGAGCCGGAGCTGGTCGCCGTCTTCCGACCCGATCCGAACATCTGGGACGGCCGCTTCGCTAACAACGCCTGGCTCCAGGAGCTGCCGAAGCCGTTTACAAAGCTTACCTGGGACAACGCCGCCCTCATCGGGCCCGCGCTCGCAGAGCGGCTGGGGCTGGAGACGGAGGAGGTCATACGGCTGCGTGTAACGTTCCCGCTGGGCGACGATGCAGACGTCCTCGCGCCCGTGTTCGTGCTACCGGGGCAGGCCGACGGCTGCATCACCCTCCATCTCGGCTACGGCCGCGACGTCACGGGGAGCATCGGCGAAGGGCGGGGCTTTAACGCCTATACAGTCCGCCCCGCGCTCGCCCCCTGGCACGCCCCTCTGAGCGCGCTAGAAAAAGCTGGCGAGCGCTACGAGCTGGCGACGACGCAAAACCACCACACGAGGGCCGGGCGTAACCTTGTCCGCGCCGCCACCGTGGCGGCGTTCCGCGAGAATCCCACCTTCCCCGAGGCCATAGACGGCCCCGCCGGCGGGGGTGAAGAGCTGCCCAGCCTCTACCCTGAGTACGTGTACGACGGCTACGCCTGGGGAATGAGCATCAATCTTAACACCTGCATCGGCTGCCAGGCCTGCGTCGTCGCCTGCCAGGCCGAAAATAACATTGCCGTGGTCGGCAAGGAGGGCGTCGCCGAGGGGCGAGAGATGCACTGGCTGCGCGTGGACGACTACTTTGCCGGCGACCTTGATAATCCGCGCGTCTACCACCAGCCAGTTCCCTGCATGCACTGTGAAAAGGCGCCCTGCGAGCCCGTGTGTCCCGTCGCCGCGACGACGCACAGCGCGGAGGGGCTGAACGAAATGACCTACAATCGCTGCATCGGCACCCGCTACTGCTCCAACAACTGCCCCTACAAGGTACGCCGCTTCAACTTCTTCGACTACGCCGCCGACAATGACCTGATCAACCTGATGTACAACCCCGACGTCACCGTCCGCTCGCGGGGCGTGATGGAGAAATGCACCTACTGCGTCCAGCGCATTAACCGCGCGCGCAGTGGAGCGAGCCGCGAGGGGCGCACCATCGGCGACGGCGAACTGCAAACGGCGTGCCAGGAGGCCTGTCCTGCCAACGCCATCGTCTTCGGCAACATCAACGATCCCGACGCGCTCGTCACGCGGCTCAAGGCGCAGCCGCACGACTACGCCCTGCTGGCCCACCTCGGCACCCGCCCGCGCACCACCTATCTCGCGAAGCTGATCAACGTCAACGAGGAGCTTCCGTAAGGCCATGAGCTGGCACCGCGCTTCACCCACCGTTCGGAGGCCTCCCGCACCGCGTGCCCTCGCTCGCGCGCGCGGTGCGAGCGACGCCTATCGCAACATCACCGACCATCTCGCCTCCATCGCCCTGCGGCCGCCCTCTTGGGCCTGGTACCTGGGCTTCGGCCTCTCGCTCCTGCTCACTCTGCCCTTCCTGGCGATGCTCGCCCTACTCCTGCTCCAGGGAACGGGCATCTGGGGCATCAAGATCCCCGTCGGCTGGGGCATGGCGATCGTTAACTTCGGCTGGTGGAGCCGCATCGGGCACGCTGGCACCCTCATCTCGGCGCTGCTGCTGGTGGCCCGCGCCCGCTGGCGCACCTCCATCAACCGCTTCGCCGAGGCGATGTCCCTCTTTGCCCTCGTCAACGCGGGTCTGATGCCCCTGCTGCACCTCGGTCGGCCGTGGCTCTTTTACTGGATGCTGCCCTATCCCAACAGCATGGGGCTGTGGCCTCAGTTTCGCAGTCCGCTGGCCTGGGACCTCTTCGCCATCGCTGTATACTTCGTCGTCAGCCTGCTCTTCTGGTACGCTGGCCTAATTCCCGACCTGGCGACGCTGCGCGATCGCGCGCAGGGACGGCGGGCGCGCGCCATCTACGGCGCGCTCAGCCTCGGTTGGGTCGGCTCCGCCACTGACTGGCGCCGCTACGACAACGCCTACTATCTGCTGGGCGCGCTGGTGCTCCCGCTGGTCGTCAGCACCCACACCATCGTCGGTCTCGACTTTGCCACCAGCGTCCTCCCCGGCTGGCACGAGACGATTTCGCCGCCGATGTTCGTCGTCGGCGCGCTCTTTGGCGGCTTTGCGATGATTCTCGTGATGATTATTCCTATACGCGCCGCCTTCGAACTTCACCCCTACATCACCGGGCACCATCTGGACAATCTGGGCCGCCTCCTCCTGGGCCTGAGTCTACTGGCAACCTTCGGCTATCTGCTCGACCTCTTCCACGGGTGGTACAGCGACAGCGCTTTCGACGAATACTGGGCCCTGACCCGCTTTACCGGCTTCTACGCACCCCTCTACCTCGGCGTCCTCCTTGGCGGCGTCCTCATCCCGCAGCTCCTATGGTTCCGCCGCCTGCGCCAGCAGCCGCTGGTGCTCTTCCTCGTGGCCCTGTCGGTCCTCATCGCCAACTGGCTCGAACGCTTTGTCGGCGTCGTCGTGCCCCTCCACCGCGACTTTCTGCCCTCCAGCTGGGGGCTCTTCCTTCCGACCGTGTGGGACTGGGCGCTCATCGCCGGCAGCTTCGGCCTCTTCTTCACCCTGATCTTCCTCTTCTTGCGTTTCCTGCCGGTCATCTCTATCTTCGAGATGCGGGAGCTGGTCTTCGTAGAGCGCGTCACGGAGGACGACGAATGAGTGCACCGGACCGCAGTAGCCTTCCGCGGCACGACCCGCTGGCGGACGCGCAGGCGCCCCTCCCGCCCCGTCCGGCCATCCACGCGCTTCTAGCGGAGTTTGACGACGAACTAGCGCTGCTGGATGCGGTGCGCGCGGCGCGCGCCGCCGGCTACCGGCAGCTCGAGGCCTTCTCCCCCTTCCCGGTCGAGGGGCTTTTCGAAGCGCTGGGGGAACGCTCGCACCACCGGCTTAACATTATCGTCGTGATCGTGATGCTCCTCGGCGCCGCCTTTATCTTCTGGCTCCAATATTATGCCACCGCCGTCGACTATCCGCTCAACGTCGGCGGGCGCCCCCTCAACAGCTGGCCCGCCTACCTGCCGGTGACGTTCCAGGTGATGATGCTCGTGGCCGCCGTTACCGCCTTCGTCGGCATGTTGCTGCTGACCGGCCTGCCGGCCCAGCACCGGCTGCTGCGCCACGCGCCCGACTTCGACCTCGCCTCGCGCGATCGCTTCTTCCTCGCCATCATGGCCGAAGATCCGCAGTTCCATCCCGAGCGCGCGCGCCGTTTTCTAGAGAGCCTCGGACCGTTGGAGGTGTACCCCCTTGCGCTCTAAGCACCTGCCCGGCCTCTTGGCCACTGCCCGCCTGGTGCTCGCCGCCGTCCTGCTGGTGCTCATCGCCGGCTGCGGTGCGGAGGCGATGGAGGAGCAGCCGCGCCTGCGCCCGCTGGAACCGAGCGAAGCCTTTGCGGATGGACAGTCGGCGCGACCGCTTAACCCCCAGACCGTGCCGCGCGAGGCGCCGGCTATCCTCGGCGTTTTCGAGAGCGGCGAGGTGAACGGAGAGCCCGTAGAGGATCTACCGCTGCCGCTGACCGAGGCGCTCCTACTCGAGGGACGCGAACAGTATAACATCTACTGCAGCCCCTGCCACGGCATCGCCGGCTTCGGCGACGGCATGGTCGTCCAACGGGGCTTTCCCCCGGCGAGCAGCTTCCATACACAGCGCCTGCGCCAGGCGCCCGCCGGCTACATCTTCGACGTCATCACGAATGGCACCGGCGACATGTACGGCTATGGCGCGCGAGTGGAGCCCGCGGATCGCTGGGCAATTGTCGCCTACATTCGCGTCCTCCAGATGAGTCAGCACCTGCCGCTCGAACGACTGGCGCCGGAGGAGCAAGAGCTGCTACCGGCGCGGGCCGTGCCTGCACCCGCCGGTGGGCCGGACTCAGAGACGTCGCCTGCGTCAGAGCGACAGGGGGAGGAGTAGCGATATGGAGCAACGCCAGCGCCTCTACC
>JAWVYW010000233.1:0-4619 GCA_033722535.1 Promineifilaceae bacterium (SeqCode)
GAGAGGAGACTGAATCCTATGCAGGCTACCGCAAGTCGCCCCCCGCGCGAGATGAGCCGCCGCGCGCTCGGGCGCGCCGTCCAGTACGTGTTGCGCTACCCGCGGATTGCCCTCGTCGCCGTCGTCTCGCTGCTAATCGCCACCAGCGCGCAGCTCGCGGTGCCCCAGCTCATCCAGCAGATCATCGACACGATCGTCACCAACGCCGCCAGCCAGGCGATTTTGGAGCTGCCAGAGCAGGTGCAGGCGGTCGCCGCCGAGCGCCTGGGGCTCAACCTGACCGACCTGGCGCTCGACCTGGAGAATGCACCACGCGCCCTCGTCTACGCCGGTCTGATCGTCGTGCTTTTCGCCGTCGCCCGCGGCGCGTTTACATTCTCGCAGATGTACATGGCGCAGGTGCTGTCACAGAATATCGCGTTTGAGCTGCGCAACGACCTCTTCGCCAAGATTCAACGCCTCAGCTTCAGCTATCACGACCGCAACCGCACAGGACAGCTGATGATTCGCGCTACCGACGACGTGGAGCGGCTGCGCGTCTTTCTGGCCCAGGGGCTGCTGATGGCCCTCCAGGCCTTCGTCCTTCTCGCCGGCACAATCACCATCCTCTTCCTGACCAACGTCAGACTGACGCTGGTCATCGTGCCCATTCTGCCGGTGACGGTCGCCCTATTCATGCTCTTCGGACGGCTGGCGCAGCCCCTTTTCCGCGAGGTGCAGCGCCGGCTGGGCAAGGTCAACACGATTCTGCAGGAGAATCTGGCAGGGCTGAAGGTCATCAAGGCCTTCACCGCCGAGCCGCGCGAAAAGGCGCGCTTCGACGAGAGCATCGACAGCCTCCTCGAGCAGCAGCTGCGCGTGGCGCGCATCTTCTCCATCCTTTTCCCGCTCATTTTTCTCACGGCGAACCTCGGGCAGGCAGCCATTCTCTATTTCGGCGGGCGCCAGATTGTGGATGGGTCGCTGACGCTGGGCGAGTGGCAGAAGTTCAGCCTCTATCTCGTCTACATCTTCATCCCGATGGGTCAGCTCGGCTTCATTATCTCCCTCATGGCGCAGGCCGCCGCCAGCGCGGAGCGCGTCTTCGAGATTCTGGACGCCGAAAATGAGGTGGAAACGCGGCCGGGGGCGATGGAGCTGGAGGAGATTCGGGGCGAGGTCACCTTTGACAACGTCAGCTTCCGCTACTTCGCGCACGGCGATTACGTACTGCACGACATCGACTTCGTGGCCCATCCGGGGCAGACGATCGCTCTGCTTGGGGGCACCGGTAGCGGCAAGACGACGATCATCAACCTCATCCCCCGCTTCTACGACGTCACCGCGGGGCGCGTGCTGGTCGACGGCCACGACGTGCGCGATGTGAGCCTGGAGAGCCTGCGCGCGAAGATCGGCATTGTCCTCCAGGAGACGACGCTCTTCAGCGACACCATCCGCAACAACATCGCCTTCGGCCGACCCGACGCCACGGACGCAGAGGTCGTCGCCGCTGCGAAGGCCGCCGCCGCCCACGACTTCATTATGGAGTTTCCCCTCGGCTACGACACGCCGGTTGGCGAGCGCGGCTCTACCCTCAGCGGCGGTCAGAAGCAGCGGGTGGCCATCGCTCGCGCCCTCCTGCTCCAGCCGGAAATTCTGATTCTCGACGACTCGACCAGCAGCGTCGACCTGCAGACGGAGTATGAAATCCAGCAGGCGCTCGACCGGCTGATGGAAGGTCGCACCAGCTTCGTCATCGCCCAGCGCATCAGCACTGTCGTCAACGCCGACCTGATCCTCGTGCTTGAGAAGGGCGAAATCGTCGCTCGCGGGAACCACGAGGAGCTCCTGGAGAGCAGTCCCATCTACGCGGAGATTTACCACTCGCAGCTTGCCGTGGACGTCGCGCCAGATGGGGCGCCTCAGGGCGCGGCTCCGTCCCCCGACGGAGATGCGCAACGGCGGGCGACAGAGGCAACGAAGCGGCGGTTCGCGATACAACCGGCGGAGGAAAAGTAACGATGCTCAATCGGAGCGAACGACTGTTCGACACCGACACGGAAAAAGCGGAGGATATCGGCGTCACCCTGCGCCGCTTTGGCCGCTACTTCGCCCGCTACCGGGTTGCCCTGCTGCTGGTGGCGCTCTTTATCGCTGCCAGTACCTACATGCAGGTCCTCATCCCCGACCTCACCGGGCAGGCAGTGGACTGCTACCTCGGCCCCTTCGCCGCGCAGCAGTTCGGCGGCGAGGAGTCGCCCTTTGCAGACATCCCCGGCATGGCGGCGGAAACGGCCGAAGAGACCAACGCCTTCAGCAACTGCTGGTACACCGACCCATCCTTTGACGCCTCCGCCGGCGCCGTCGTCGCGGGGCTGGGGCGCCTGATTCTGATCATCGTCGCCCTTTACGTCGGCAGCAGCGTACTCACCGGCCTGCAGTTCTACCTGATGCAGTACGCGGGTAACAAGGTGCTGCGCGATCTGCGGGCCGTCGTCTTCGACCACCTCCACCGGCTGTCCCTCGGCTACTTCACGCGCCACGAAGCGGGCGACGTCATGAGCCGCTTCACCAACGACACCGACACCATCCAGCAGGTTATCGGCTTTGCCCTGGTGCAGGTGGCGCAGGGCATTTTGCTCATCGTGTGGGTCGTCTACGCGATGCTGAGCAAGAATCTGCCCTTTGCGCTGGTCAGCCTGCTGCCCCTGCCGTTCATGTTCCTCGCCACCCGCTGGTTCTCCGCGCGGGCGCGAGAGGCGTTCCGTGTGGCGCGGGAGGAGATCGGCGACGTCAACGCCGACCTGCAGGAGAGCATCAGCGCCGTGCGCGAGGTGCAGGCCTTCAGCCGTGAAGAGGAGAATATCGAGCAGTTCCGGGCCAGCAACGCCGCCAACCGCGACGCCAACATCCGCGCCCAGCTCTACACCAGCGCCCTCGCCCCCACACTGGAGGCGCTCGGCTACCTCAGCCTGGCGATAGTGGGCGTCGTCGGCGGCGTGGCGATCCTCTCCGCCAACGGACTGTTTGGCAGCGCAGTCAGCGTCGGCCTGATCATCACCTTCATCGGCTACACGCAGCAGTTCAACCGGCCGGTGCAGCAGATCTCCATCCTCTGGACCAACATCCAGAACGCCATCGCCGGCGGCGAGCGCATTTTCGGCCTCCTCGACGAGGAGCCGGCGCTGGCCGACCGCCCCGACGCAGTCGAGATGCCGCCCATCGAGGGCCACGTCGTCTACGACGAGGTCTACGCCCATTACCTTCCAGAAGAGCCGGTGCTGCGCGGCGTCACCATCGAGGCCCAGCCGGGTGAGATGGTGGCCATCGTCGGCCCGACCGGCGCCGGCAAGACGACAATTATCAACCTCCTCCCCCGCTTTTGGGACGTCGCCGGGGGCAGCGTGCGCATCGACGGCCTCGACGTCCGCGACGTGACGCGGCCCAGCCTGCGCGACCAGATCGGCATCGTCCTCCAGGACACCTTCCTCTTCAGCGACACAGTGCGCGCCAACATCCTCTACGGCCATCCCGGCGCCAGCGACGAAGCGGTGGAGGAGGCGGCCCGGCTGGCCCAGGCGCACGACTTCATTATGAGCCTGCCCGAGGGGTACGACACCGTCCTCGGCGAGCGTGGCGCTGGCCTCAGCCAGGGGCAACGGCAGCTCCTCTCCATCGCCCGCGTGGCGCTCACCGACCCGCGCATCCTCATCCTCGACGAGGCGACGAGCAGCGTCGACACCCGCACCGAGCGTAAGATCCAGGCCGCTCTCGACCGCCTGCTCGAAGGGCGCACCAGCTTCGTCATTGCCCACCGCCTCAGCACCATCCGTAACGCCGACCAGGTGATCGTCCTCGACCAGGGCCAGATCGTCGAGCGCGGCACACACCACGAGCTGCTCGATCGCGGCGGCTTCTACCATGACCTCTACATGAGCCAGTTCCGGCGGGAGGTGGACGGCGACGCTGAGGGCGAGGAGGCGGAGCAGGCCTTTTTTGTGCCCGCGGATTAGGCTGTTGCATCTCTGTCAGGGCTACGTTATCTCGCTCCAGATAGTAGCTTGCGGTACAGTTATCTATCGCTACTGTTCTGGCACTTTCGTAGTATGAGAGCTGCGACTTTGCTGTGGTCCGGGCGTTGCACTCAGCAGCATGCGATGTGGGGGCAGATCTGGTTGAACCGCTCGTAGGGGTGGCGCATCGAAGGACAAAGCAGTGGAAAGTTAGAATGGACAGCAATGTGAAAGGCCGCGTGCGAGCACTACGCAAGAGAGGCACGATCTTCGGCGCCGCGGTAGGCGGCCTCAGCATGATGGGGATGGCTGTACTGATACTGTTCGATTTCCCTGAATGGAGTGCAAGCAGCCTGTTGGTATGCGCGGCACTTGGCCTCATAGTCGGTGCGCTGGTTACTGCTCTCGCCACTGAATTAGCCCACGCCTGGGCACGATCTACGACTCCGCACTATGCGTATCAAGTCACACTTATTGGCGTCATCTTCGGCATTGTTGGCAGCGTTCTGATCTCCTTCCTTATCGCTCTGCTGTTCCTTGGTATTGTGCTGTAGGCATCCTGCCAAAGTACAGGCGCGTAAGCGACCCTGCCAGTCTCGTCTAACTAGCAGCTGAGCACACACACTC
>JAWVYW010000234.1:0-4536 GCA_033722535.1 Promineifilaceae bacterium (SeqCode)
AACTGTTCGGGGCAGCAGGGGCAGCCGTCAGTGCTGGTAGTCGCGCGGCGAGTGGTACGTAAGGCGCTCTCCTCCAGGCCACTATGTACATAAGCGATGTCGAGGTGTATGAGGTGTGCCGGCACAGGCCGCGCCCGCGTCAACTTAGCTGGACTAGGTCGCGGGCATTGCCGGCGGAGTCGCAACGCTCACCCGTCGTTCTCTGGCAGAGGTATTCCCTCCTGTTTAGCCCGGACGAAGAAGCGGCTGGCGTTACGTATCTCCAGCTCCACTAGATCGCCGAGCGAGCTAACGACGACAGTAAAGGGCCCACTGCTGTAAGTGCTGGTCTCTTCAGGCCAGCGCCGGAAACTGATTATCAGTGTGTCTGTCTCAGGATAATAATCAAACATGGCGGGGGTTTGTCTCGTCGATCGTGATTGGGCTTCGTCAAGCCCATTATACGCCATGCCGCCATCCTGAACATCAGATGATACCCGGTTCACGTCGTCGCCAGCGCCGGCTCCAGGTCGCCAGCCGCTTCGTCGACGAGTTCATGGTCCGGCAGTAGGAGCTCGACGTCGCGAATCCTGGGCACCAGATAGGCAACGAAACCAATCACGACTAGCGCCAGACCGGAGAAGATAAAGACGAGCGACATGCCCGCACCGGGGCCGATACCGACCAACCAACCGAACGTGGACGTAAGGGAGCCACCTTCGACCATGGCCGGGACGAGAATCGCATCGGCAAGCGGAATAGCCGCCAGTCGGGCGAGTGGAGTGGTAAACCAGGCAATGAGCCGGCGGACAGAAAAGACACGACCCTGTACATCGGGCGCGACCTTGGCCTGCCAGATCGCCTGATTGGAGCCGTTGAGAATAGGGACGATAAAGGAGGCGAGGAATAGGCCCAGTCCCCACAGAGGCAGGGCGCGGCCCATCCCCAGGACGACCATCGCGCCCCCGGAAGCAATCCAGCCAAAGAGCACGCCCTGCACCAGCCGCCGTGGCCCGCCCCAGGCGCTCATTACCAGTCCTCCAATAACGCCTCCCGCGGCGCCCATTGCCTGCGCCGTCCCAAAGACCAGCTCATTCTGGCCGCTGCGCGCGAGAATCATCGCCGGCAGCACGGTAAAGGCGAGAGCGGCGGCGAAGTTTCCGACGAGAAAGACGAGCTGCAGGCCCAGCAGGCTCGGACGGGCAAAGATGTACTGGAAACCGAAGGCCGCCTCCCGCAGTAGACTCCCCTGCCCGCTGGCTCCGGCGGTCGTCTGCGGGGGTTGTGGGATGTGAACGAGCAGCAGCGTGCCGACCGCGAAAGTAAAGGTGACGATGTCGATCAGCAGAATGCCGCGCAGACCAATTACTGCCAGCAGCGCGCCGGCGAGAAGCGGGGCAAAGATTCCAGAGCCGGAGCGGGCAAGCGAGATCATGCCGTGCGCGCGCCCATACTGCTTCTTGGGCAACATGACACTGATTGCCGCCGAGTAGGCAGGCCACTGAAAGGTCTGGAACGCGCCGCTGACGGCAGAGGTAACGTACAGGTGCCAGATCTCTAACTGATTGGTTGACACAAGAAAGAAGACGAGAATCGTCATCAGCCCGGCCGCCAGGTCGCTGGCCATCATCATCAACTTGCGGTCATAGCGATCGACCAGTGCGCCGACGACGGGGCTAAGTAGAATCAGGGGCAGCGTGAAAGCGAGCCCGACCAGAGCCAGTTCCTGCACGCGTTGGGTTTCCCCAAAGACCCAGATCGGAAGCGCAAAGCCTGTCATGCTACTTCCCAAAAGGGAGATCAGCTGTCCAAACCAGACGATGGTAAACGCCCGCATTCCCCGCTTCTGCTGTGTCTCTCTACTCGGTGTCAACTTGTTTCTCCTTCCTGTCCGACACGCAACGCTCGCGGCACACGAAGTGCGCGTTGAACAGAAATGACAACTTGATCTACAGAATTCTTATGCTGATGTTCAGAATTATAATAGTTAGTGGATAAATGTCAAGCTCTAAGTTGATATTTTTGATCTTTCAAGGGAGATCTTTTCAGATGTTCAACTGAGAGGGTAGCGTGGAGCTCAGCGAGAGAGAAGAGTTGTCAGCGGAGCCGACCGTAGTAGAGGACGGTATGGTAGTCGAAACGCACGGTGCCCTGCTTCTGATGCCGCTCGAAGAGCTCCCCCAGAGCAATCATTAGCGGCTGATATTGGGGGTGACCCGGCAATGGGGCGTAGGAAGAGGAGAGGGCCCTGCCCCGTAACCCTTTCCAGTCAAAGTGTTGCGAGTTGGAAAAGATAGCTTTCCCGTATCCAGCCAGACTGAAGAAGCGGTTCAGATCCTCTTCCTCCTCAGTCTGTGTCACGCGGCACGTGACCTCTTGATACTTGATGCCGTAGATGGGCCACAAGGCACCATAATCGCGGGCGAAGGCGCTCCCCGTCCTGTCCCAGTCATTCCACACCAGTACGGCATAGCCCCCGGGCCGTAGAATCCGCCGAAACTCAGAACGCGCAGCGCTGCGCTCGAACCAGTGGTATGCTTGTCCGGCGCTGACCAGTTCCACGCTCTCAGATGGCAGTGGCATATCCTCGGCCCGCCCTTCAACGCTCGTGAAGCGCGGGTACCCTTCCAGCCACGCCTCGGCAGCCGCTCTCATCTCTGAATTGGGCTCTACCCCATAAACGGTAGCACCATAATCGAGGAAGAGCCGCGACAGGATGCCGGTACCGGAGCCGACGTCGGCAATGCTCGTTTCCGATGAAAGCCCAACCGCGCTCTCTAAAAGCGGCAAAATTTCTGGAGGATAATGTGGGCGAAAACGACTATAGTAATCGACGCGATCGGAAAAGCGCCGCTCCGGTCCACTGTCACTCTCAGCCATATCGCTCACTCGACTGCCTGAATGAACTCGATCCGGTTGCCAAAGGGATCGCGGATTTCGAAGCGGTGATAGCCGGGAATGGGCACGCACTCTTTGACGGCGACGCCATTTTCCTCCAGGTGCACCCGCCAGCGGTCCAGGTCGTCCACCTGATAGGCGAGGTGGAACTTCGTGTGGTTACGGTCGACGCGGTCCTCAGTTCCCACGTGTACCTCATGCGACCCTACCTGCAGCCAGAAACCACCACGCCCCTCGAGTGAATCCGGCTTTTGCTTTTCGGGCAGTCCAAGGATGTCACGGTAAAAGGCGCGACCTTCCGCTTCCTTCCCTGTGGGAATCGTAATTTGTGCGTGGTGAATGGCTTGAATCAACATAAGTACTCATTGTAGCAGCGCCGGCAACTACGTGCCGCCGGCGATCCCCTGCCACAGCTGGAGAGAACCAAAACCAGCAAGGGCAACAACGGAGAGCGCGGTCAGCGCGCGGCTGATACGTGCATCTAGGCGGCCGACCACGCCAGAAAAGATAATGAACAGCATCAGACCGCCGACGAGCATCCCATAGAAGCCGGCGAGAAAGCTGAGGCCATGAGCAGCTGACTCCTGCCAGGCCTGCGCCAGTAGCGGCCCGGCCGAGAAACTCCAGAAGATGTAGACGAGCGGATTTAAAAAGTTCATGACCGCTGCCTCCAGAAGGCTCTGCCGTGCCCCCTCCCCGTTCGCCGGCTCCAGCTCCCTGGCGTGGCGCCACAGCGCGCGAGCCGCGCGCAGAGCAAGATAGATGAGGAACAGACCACCCGCCACCTTGATCGAGCGTAGCAGGCCGCTCGAGAATTGTGTCAGTACCAGCAGGACCAGAATAATGATCGGACCATCTGATAAAAGGGGTGCGAGGGCCGCCGGCAGAGTACGCCGCGAGCCATTCTTAACCGTCTGCGCCAGCAGGTACGCCTGAAATGGGCCGGGCTGCGCCGCGGCGGGTAACCCCAGAACCAGTCCATATGTCAGATAGATGAACATTCTGTAGCGATCTCCGCAGTGACTGCGCTCCTCGAGGAGCGTACGCATCTTACCTGACGCGACGATGAGGGCCAAACTCTTTCACTGGGCGGCTGAGTACATCCTTATCCCTATCACGACTCTCCGTCTCGAGGGAGGAGAAAATACAGATCAGTGAACGCGCGCCACAGGTAATGGTGGCGCAGTGCCTGCCGCTACGCAATGCCAATGTGGAGAATGAGTGGGGAGATCTGGAGCCCACTTGCGACGAGCGACGTTATCAGAGCCCGAGCCATTCTAACAGCGCTCTGATAGACAACTTCCGGCGTTCGGGTATAATGCGCATCGTTCGCTGCACGGCTGCCTGCGGGCAGAGAGACAGCGAGGGCGGCAGAGAAGCCGCCGGGGAGCAGCAAGCCCGAGACTACCTCACAACAGAACAAGAAGGCGCGGACGCGGACGCAGAAGGTCCGGGGGCCGCGCGGCGCCTGCCGGCGGGCCGCGAGGACGTCGTCAGAGCGCGTCTGCGTACCGCAGGGCGACTCTGATAGAGTTCATAGGCGATTGCCCTTGACGGCGGGAAGGCATTGAGGTATACTCGATATTCGCTTGGGGGAACACCAACGACGACCTCACAACAGAATCGAGAAACCAGGCGGGCGCCGGAAAGCCCGGCGCC
>JAWVYW010000235.1:0-4449 GCA_033722535.1 Promineifilaceae bacterium (SeqCode)
GCAACTACGGCGCCGACGTCGACATTATCGCGCCCGGTGTGTGCATCGAATCGACCTGGAAGGGTGGCGGCTACAATACGATCTCCGGCACCAGCATGGCCTCCCCCCATGTGGCGGGCGCAGCCGCCCTCTACAAGGCGAACAACACGAGCGCGACGCCGGCACAGGTGAAAGATGCGCTGATCAAGGCCGGTGGCACGGATTGGGATAACTCCGACGATGGGGATAATACGAAGGAGCCGTTGCTTAATGTGGGTGGCTTCTAATCTACTTAGCATACGAATCCTGGTGAACAGGTAATAACAAGGGTCGGCCTCCGGGAGGGGCCGACCCTTTTTTTGTGAAAATGGCCCGGCGACTGGCGTCGTCCGTAAAGTTAATGGAGGGAAATTGATGAAAATGACGTTGCAGAAAGAGAGGAGACCCGGCTATCTCCTGCTGTTTATGGCAGGATTACTTCTTATTCTCACGCTTGCTCTGGCCAGTCAGGCCACCACGGTGGTCAGCGCAGCCACCTGCGGTAAGAGCAGTAACTACTTGGCGGTGTGGGAGGTACAGGGGAATGGACACACCTCACCTTATGATGGACAGCGGATCAGCGACCTGCGTGGCGTAGTCACGGCCGATTTCCAGCGCGGCACCGGCGGCCCCTATGAAGTGCGGGGCTTTTTCATTCAGGCGCACGAATCGGACTGCGACAGCGCCACCTCCGACGGTGTGCTCGTCTACACCGGTTCGAGCACCAAGAGTATCAGCGTCGGCGATCTGATCGAGATCGATCGCGGCGACGTCGACGAGTATCAGGGCCCCAGCTCATTTGTTTGGGATCTGACGGTAACGGAGATCGTTTGTCAGAGCGGTTGCAACGTGTCGACTCTCCAGTCCGGCTATGGTCTTCCGCCCCTTGAGGAATACGATCCACCGCAACTTGATTCCGACGCGCTGGCCTATAACGAGGCCCGTGAAGGAATGTTGGTGCAGGTGACGATCGATTCAACCGTCGTCGCGCCGGCCAATACCTACAACGAGTTCATTATGCTTCGCGGGACCGGCCATGACCGGCTCCATCACGACGCGCCCCCTCACGGACACCGGATCATCGTCGACGGAGATGGCGTGGCGGCGGCAAACTGCGGGCAGGGCGGCTTCGGCTATATCAAGACGTTTGACACCGTCAACTACGATCCTGCGAGCGGCAACGCCGTCTATGGCCCTCTGAACTACAACTTCAACACCTACAAAGTGCAGCAGGATGACGACACCTACTGTGTCGGTCACACTGCCGGCAATGACTCCTCCTATGATCCGGTCGATAACCCGGCGCCCGCCGCCGACGCGAACATCCTGACGGTAGCCAGCTTTAACGCCTGGAACTTCTTCGATACAAACGACGACGCTTCTAAGAATGAGCCGGTACCCACGCAGGAAGAGTATGATCTTAAATCGCTCAAACGAGCGGCTGCCATTTGTAATACGAGTGGCCTCAACCTGCCCCTGATCGTCGGCCTGCAGGAAGTGGAGAACGACACCGTCCTGCAGAAGCTGGCCGGCGACATCAGCGCCACCTGCGGCGTAACTTACAATTATCATACCCTCGCCGGCCCCGACGATCGCAGCATCGAAGTCGCCTTCCTCACCAGGGCCGATCGGGTCAGCGTTCTCGCCTACAACGACCGTCAGGGCTGCTCCGCAACCGATTGGGGTATCACCTATGAGTCAGGTGATCATGCGCCCGACGTCAACTGTGACGGCAGCACGCCCTACTATCTGCACAGCCGGCCCCCGCTCCATCTGGAAGCGCAGGTCGAGTTGGGCGGTGCAACGCGGACGCTGCACGTGATCAACAACCACTTTAAGTCGAAGCTGAGCAACTCAACCTGCACGCAATCTGACTGCACCGACTGGCGCGTAGAAGAAGCGCAGCACGTGGACAGCCTCGTCGATAGTATTCTGGCAGCCGATGCTGGCGCCTACGTGATGGTCATGGGCGATCTGAACGATTACTATAACTCCGATCCGCTGGACATCCTTGACCCTACCCATGGTGTCCTCACGAATACGTGGGATGACCTGCAAGGGCCGCCAAGCAGCGGACAGGGGACGATTACCCGTTACAGCTACATCTATAACGGCGTCTCCCAGTCACTGGATCACATGCTCATCTCTGACGCACTGAACAACCTGCCACGCACCGTTTCGCCCCGCCACCTGAACGCCGACTGGCCCGGCTCGCACGCCAACGACACGTCGATGTTCCGCTCTTCCGACCACGACCTGCTGCTGGTCGGTTACGACTTTACGAACGCCGGTGGCGGCGACACGACCGACAGCCCACCGGCTGTCACGATCACCAACCCGGCCGAAGGCAGCACCGTCTCCGGTAGCGTGTCCGTCACTGCCGATGCCACGGACGACAACGGCGTCAGCCAGGTCGAGTTCTTCGTCGACGGCGCCAGCATCGGCATCGACAGCGATGGTAGCGATGGTTGGGTCGCGAGCTGGGACACGACGCTCTACGCCGACGGTGGGCATACAGTCTCCGCAACTGCCACCGATAGCGCAGGCCAGACGGCAAGCGACAGCGTGAGCGTTACCGTCGACAACAGCGGCGGCAGTAGCAGCACGATGCACGTCGCCGATCTCGACGGCAACAGCATCGGCAACGGGGGCACCTGGACCGCAGAGGTCTCGATCCTGATCGTCGACAGTAGCGGCAGTCCGGTGGCCGATGCTACAGTCAGCGGCTCGTGGAGCAACGGCGCCAGCGGCAGTGCTTCCTGTACAACCGATACGACCGGCTGGTGCACGGTCAGCCTCAGCGGCATCTACAAGCGTACCAGCAGCGTTACCTTCACCGTCGACGGCGTGACGCACGCCGCTCTGACCTACGACGCGACTGCAAACAGCGACCCGGACGGCGACAGTGACGGGACGACAATCACCGTGTATAAACCGTAGGTCATAATGTAGTTGTCTCACCTGCGAAGAGGGAGGTGGCGCCATCACCTCCCTCTTTTGCTTCTCTGCTCCTCGGCTCAGGTAGGAAAAACGGGACATTGTCAGAACAGCGATAGAAGGTACACTATAACCCTGGGGTGATTGAGATATGGGGTGGTCGGCCGTTCAATGGTGGAAGCAGAACTATTCACAACAGCACGAGAGGCTGTGCGTCGGGGTGAGCGACAGCAGGCGCGACAGCTCGTGGACGAGCTCGTTCGTAGGCGACCCAAGCATATCGAGCTCTGGCTCTTGCAGGCTGCGGTTGCCAGCAGCCGGGCCGAACGCCTTGCCATTATCAGCCAGGCTCTGGAGCTGAATCCAGATCATTCACTGGCGCAGCGCGCGCTCTACCACACGCTAAATGAGCAACTGGAAGCGGATCCCTTTCTGGCCTATGAGGGTGAAGATGATGCTCTTTACCGTATCGTGACAGCCGACAATGTCCGTGTGGCTGTTCCTAAGAGGCGCACTCCGCCCGCGCCCTTTCCGCCACTAGAGCGCCGTCCGCTCGATCGTGCGTGGCGATACCTAGGGCTGGCACTAGTGGGTCTGCTACCGGCGGGGCTCGGCGCGGTGGTCCTGGCGCCTCTCGCCTTGCTTGCCGCTCTGCGCACGCTTCCCTCACTGGCCACAGAGAGATATGAGCGCCGCCTGGTAATTTTTCTATCCTTTGCCCTGTGGGTGGTCGGGCTCCTGCTCGCCGCCCTCTTCGCGCTCCACCTTTAACGCCCTGCGATGCTGACCCGAGCGCTCTTTCTATCGCTGGGATGGTTAATCCTTGCTTTCATCGCCACGATGTTTTTCGGAACGCGACTACGTACCCGCAGGCGCGCAACATCTGTTGGCTGGCTGCTGGTCGTTGTGGGCGTCGGCGATCTCTGGGCGCTTTTCACATTCGGCCTGCCAGTAGAGATCGGATTGCTCTCTCTCCTTGCTCTGCTCCTCGGCGGGTGGTGGATATCTCGTTTACCAGATTGGAATGCTTTTGGTCAGGTGCTGTGGGTTTTCGCTCTATTTACGACGGCCCTCTATATCATATACAGTTTCAGCGTCACTGCTTTCACACCTCTCGAGCCACTCGCTTTTATGGTGGCGATCATCTTCTTCTTCATCGAGATAGCGGCACTGGGTCTCGGTCTCACCTTCACCTATGAAACATTGGACGTCTGTACCCGCGTGCACTGGCGACGGCGTCTGGAGCAGTTTCCGCAGCCGCCAGGTTATGCACCAAAAGTCTCGCTTCATGTACCAGCGTACAACGAGCCGCCAGATGTCGTCGAGCGGACGTTGCGGGCGCTGGCGCGCCTGGACTATCCCAACTACGAAGTCCTGCTGGTGGATAACAATACGCCGGAGGAAGAGAAGTGGCGCCCGTTAGAGGCGGCCTGCCGGGAGCTAGGCCCGCACTTTCGTTGTCTGCACCTGGATCAGTGGCCCGGATATAAGTCC
>JAWVYW010000236.1:0-4394 GCA_033722535.1 Promineifilaceae bacterium (SeqCode)
CAGAAAGTCCTCACGACTATCCTTCAGCCCTTGCTGCGCAGGCACTTTAGCCAGTTTGTTTCTGCGGGAGACCTGGTCTTTGACGTTGGCGCCAACGTCGGCAACCTGACAGAGGCGTTTATTGACCTAGGAAGCTCCGTCGTCGCCGTCGATCCACATCCGTACTGCGTGGACCTCTTAGACCGCCGCTTTGCAGAGAATGATCATGTGACCGTGATCCCCTGCGCGTTAAGCGACCAGACGGGCGCGCTGCCCTTCTACCCGTCGCTCGACAACCATGCAACGTCAACCCTTTCTCGGCGGTGGAAAGATGAGAGCCGTTATGCCGGTAGCAGAAGCTGGGCTGCGCCGAGGCAAGTTTCAGTCACGACTCTGGATCACCTGATCGCTCAACACGGGCGCCCCCAGTTCTGCAAGATAGATGTCGAAGGACATGAGCTTCACGTGCTGAAGGGTCTCAGTTCCCCAATTCCCTTTCTCTCCTTTGAAGTCACGGGCGAGTTCCTCGACGAGGCCGATCAGTGCGCGCAGCATCTGGAAACGCTCGGGCCCGTTCGGTTCGCCTACTCCCCTTTTCTTGCCTACTGGCCGATGTCGACATGGGTCGACCGCGCGCGCCTGCTACGGCAACTGCAATCCTACCCACCCGATCTTATCTTTGGCGATGTATACGCGCGGTTCAACTAGCGCCGCGCTCCTCCTCTATCTCCATCCTCTGCCCTCTATCCCTCTCCCGCGGCGTGATAGCCCCGCCCTGGCGCGGCAGAGGAACGCTGCCATGTTAGGATAAGCCGCTGGCTTGCCTCCACAAGCCGCAGGTGATGCCCGATTGCCCTGCGCCGGCCGACGGCTCTGCTGCGCGAGCCTGCACAGGCGGGAGGCGCGTGCTTCATCCGCCTGATGGGTGAGGGCGGGTGGGTAAAGGCGCGCCGGGCGGCTGCTATTGAGAACAGCGCCCTATTGCGGGCGCAGCCCGGTAGACATGCTGAGTCGGACTATGCTAGAATTGAGGTACGGGTGAGTTACGCGTCTTCGCCCTCCGGCGTGCGCGTCGTGACGCATCGTCTCCAGGTAACTCTCCGGCAGTTTGTTGTTGTCGCTTCCCGAGCCGCGCCCGCCCGAGCCGGCGGGAGGCTTCCTGCTCAATGCTCCGAGAGACAGAGCGCGACCGAGCAGCGCAGGCGGCCCGGGATAGGAGGCAGTGAGATGAGCAAGCGCGAAATACGCTTCATCGACGGGACAAGAGCGGGAGCGCGCTGGGGTGAGGCGCAGATGAACGCCCTCCTCAAGCCGCCGCCACCCACCGTCGCCGACCGGATGGAGCGTTTCTTCCTCCTTGGCCTTTACGCTCTGCTGGCGCTGGTCCTCGCCGACCAGATCCGCCGCCACGGTGGCGCGTTGGGCTCGTGGGACCTGATGTTCGTCTCTGGCCTGATTGCGGCGATCGCCGGCTTTCACGCCGCCGGCCGGCTCCGCGGGCGCATGGCGCACATGCTCGAGCGGCTGGTCGACCGGAAAGCGCTCGTCTTCGAGGATGGAGATGCGCCACCGGAGCTGCTGACGCAGCAGCTTCTGCAGGAAGTGGAAAGACGAGCGATGCACAGCACACACCGCACCGGGCTCGTGATCGCCGGTATGACACTGCTTGCCAACCTATGGCTCGTCTTCCTGGCCCTGGAGGGTGGGGAAGCTCTGGGATATGCTGTTTTCTGGCTGGGGCTCCAGCTTGTCGGCGCGTACCTCGCCGGTCGGCATTTCGGCCGGGCGATCACCTACGGGCGGCTGTCGCGATTGCTGCGATCGACGGAGATCACCGTGCGCGCGCAGCCAGGCCACCCAGACGGCGTCGCCGGTTTGCAGCCGGTCGGTGAATTCTACTTCTTCCAGGCGATGTTGCTGGCGATCCCCGCGGCCCACCTGGCGCTGTGGTGGTTTCTCATCCCCCTCGGCTGGGAACGGTACGCGCGCTGGCAGACGACGTACCTCATTCTGCTGCTGGTCATCCTGACCCTGGAAATCCTGGCCTTCATCCTGCCGCTGCGCTACTTCCACCGCCAGATGATTCTTGCCAAGCGGACGGCACTCAAAGAAGCGGACAGGCTGAGCCAGGAGATTGTTGCCCTCCAGAAGAAGCTCACCGAAGTGGGCTCTGGCGAACAGCGCCAGGTAAGCGAGCGGCTGGACCTGCTGCAGGAACGGTACCGGGAGATAGAAAAGATGCCGACTTGGCCCGTCGCGATGCAGACGCGCAAGCGCTTTACCGCCAGTAATCTCTCCCTCTTCCTGCCGATCGGCATCAAGATCCTGGGGCTGTCGGAGCTGTGGGCGGAGATGGCCAATGCGCTGTGGAACGTCGTCGGCCCGCGTTAAGCGGGGCAGATTGCGGGACGAATGACGGCATCATGCACCCGGGGAGCGGAGATAAAAAGCGCCCGTAGACCCTCCTGAACCTGTCGCTGCGCTCCGTTTGCTTGCTGCCGGCGGATGGCGGCGCGTGACGAGCGCTCTACGCCGGGGCGCTGCTCGTGGTCGGCGGGTCGAAGCCCGGCGGTAAAAGAACCAGACCAAAGGCGCGGGGGCGCAGCAACTGCTTCCTCGCGAACCGGTAGTGGTTGCCCCCCCTGGCCCGGGGTATACTCCCCCCAGCAGAGCGCGGCTGCGGGTGCGGTCGCCTTTTCGCATCGCCAAGGGAGGACACAATGAGCGGGATTGTCTGTGCCATTCGGGGTGGGCCGAGCAGCCAGAGCACCATCCGCGCCGCTATCCGGCTGGCGCGCGAGCGGGACGCCACCATCACCTTTCTCTACGTCTTCGACCTCGCCTTCCTGACGCGCACGTCGACGGTGCCGCCGGAGGGGCTCGCCGATAGCATGGCGCAGATGGGGGAGTTCATCCTCCTGATGGCCCAGGACCGGGCGCTGGAGAGCGGCGTGCCGGCGGAGGCGGTGATGCGCAAGGGGGAGGTGGGCGAGGAGATCGTCGCCCTCTGTAACCGGCTCGACGCCGACCTGGTGGTGGTCGGCGCGCCGCTGCAGGGGAAGGACGGCGCCAAACGCGGCAACGTCTTCACGCCCAGGGGGCTGCAGGCGCTCATGGCGCGGATCGCAGAGCAGACCGGCGCGGAGGTTGTGGTCGTCGCCCACGAGGAGGAGGGGCAATGACGCGCAAGGGGTGGGTGCTGGCGTGCGCCTTGATCGCCGCCAGCCTGCTGCTGTGGCGCACCTCCCACGTGGCGCAGGCGTCCGGCATTCGGGCCGCTCCGCACGTCCCCTGGGCGGCGCACGAAGCTGCCGTCCCGGTGGCGCAGGAAGAGTTCCCTCGCGCGCAGGACGCTCCGGTGGGGCCGCTGCTCGTCGGTCGCATTCTCGACCAGCAGGGCCAGCCGGTGCCGCGAGTGGAGGTGGCCCTGCACGCCCGCGGCGACGACGACCTGCTGGCGCAGGCGCGCACCCAGCCGGATGGGCGCTTCATTCTGCCGGCGCCCGATTTCCCGCCCGGAGAGCGCTTCGAGCTGGCCCTCAACCGCGCCCACTTCGAGGAGATGGCGCTGCCCCTGGAGCCGGGTGTCGTCTCCGCCCTGGAGCGGGGTGAGTCGGTGGTGGTGCCCACGCTGACGCTGGCGCGCGGCGTCGGCGCTGCCTTCTGGCTGGCGACGGCGATCTTCCTCGGAATGCTGGCCCTCATCGCCGTGGGCAACCTGCACAACACGCTCGTAGCCCTCCTCGGCGCAGCGCTCGTCTTCGCCGTCAGCTACCTGGGCGAGCCGCTCTCGGAGGAGCTGTTCATCTTCGACTTCGAGACGGCGATCGAGTACGTCGACTGGAACGTGATCTTTTTGGTGATGGGGATGATGATGGTCATCGCCGTCATCGAGGAGACTGGCCTCTTCCAGTGGCTGGCCTTTACCGCCTATCGCCTCTCCGGCGGGCGCGGCTGGCTGCTGCTCGTCGTGCTGATGTTCGTCGCCGGCGTCGCCTCTGCCTTTCTGGATAACGTGACGACAATGCTCCTGATGACGCCGATCAGCGTCCAGATCGCGCTCGCGATGGGTCTCAACCCGCTGACGTTGCTGGTGCCGGAGGTGATGGCCTCCAACGTCATCGGCGTGAGCACCCTCGTCGGCACGCCGACGAACATCCTCATCGGCTCGTTCGCCGACATCAGCTTCAACGACTTTCTGATTAACCTCACGCCGGGCGTCTTGCTCTCCTTCTCCGGCCTCGTCGTCTACAGCCTCTTCATCTACCGCCGCGACCTGAGGACCACCGCCGAGGTTTCCCCACGGCTGAGCGAGCGGCTGGCAGAGCGGGCGCAGATCAGCGAGCCGGGCCACCTGCGCAAGGCGGGCTGGGTCGGCCTCGGCATGCTGATCCTCTTCGTCTTCGGCGAAATTA
>JAWVYW010000237.1:0-4378 GCA_033722535.1 Promineifilaceae bacterium (SeqCode)
AGAATAGCGGCTGTCTCCTCCGCCACCCCCGGCGCAGCGCCCAGCAGAAAGATGCGCCATCCCTCCCGGGCCGCCTCCGCGGCGAGGCGGAAGATCAGATCGGAGCCAGCGACGCGCTCCGGCAGTGGACTGCCGCGCCAACGCGCCGCATAGAGAATGCCTACACCGTCCGCCAGCGAAAGCTCGGCACGCTGGAGCAAATCCATCGTCTCCGCATCTTCCTGTGCCGTCATGACGAACTCCGGGTTGACGGTCACTACCTGATGCACCCGTTCCTCCTCCATCAGGCGCCCTATTTGGCGCACCGCTTCATCCATCGTGACGCTGTGGAAGGGGACGCCGAGAATGGAGATCGTGGGAAGTGCAGGGTCATCGCCCATCATCTACCTGCCCTCCCCTCGCCGGCAGCGACCGCTTCCAGCAAGTCCAGCACCTGGCGCGCTGTTTCAGGCCACGAAAAGCGGGCAACGTTAGCGGCGCCGGCTTCAACCAACTGCTCCCGCAGCGCGTCGTCAAGCGCCATACGGCGGATGGCAGCGGCAAGCGCCGCCGTGTCCTCCGCCTCGACCAGCAGCGCGCCAGCGCCGGCGACTTCGGGCAGCGAACTGTTTTTGGCACAGAGAACGGGCGTCTGGCACTGTTGAGCCTCCAGCACGGGGAAGCCGAAACCTTCGTACAGGGACGGAAAAAGTAGAGCGTGGGCGCCGCTGAGGAGCGCCGCTTTGTCCTCCTCGGCTATGAAGCCCGGCAGGTGAACGCGCTTTGCGTCGTGCGCCGGCAGCGCGGCTACCTCGTCGAGCAGGGGCTGCGCTCGCCAGCCCACGCTACCCGCAAGGACTAGATGGTAATCGACGCCACTCTCGAGGTAGGCGCGCAACAGGCGGCGGAGGTTCTTACGAGGTTGAAGGGTACCGAGATAAAGGAGATAGGGAGCGTCGATGCCGTAGCGAGCGCGCACCGCCTGTAGATACTCCTCGTCACGGACGGGGGCGAGATCGGGATCGACGCCCGGGTAGATAACGCGGATTTTTTCTGGGGCAATTCCGTAGAGGGAAACGAGGTCCGCGCGGGTGGCTTCTGAGTCGGCGATAATGCGCTGCGCGCGCTGCACGTTGTGGCGTGTGCTCCAGCGCAGGTAAGCGCGCTGCGCCCGCGTGTGCGCCTTGGGAAAGAAATGGTAGCCGAGATCGTGGACAGTGGCCACGGCAGGCGCGCGGTAGGTCAGGGGAATAACGTGAGCCGGAGTGAAAAAGACATCCGGGGGCCGGCGGTGGAGCGCGTGCGCCAGCCGGAGGTGCGTCCATAGGCGGGGAAAAGGCAAGAGGGACACTCGGATGTGTTTGCCATCTGGCATCGCGCCGGGGGGAGGAGAGTTATTGAAGTAGAGCCGGAGGCGAACCCCTCGTTCGGCAGCCAACGGCGCCAGCGCCTGGATCAGGTGGTAAGCGTAGCCCTCTGTGCCCGTCCGCTGCGCCTTTGCTGCCCGGCTGGCATCAATACCGATCTCCATAGTCAGGGTTGCGCGTCATTGCCCACACGCGCCTGGCATTCCGCACTCTCGACGAGGAGGTACTGCCGCGCCACCCATCCCTCATCGCGGGTGACCGCCGTTCGCACCGAGACCCAGGTCGTGTTGCCCAGCGTCACCGGCTCCGCTTCCAGAAGGGTCACGATCTCCTCTTCCTGAAGCACGGTCACCTCCTCTCCGCCCGGGGATGTGCGCAAGGTGAGGCCGCTGCCCCCGGTTCCGCTAACGAGCGCACGGCAGATGATCGGCGTAGGCGTAGCGGTGGGCAAATTGGGGTCTGGCGTTGCCGTGGGCGTCGCCGTGGGCGGCAGCGTCGAGAGCGTGGCCGTCGGTGTCGGCACCCCCTCCACCTCTTCGCCGGCCTCCACGGCAATGATATCAATACTTTGCTGGCGCTCGTACAGCAGAAGGGCAACCGATCCCAGGAAGAGAAGCACGCTTGCCAGCAGGCTAAAACTGGCACGGCGCAAGATCGCTTCTCGCTCCAGCGTGTAGAAGCGCGCCCCCCCGCGCCGTATATCGCGGTAGGTAAAGAAGGCGGCGAGAAAGCCAAGGCCGGCAAGCAGAAGCGGCAAAAAGAGGCTGTTCACGAGAGCCCCAGATCCTCCGCCGTCAGCGGCCCCGGGCGTAGAATGCGGGGCGGTGTAACCGTGCAGTCGACAATCGTCGAGGCCGCACCATGCTCGACCGGGCCACCGTCCACGATGGCGGCAACTATGCCCCCTAACGCCGACAGCGCCTCGCCGGCGGAGCGGGCCCCAGGCTCCCCCGAACGGTTGGCGCTGCTGGTAGCGACGGCGCCGCCGGCAGCGCGAATCACGGCCCGCGCCACCTCGCTCTCTGGGATGCGCACTGCGATATTTTCGTTCGGAGAGATATTTGCGGGGAGGCCGGAACGACGGGGCAGGATGAGCGTCAGCGGGCCAGGCCAGAAGCGCTCGATGAGGCCCTGTGTGGGAGCGGGCTTCGCACGCACGACCTTGTCGAGATCGTGCAGATCGGCCAGCAAGATCGGTATCCCCTTATCAAGCGACCGCCCCTTTGCCTCATACAGGCGCTCGATGGCGACCGGATTGAAAGGATCGGCGCCGACACCATAGAGAGTATCGGTAGGAAAGACGACGAGTTGGGCCTCGCCCAAGAGCATGGCCGCTCGAGCAATTGCGCCTGGTTCGTCTGCGTGCAAATATACTGTCTTCATGCGGTTTCGACGGCCAGAATACGATCATGGCCGGCATAGTCGGGGAGCACGGCTACATGCGCGGCAGGAAAGAGCGACCGGGCCAGATCAGCAGCCGCCTCGCCCTGGCGCCAGCCGATCTCCAGAAAAAGAGCGCCTTGAGGGCGCAGACGCGTGCGCGCCTGTCGCAGCAGCGCTGCGATCAGCTCCAGGCCATCGACGCCGCCACGAAGCGCACCGGCCGGCTCGTACCATTTTACACCCTCGTCCAGCGCCGTCCACTCATCGTCGGCAATATAGGGCAGGTTAGCAACGACGAGATCGGCTCGGTCGGTCGCTGCTTCGAGCAGCGTACCGTGGCGAAAGCGAATCTGTCTCTCCACACCATGGCGGCGAGCGTTCTCCCGCGCCACCTGTAGCGCGGCCTCCGATACATCCACCGCTTCAATCGAGGGGCCCCTCTCAACAGACGGGGCTGCCTCTTTGGTGGATTGCCGCAGATGGCGTGCCAGGACGATGGCAATACAGCCGCTGCCAGTACCGACGTCGACGACGTGACGGAGGGACCGCTCCCGGGCCCAGTCCAGCGCCGCCTTTACCAGCAGCTCCGTTTCCGGACGGGGAATGAGGACCGCCGGCGTGACGCGAAACGAGAGGCCGTAGAAAGGGGCCTCGCCGATGAGGTACGGCACCGGCTCCTGGTCGCCAGCCCGGCGTACGAGCGCCCGGTAGGCAGCTAATTCGTCTGCCGTCAGCTCCCGTTCGTCATGAGCAATCAGTTTACTTGGCTCGTCTACCCCCAGAACATGCTGTAAGAGAAGGCGGCTGTCCCCGGCTGCCGTGGGCGAGGCAGAAAGCTGCTCCCGGCCCCATGCCAGCGCCTGCCGGATGTCCATAGAAACGATCCAAAAGTGGGCGGGGCTAAGCGCGCGGAATCAGCTGCTGCGCCTCCAGGTAATCGATAATGGTAGCGGCGCTCTCTTCTGGCGTCTGCCGATCGGTGCGCACGTGAACGTCCGGGTTCGCAGGCGCCTCGAAGGGATCGGAGATACCGGTGAAGTTTTCGATCTCGCCGGCGAGCGCCTGTTTGTAAAGCCCCTTGACATCACGCTCGATCACTACTTCTAGCGGCGCGTCGACATAGACCTCAATAAAGTTTGTCGTCTCCTCGCGCACGTGGTCGCGCACCGACTGGTAGGGAGAGATGAAAGAGCAGATGCAGCCGACGCCATTGCGTGACAAGAGCTTGGCGACGAAGGTCACCCTCTCGATATTTGTGGCCCGATCTTCTTTGGAAAAACCGAGGTCGCGGGTCAGGCTCTGGCGCACGACGTCGCCGTCGAGGCGCTCCACGGAGATACCTCGCGCCTTGAGGGCGTCGACCAGAACGTGGGCGATGGTCGTCTTACCTGCGCCCGAAAGCCCGGTCATCCAGACGACAAAACCGGAATGATTGTGATTGCTGTTCGCGTTCATAAATGAATAGGACGCCCCACCTACCCGGGCGGCCCAATGGGGCGCCGGGGCAGACGGGGCGCTGCACTCCTTTTACGTTGTTAGTTGACGTTTAGTTGGATGTTATCGGGCCGCACGAAGTCCCGGCGAATGAGATAGTCCAGAATGCGGCGCGCGTTTTCTTCAGCCGTGTAGAGAACAGTATCGAGCTTGAT
>JAWVYW010000238.1:0-4187 GCA_033722535.1 Promineifilaceae bacterium (SeqCode)
GATCTCGCCGACGATCTGGAAGCGGCGGCTCACCCCCCCAAAGGCTGCCAGCGGTCGGTATATGTCGCCCAAGGGAATCACGAGCGCCAGCATCACGGCGATCGCCCCGAGTGCATTACGCACATTGTGCCTACCTGGAACCCGCAGCCGAACCAATCCCTCCGTCTCGCCGTCGACGAGCAAAACGAAGTCACTTCCGCCCAGTTGGTTGGGTCGCAGATCGACCGCGGTAATCTCGGGCCCACGCCCTTCCTCAAGACCGTAGGTTGTGACGGTGAAGTGAGAGAAGTCATTTGCTGTCAGAAGCCGCCGGACCCCGGGGTCGTCGACGCAGGCGATCAACGTTCCATCGTCCGGCAGCCGCTCCACAAATTGCCGAAAGGCACGATCATAGGCGGCCTGGGTTGGAAAGATGTCGGGATGATCATGTTCAATGTTGGTGATCGCGGCGATGCGCGGGCGCAGGCCAAGGAACATATAATCATACTCGTCGGCCTCGACCACGAAGAGCAGCCCTCCACCTGCGCGCCCATTGCGCCCCAGACCCGGCAGGAGACCGCCCACGACCACAGAAGGGTCGCGCCCGCTTTCCAGCAGCAGGTGGGCGATCATGCTGGTGGTCGTCGTCTTGCCGTGGGTCCCGGCGACGGCAATACCGATCTGATCGGCCATCAGCTGCCCCAGGAAGTCGGCGCGCTTGAGAACGGGAACACCCTGTGCGTGCGCCGCGACGATCTCCGGGTTACGCTCCGGGATGGCCGAGGATATGACCAGGATGTCGGCGCCGCCGATCTGCGCGGCACGGTGCCCTTCATAAATGGTGGCGCCCGCGGCTTCCAGCTCCGCAGTAAGGGCGTTGGCCTGCAGATCGGAGCCGGAGACGGTATAGCCCTGGCCCAGCAACAGCCAGGCAATGGCCGACATGCCACTGCCGCCAATGCCTACCAGGTGCACGTGTGGCCCTGGCCAATCCTGTTGGTCCATCACTTCCAGCCTACCAGTCATCAATCGTACCAGCGTTGTTCCTCGCTAAATCAGAGCAATTATGACGATGAAAAAGGAAATAAAGAATAAAACCAGCCATACCGTTGGGCTGAAGATCCCCTGAGGCAGATAGTCCATCAGGGAGGTCGCCAGCTCGGCCGTCGGCCCGAGCACAGCCTGCGGATCGACCCCGAAACAGGTGGGAACCGGGCGCAGGATCACACTCCGGTCGAACGGGTAGCAAAGCTCCGGCGGCAGACGCAGATAGCCAGCGTCGGTCACTTCGTACTCCAGAAAGCCCCATAAGCCGCCGATCACCAGGTAGCCATTCACAGCGCCAAAGAGCGCGCCCAGGATCCGCTTTTCTAGATCCGCTCGCAGCCGTTCGGCGAGCCCGCCCCCACCAGCCTGCTCCGCCAGGCGCGCCACCACCTGATAACTAAAGAAGGCAATGGTGGCGTGGAATGCCGCCTGAATCCAGAACTGCTGGCGGCGCAGCGCTTCCGGTTCGGCAATCACCTGACCTAGATTTGCGGCGCCAACGAGGCGCGCCAGATCGTCGCCAAACTGCGCCAGGGCGGCAGTGGAGGCGATGAGGCCGGTGAGGGCAATCACCTCGCGCTGCCAGCCCCGTAGATACCCAATCAGGGCAAAGAAGGCGACCATGAACCAGAAAACGAATTCTAGACTAATCACGACGCTCCCTCTTCAGATCCAACAGCAGGCGCGCCACGTTGTCGGCGGCATCCGGAACATCCAGCGCGTGCGCCGCCGCGCTCATCGCCGCCAGTCGCTCCGCATCCTGCAACAGAGAGAGTACCGTCGGCAACAACCGCTCGCCCAACTGCTCGTCGTCCAGCCGTACCGCCGCGCCGCGTTCTGCCAGGTAATCGGCGTTGATCTTCTGATAGCGCCAGGCGTGCGGGTAGGGGACAAGGATAGACGGCAGAGCAAAGGCCGGGGCTTCTCCCAGCATTCCCGCGCCGGCGCGCGTGACCGCCAGATCGGCGGCGCGCATCGCGGCCCCCATCTCGCCGTGGAGATAGGGGTAGGGGCGATAGCGCGAGCGGCTGTCTGCGGGCAGCGTGGCTGCGTTGGCCTCTACCTCCTCCCAATCGAGTTGACCGCTGACATGAATCACCTGAATATCTTCTGCAAGCAGCGCCGGGAGAACAGCCATAAGCGCTCGGTTGATGCTGCGCGCGCCACGACTGCCGCCGAAGACGAGCAGCGTAGGGCGCTTCGTCGTGAGGTGGAATGTCGCCAGCGCCTCTTCGCGGAGCAACGTCGTCGCCCGGCGCAGTTCGGGGCGTACTGGATAGCCGGTGACGACCATCTTGTCTTCCGGCAGATACGGGGCGGAGGCCGCTGTCGTGCAGGCGATGCGGTCGACCAGATGTTTCAAGACCTCGATCGCCGTTCCCGGTTCGACGTCGGGGAGGAAGATCGCCGCCGGCACGCGTCGCACCCGCGCCACAATAGAGACCGGCACGTTCACATACCCGCCTGTTAGGAAGAGCACGTGCGGACGGAACCGGCCCAGAAGGCGGTTCACGGTGCCCAGACTCCACGTTAACTGTGCGGCGTTGATCATCATTTTCTCTGGCGCCATTCCGACAATCGGCCCGCCTGGTATCGTTTCCAGTCGCAATCCTTCTCGTGGAACCAGCCTCTCCTCCATCTGGTCCCGAGTTCCAATCCATAAAAAGTCATCTGCTGCCAGGCCATCGCGGCGCAGACTATCGACGACGCTCAGAGCGGGATAGATGTGCCCTCCCGTTCCGCCGCCGCACACTAAAACTCGCACGCGTTGACTCCGTCGCTTTGCGGCTCGGCTGCGCCCGCGTCGTCAGGTGGGCATCCCGTGAGATGCTCAGCAGAATTGCCACGCCGACGAGCGAGAAAAAGACCGAAGTGCCGCCATAACTCAGAAAGGGTAGTGGAATTCCCGTAAAGGGAATGACCGCCGTAATAACCGCGATATTGATCAGCGCCTGGTAGCTGAGCCAACAGGTGATGCCCGCTGCCAGGAGAAAGCCATAGTTGTCGCGCGCGCGGAACGCGGTCAGAATCCCGCGCCAGATCAGCAGCCCAAGAAGCGCGATGACTACAATGCAACCCAGTAAACCGAGCTCCTCGCCTACAATGGCAAAGACACCGTCGGTGTGGGCGGCGGGCAGCGGACCAAACTTCTGTGTGCTATTTCCCAGCCCCACTCCGAAAAAGCCACCGGTACCGAGGGCGATGAGTGCCTGCCGCACCTGCCAGATCGCCTGATTCGGATCGCGCAGCACCTCCTGCCAGGCGGAGACGCGGGCCGCCGCGTGGGGCACGGTGAGCATCAGCGTGAGAAAGATGGAGCTGCCGAGAACGCCGACGATAAAGAGCTGGACCAGCTCAGCGCCCGCAACGAAGAAGACGGTGAAACTCACGGCGGCGATGAGGCCGGCCGTGCTCAGATCGGGCTGGCGCACAATCAAAAAGCAGACGACGCCGGTGATGACCGAGAACGGAAAGAGGCCGTAGGTGATATCTTTGATTCGCTCCCCTTTCGAAGAGAGCCAGTGGGCGATGTAGAGTACGGTCGCCAGCTTGGCGAATTCGCTCGGCTGGATCGAGTTTTCGTACAGCCCACGAACGGCGCCAAAGTTGGCCTGGCCGAAGATCAAGAGCAAGATTAGGAGGGAAAGGGTCAGCGCCATAAAGGGCACGGAGGCCCGGCGCAGGATGTGATAGTCGAACTGCAGCAGGATCAGGCCGACAGTGCCGCCCAAAAGCACAGCCAGCGCCTGTCGCTGAAAGAAATGTGTTGGCTTGTCATGGAGCAAGAGACCGAGATCGAAGGTGGTACTGTAGACCATCAACATCCCCAGCACGACCAGTCCCGCTACCGCCAGCAGCAGCCAATAGTCAAAGTACATCTTTGTGCCCGGGCGGGCGCGTTTACTCTTTTTCCTGACGACGCTTACTGATGCCATAGTTCTCTCTGTCCAGCAGTTCCGCTCCTGAGCCGCTCCTCAGGCTGCGATACCGCCTGTAGCTGTTGCACTAAGTACTGAAATCGCTCCCCTCTCTCTTCAAAATCGGCGAATGCATCGTAACTGGTTCCCCCTGGCGCCAGTAGCACCACGTCGCCAGGACGCGCCACGCCCGCTGCGATTCTCACCGCCTGGTCGAGCGTTTCCACCTGTGTCACCGCTTCC
>JAWVYW010000239.1:0-4120 GCA_033722535.1 Promineifilaceae bacterium (SeqCode)
ACGGCTATAACGAGCCATAAGAGCCTGTTTGTTTTCTCCATACTTGTTGACAACCCTACCAGATCGGCCGCTGCCGGCGGCTCCAGGGTGAAGCAGACGCAAGAACTCTGCGTCTGCTTCACTGGCTACGCCTTAAGTTTACTGGGGAACGAGAAGACCACTTACTTCGCCGCCCGCAAAGGCCGTCGTGAACACAACCACCTCGACCTGCCCGGCTCTCAATGCATCGATTAAGTCTCCCGGTGGGACATGGGTATTGGAAGCCGTCAGAGCGCCCTCAATCCTGTACATGTCGCGACTTGCATCATAATCGTCATCGCAGGTTGCGCTGCACAGAGTGGCCATGTGAACACCACCCGAGCTCACGAGATGTACCTCGGTCGGGACGCCGACTAGCCGCACAACACCTACCACATACTCGATACTACCCGGCTGCTCGGAAACAACGGCAGAACCACGGCCCGGCGAATCGACACCCGGGAGCGGGGAAAGCCGTGCCTTGTACAGCTGTTTCGAAGCCAGGGCGGTTGATGCCAGCGCCAGTGTAAGGACAACCACCAGCAGTGCGCTAACGATAACTCTATTGCGTTTCATCTTTTTTTCTCCTTGTGCATGGACTTTGGATAGCAGGTTACTCAGCGCTCATCTACGCGTCGCTCCCACTACTCTCCCTACTATAACCTTGCTCCCCTTCGCTTGGTGTGTTGTATAGTCCGAGTTATCCCCTCCTTTATGGCGTGAGCGCGCCCGCCGTCGTGTACCGTCAACGCTCTCGCACGCATTCGCCATCCTAGCAGATCATAACAATATCCTCTTCCGGGCCGCGAAGAACGCCCGGTAGGCGACGGCGTTCTACTGATTCTCGCTAAATGCTCCCTTTCCATCGCTGCGCCGCAGCCACCAGTCTCTTAGCGGATTCGTCGCAAAAATATTCGTCCTGTTTACGCCATCCGATCCCTCCTCCTCTTCAGGAACGAGGTAATTGGCATAATAATTGTAGTAACTATGTTTGGACGAATCGAGCCGGTTCAGGACAACCCCGAGGATATTGGGGGCCGCCTGTTTGAGCCGTTGAATTCCCTCGCTTAGATCGCGCTGGCGAATGGAGCCGGCAGCAGCAACGAGTACGACATGGTCCACTTGCGCCGCCAGGACTGTAGCATCGGACACCGCGAGCAAAGGAGAACTATCAATGACGACGCAGTCGAATTCAGGCGTCACCGCATCCAATATGACTCGGGCGCTCCGGAAGTTAAGTATGCCACTGCGAACTTCCTGCCACGCCCCCGTCGTCAAGAGAAAGAGTCCTTCCTCCGCAAGGGGGCGCACCAATTCTTGTACGCGAGCCTGTACCTCTTCCGGTCCAGCGCCACTCAGTGTCGGCTCTAAGAGATCGAGTATGCCATCGGCATTGGGAACGTCGAAGAGCTTATGCTGCGTTGGTCGGCGCAGGTCAGCGTCGACAAGTAAGACACGATAACCCCCCTGCGCCATCGCAAGCGCGAGATTGGCGGCAATCATCGACTTACCCTCGTGCGGGCGCGAGCTCGTAACCAGCAGTGTGTGCAGCTCGTTCTCACCCGCGGCTGTTTGCAGTGCAGCATGCAGCCCCCGAAAGGTCTCGGCGACAGGCGATAGAGGCTCATCGCGGACCACCAGTCGATCCGGATCCTCCGCGTCAGGGATCTCGGGAATACCCGGGAGCACAGGCAGGTCCGTTACGGCGCGCACCTCAGCTGTGCCACGAACCGTATCGTCCAGAGCATCGAGCAAGATCGCTGTTCCGCTTGCCATCACGAAGCCAATCGCTGCGGCGGCGATGACCGTCATCATGCTGCCCGAGCTGACCGGCCGTTCGGGCAGTGTAGCCGGCTCGATAACCGAAAGCGTGTTAATTGCGCCGCTGCTTGTATTCGCCAGAAGGGCAGCGTAATTTCCCTGCAACGTGCGTAGCTTTTCTTCCAGGACGACGATTTCCCGTTCGCCCCGTTCGATTTCCCGTGCACTAAAGGCGCTCTCCAGCGCCAGCCGTGCGGCGCTTAGCTGGTCCTCAGTCTCCTCGATGTTCTCTTGTAGCGAACTCAGCTGTTGATTGACGAAGGCCTCCCGCTCCTGTTCTTCTGGTTGGGGTGCAGTCGGGCTGCGTTGAATGAGCTGATTGGCGAGCTCGTTCGCCACAGCCTGTGCGCGGCGCGGGCTGGTGTCCGTCACGACAATCTCGATCAGCTGACTGTTGGGCAGTGGTCGTGCCCGGTAGCCTGGCAGAGAATCCAGGCCCAACGCTTCCTTTGTCTGCTCGCGCACGACGCGCATATTCGCGATGTCGGCGTAGGTAGCCGCCAGCTGTTGCCCAAGATTGAGTTCGGTACCGCTGGGATTGGGATTCTCGAACGTCCGCCCGAGCATCAGCACGGTGCGCGCATTGTATACCGCGGGTTGGTTACTCACCGCCATGTAGCTGGAAGCTGCGGCCAGAATGGTTGCCCCCAGAATCAACCACCACCACTTGAGTAGGGCCGCAAAGATTTGGTTCACATTCATATGCCGGCTCCTTGTCGAGTCAAAGTCAGTATGCCCCCCGGCCCTTCAGTACAGCGGGGATCGTCTGCAACAGGACCTGCAAGTCGGACCAGATCGTCCAGTTGCGAATGTAGTTCATGTCCAGCTCGACGCGTTCCCGGTAGGAGATCTCCGAACGACCGCTTACCTGCCACAATCCGGTTATTCCAGGCGGTACTGTCAGCAGGTTAAGGCCCCATTGCTGGTACATCTCCATCTCCTCTGGAGCAATCATCCGAGGTCCGACCAGAGACATCTCGCGGCGAAGAACGTTGAAGAGCTGGGGCAGCTCGTCCAGGCTCGTCTTCCGGAGCAGACGGCCCACGTTCGTAATCCGCGGATCGTTCTTAAGCTTGTGCGTTCGCGCCAGTTCTTCCTGCAGTTCGGGATATCTGGCCAGAATCTCGTCCCCGTTCGTGTACATGGTGCGGAACTTGTAGGCGTCGAAGGCCTTTCCGTTAAGGCCCATTACCCGGCGCCGATAAATAACCGGACCCGGCGAATCCAGCCGGATGAGCAGGCCGATGAGTAGAAGCAGCGGCGTGATGAAGAGCAGGCCCGGAATCGTAATAACGTAGTCGAGGACAAGCTTCAATGTACGGTCGATGCCTGTCATCCGAACTTTGTTGATCGTTACCAGCGGAGTGTAAGCAAGTTCCCGCACCTCCACACTTGTGGTAATGATCTCAAACAGCCCCGAAGACAGACGAACGTTCACATTGTCGAGGAGGCCATAGTGGCTGAACACCTGGACGATCTGATCCCGCGAAAGTGCACTGGTCGCCAGAATCAGCTCTTCAACCTGGTACCGCTCGATCAGGTCGTCCAATCTATCGATACCCCCGAGAGAGTAGAGACCGCCCTCGACAGCCGTACCGGCAGGAACCCGGTCGTCAATACAGCCCAGCACGTCGAGGCCCGACGTGCGCCAGCTCACCAGTTGACGCACAAGTGAGCGCGTCTCGGCGTTGATGCCGATGACAAGCGTTGGGCTTAAGAAGTACCCGCGCGTGCGCAGCTGGTAGACGGCGCGGCGGAGGGCAAACCGTGCCAGCGCCGTGAGGAAAAACGTGAAGATCCAGGCCAGCAGGAGCCAACCGCGTGCAAAGACGAGATCTGGCTCAAGAAAGCCGGCGAGGACGACCAGCGCCATCCCAATGCTCGATGCGCGGAACAGCCGCGCATACTCCTGTGTGCCACCCAGTAGATGTTCGCGCTGGTAAAGCCCATTGGCAGCAAAGATAACGGTCCACAAGGGCGCCAGACCGAGGGCGAAGGCCTGATAGAGGTCAAACACTGGGATCACGTCCAGCTGGAAAATCGGCACGCCCAGGTTGAAGCGTACGAAATAGGCGAGCCGGAAAGCGGCACCGGCGAGGAGTAGGTCAACTACAATCAGTGTTGCGATAAAGGCTCGCCACTGAGCAGCACGTGACAGTGCGGCATTACCCGCGCGAAAAACCGGCTCCGGAAAAGTGGACTCGAGTACTCGCGTTCCGCCCTTTGTTGTCCCCAACATGTTTTGATTCCCTCCCGTTTATGGCAGGCCCGTCAGCATTTC
>JAWVYW010000240.1:0-3753 GCA_033722535.1 Promineifilaceae bacterium (SeqCode)
GAAATCATCAATCTGACGAGCACACTCCATCTGCCAAAAGGGACCGAGCACTTCGTGAGCGACATTCACGGCGAATACGAAGCCTTTCTCCACGTGCTGCGCAACGGCTCTGGCAGTATCAGGCGCAAAATAGAAGAACATTTTTCGCAGACGCTGGTCGAAGCAGAAAAGCGCACGCTGGCAACGCTGGTCTACTACCCCGAACGAAAGTTGCCACTGATCCTCGAGTCGCTGGAGGGGAGTCACGAAGAGTGGTACCGGGTCACGCTCTACCGTCTCATCCGCCTGGCGCGCGTCGTCGCCAGCAAATACAGCCGCGCCGACGTGCGCAACGCGCTTCCCGCCGATTTTGCGTTTGTAATCGAAGAGCTCCTTCACCAACAGGAGAGCATCAGCAACCGCGAAGCGTATTACGACACGATCATCGACAGTATCATCGACACCGGCCGGGCTAACGCCTTTATCATCGCCATGGCGCACCTGATCCAGCGGCTGGCGATCGCCCACCTGCACGTCATCGGCGACGTCTATGATCGGGGCCCCGGCGCGCATATTATCATGGATACGCTGATGGCCTACCACAGCCTCGATTTCCAGTGGGGCAACCACGATGTCCTCTGGATGGGGGCGGCCGCCGGTAGTACGGCATGCATGGCAAATGTCCTGCGCATCAGCTTACGCTATGCAAACCCGGAGACGCTGGAAGACGGCTATGGCATCAGCCTCCTGCCCCTCGCCACCTTCGCCATGCAGACATATGGCAGGGATGCCTGCCGCCGCTTTGCACCACGAGAGGGGGAGGATGCACTGACTGAGGACGAAGCCCTACTGCTGGCGAGGATGCAAAAAGCGATCACCATCATCCAGTTCAAGCTGGAGGGGCAGCTTATCCGACGCCGCCGCGAGTACGGCATGGACGACCGTCTGCTGCTGGATAAGATCGATTTGCAGGCGGGCACCATCCGTCTCGGCGGCGAGGAGCATCCGCTCCTCGACAGCAATCTGCCGACCATTGATCCCGCCGATCCCTATGCGCTCACTGCCGAAGAGCAGGTAGTCGTGGACCGCATGAAGCTGGCTTTCCTCAACAGCGAAAAGCTACAACAACATACGCGCTTTCTGTATGCAAATGGCGGCATGTACCGGGTTTACAACGGGAACCTGCTCTACCACGGCTGTCTGATCATGAACCGGGACGGCACCTTCAAGAGGGTCCGCGTCACGGGCGAGCCGTTGGCCGGGCGGGCGTTCCTCGACCGGGTAGAACAGATGGTGCGCCGGGGTTATTTTGCCACCGATCCACAACAACGGCAGATCGGACAGGATCTGATCTGGTACTTGTGGAGCGGGGCGGACAGCCCGCTCTTCGGAAAGGATAAAATGGCGACGTTTGAGCGCTACTTCCTCGAAGATCCGGCTACACACAAAGAGACGAAGGATCCCTACTATGAATTGCGGGACGAGGAAGGCACCGCCCGCTATATCCTTCACGAGTTTGGCCTTGATCCCGACCGGGCACATATCATCAATGGGCATGTGCCGGTCAAGGTGCGGGCTGGGGAGAGTCCGGTTAAGGCTAACGGGCGGTTGCTGGTCATCGACGGCGGTTTCAGCCGCGCATACCAGGCGCAAACGGGCATCGCCGGCTACACATTGATCTTCAACAGCTATGGGTTGCTCCTCGCTTCCCACCTCAGCTTCTCTAGCACTCAGCAGGCGATCGAAGAAGGGCACGAGCTACACAGCCGCACGGAAATCCTGGAGCGCAATCGGGTGCGGCTCTTCGTGCGCGATACCGACGCAGGAGAGGCGATTCAGGAGCGGATTGGGGCGTTGCAGCACCTGCTCGCCGCGTACCGGAAGGGGCTGATTAAGGAGGGGGAGCCGTTCGCATGACCGCTGGCGTCTTTCGCGCCAGGGTCACCTGTTATAATGGGGCATAATGCCCCCAGATGATCTTCCGCGACAGGCGCTTCCTTTGATCGGACGCGATGTGGAAATACGATCCGGAGAATCTGTTCCGGCTGGACCAGAGTGTCGATGCGGATGGCGATTAGGCGGCGCGAGCAGGTCAGCTGTATCGTGGCGTTACAGTTGACCTGGCTCTGGTAGCCAGCATGACGACCACCCACGACAACGGCAAAACGAAGATCGTCTCCCAGGGGAAGGTAGCCGTTTGGAGGGTAAAGAGGTTGGCGTTGATGCTTTGTGCGCTGCGGAAGAGCGCCAGCCAGTGCGACGCGATGAGGGTTCCAGCGGCGCTCAACGAAGCCGCTCGTTGCCAGCGGGCCCGTAGAGATGGCCAGATGGCCAGGAGAATGACGATCTCCAGGTAAGGCAGCGTCCAGCTGACCGGACGCCCCCATAAGAAGAGGACGTAGGCGAGCGCAAAGGTAAGGGCGAAGGAGAGCGAGCGCTGCCGTGTCCACCACATCGAGACGATGAGGAGGACAGCCCAGAGTGCAAGCGACATCCATTGGGCCACCGTCGCGTCAATTCCCATGTTGACGAACAGTTGGAGTGGCGTGCGATTCCAGATGCTCATGGGCGTTTGTTCTGGGGTGGGTAGTGCGAGCCACTGATGGGCCAGGGCATTTCCAAAATAGTCGAAAAAGTCCAACCGCAACCAATCCGGCCAGCGAAACAGTTCAAGAGCGATCAGAATGAGCGACGCGCCGGCAGCCAGCGCTATAACGCCGATCTGCTCGCGTCGCTCTGGGCGCTGCACAAGCATGAGCAGACTGAAGGCGGCGATGAGCAGGCCGAAAAAAGGCTTGATCAGCATAAGGAAGGCAATAGGGAGCGCAGCGAGAAGGGGGCGTCTGCGCCAGAGTAACCACGCACCCAGCAGTGCCGAAGTTATCAGCACCAGTTCGACATTAAGAGCAAGGTAGGTCGCGGCGACGTCCCACGAAAGAACAATAAGAAGCAGCCACCACGGTGACGGCTGGAACGCGTCGCGCCTGTTGGCCCGCAACCAGAGCCAGCCGAAACCGACGACTGCGATGAACAGGAGGCCGACGAAAACTGGCGCGTTGAGCTTAAGTTGATGGATCAGCAAAGAGAGGGTCGGCGGATAGAGGTATGGGCCTGACTGAACTTCGATCTCTTCTGCTGTTAGACTCTCGTCGTACAGTTGAGCTGAGAGCCGGTGCATTCTCGCCCAGATAGCCTGGCTATCGGCAGGAGTGCCATATGGCGATTCTGCACGGCCAACTCTTTCGGCAGCTACGTGATAAGTCCTGTAGTCGACGGGCAACTCGCCGTCTGCAATAAGAGCGAGGAGGAGCAGGCCGAGCAGGAGAAACCAACTGACAAACAGGATCCACGGCAGCCAATCGTTTACAAGCCGTCTTGCTCGCACTTGCACCTGGTCTTTTTGAGCTGGAGGAAAGCCCGATCGAAGTCACGGATAAGCTATCCAACTATGGCACCGTTAGTACGGCTGTGCAAGCGCGAGCTGACTGTTTTAGCTGCCATCTTCAGGTGGCGGCTTCCGAAGGTTGAATGTTCTGATTGTGGCGGAACAGGTTCGCCGGATCGTACCTGTCCTTGATCTTCACCAGACGCCGGTACTTTTCCTCACCGTAGGCGGCGCGAACGCGTTCCTGTCCTTCATCGGCAGTGAGGAAGTTGACATAACTGCCACCCGTAGAATATGGACGGACGGCGGTCCAAAAAGCGCGTGTCCACTGTATCTGTTCCTCGGTTTCCCGCAGAACACGCCAGCCGTTGTTAATTGCGAGCACAAAC
>JAWVYW010000241.1:0-3714 GCA_033722535.1 Promineifilaceae bacterium (SeqCode)
CCCACGAGCGCCACCAGAAAAACCCAGGGCCGGGCGCGAATAAGCGCGCATGTGCCGCGCCACACCGCAAGCTGTCTCAGGTCAGCACCTCCTGCAGACCGGTGCGCAGCAGCGTCGCAAAGCGGCTCGTCGGGTCGGCGGCGAGCGCCGCGCGCATACCCTGCTCCTCTACCTGCCCGTTCTCCAGAATGACAATGCGGTCGGCGCGCTGGACCGTGTGCAGGCGATGGGCGATGACGATCGCCGTCCGCCCCTCAAGCAGGCGGTCGATGGCTGCTTCCAGCCGCTGCTCCGTCTCCGGATCAAGGCGCGACGACGCCTCGTCGAGCACGACCACGCGCGGGTCGCGCAAAAAGACGCGCGCCAGGGCCAACAACTGCGCCTCACCCGCGGAGAGGCCGCCACCGCCGCCGGTGAGCACGGTGTCCAGCCCTTGCGGCAGCTCCTCCACCCACTTCCGCAGTCCGACCGCCTCTAGCGCCGCCAGCAGTGCTTCGTCTGGTAGCGCGGTCGCTGTGGGATTATGGCGGCGGAAGAAGGTCAGATTGTCGCGAATGGAGGCGGCAAAGAGCTGCACATCCTGGGTGACGAGCCCCACGTTCTGGCGTAGCTCCGCCGGGCTCAGCTCCCGCACGTCGACGCCCCCCAGCCGGACCGCACCCGCGTCTACGTCGTACAGACGAAAGAGAAGCCGGGTCAGCGTCGTCTTGCCGCTGCCGGTACGCCCCAATAGCCCCAGCACCTGCCCCGCCGGGAGATGAAAACTGACGTCACGCAGGACCGGCATCGGCGGCTCCTCTCCCGGTCGGTCCCGGTAAGTGAAGGAGACGTCCACCACGCCCACGTCCAGCGGGCCCGGCGGCAGTCCGCGGCCGTGATCTGGCGTCTGTACCTCCGGCTGCAACCGAAAGTAGTCGCGCACGCGCCCCGCCCCCACCAGCGCGCGCTGGAGGTGGTGTAACTGGCGGTGGATTTCCATGAGCGGCTGCTGGAGCATCGTCATGTAGGCGGCGAGCAGGTAAACGGTGCCGATACTTAGTCGTCCCGCCAGGTAAGCCTGTGCCGCCAGCCAGAGCGTGAGCACAAAGGCGGCGACGTACAGCAGTTGCCGCCCGTTGAAGGTCGTATGGCCTGTGAGATCCGCGCGCAGGCGCGCCTCTTCCGTGGCCCGCAGGCGGGGCACAAGGCGCGCCAGCATGTAGGGGCCCGCGCCGTTCCCGCGTAGATCTTCCGTGCCCGCCAGCCGCTCTTCCAGATAGCCCGATAGCTGGGCAAAGCTCTCACGCAGGGCGCCGAAATACCGGATTGTGAACGGGTGCATGGCACGCATAAAGAGCAGAGTCAAACCTGCGTACACCACGGCGACCACCGCCACGGCGAGAGACTCGCGCCCCAGGAACAACAGAATCCCGACCGCCAGGAGCGCATTGCCGCCTACCTGCACCACCAGGCCGGAGAAGCTCTCCGCGAGGGCGCTGACGTCGCCGTCGATACGCTCGATCAGCTCACCCGCCGGGCGCAGCTTGTGGAAGCCCATATCCAGGCGCAGCGTGTGCGCCGTCAGATCCTCGCGCAGCTGGTTCGTCGTCGCCCACCCCAACTCGGCGCTGAGATAAACGCTACCCAAATTCAGCACCTTCTGCGCCAGGACGACGAAGAAGTAGAGGAGGCCAACCTGTACTAGCACCCGGGTGGCAGCGCCGGCCTGCGCCGCATCGAGGAACCGGCGAATGATCTGCGGCGCCAGCAACTGCAGGCCGATCGTGCCCGCCAGCAGCAGCGCCAGAAAGGAGAGGCGGCGGACAAAGGGGCGCAGGTAGGAGAAGAGAAGCGACATCGGGTGTGTGCTAAAGGCTACAGAGAACTCCTTGAACTATAACAGTAGGGATGCTGCCAGTCTAGACTTGATCCCACATAGATAAAACTCAATCCCCCGCGCATTATCAGAGGTCACAGGCCAGATAGTAGCGCTCGGCCACCTGTCGGAAGCCCTCGCTCCGATACAGGCTGAGCGCCGCCTCGTTGGCGCGCCACAGACCTACGCGTGCCCGTGCTGCCCCACGCTCCACCAGCCGCCGGAGGCCGGTGCGCAGCAACAACCGGCCCAGGCCACGGCGCTGGTAGTCACCGCTGACCGCCAGGGGCTCGATAATACCGATCACCGTATCGGATTCCCGCTCCACCCGCGAGAGGAGAAAGCCAACCGGTGAGCCCGCGTAGTGCAGAAAGGCGAGCTCCCCCCCCTGCTCCAGTTCCCCAATGACTTCGCCCTCCGTGTACGGCTGGTACCACGGCAGGCCGGCGAAGCTATCCTCGTAAAGACGGAGAAAAGCAGCAACTGCCTCAGGACGCGGCAGCTGCTCCACACGGCAGGTGGGGGAAGGCGCGACCGGCGGGAGGTCGTCCAACCTCCGCTCCAGGATCCACTCCTCATGCTCGAAGAAAAAGCCGTGGCTACGCAAAAAGTGAGCAGCGGGATCGTCAGGAGAGTCCACCGTGTGGGAGAGCTGGCGGGCGTCCGCTTGCCGCATCTGCTCCTGACAGTAGCGCAGGAGGGCGCTGCCGATGCCCTGGCGACGCTGTTCCGGCGCGACGTACCCGAAGAGGTCGCGCATGCCGGGAAGGCCAGGCATCGGCGCGACTGCGGCGTAAGCAAGGATCTGCGCCCCCCGCTCGGCGACCCACAGTGCACCTCCATGACGCGTCACGCCGCGCAGCCGCTCAGCGGTAGGATGGAGAGAACGTAACTGCGGCCAATCTTCTGGCCGGCAGGCGCGAATTTGAAGCGCCGCCTCCGCCTGTTCAGCCATCGCCAGAGCAGCGCGGCGGCCTGCGCTGCCTGGGTGCCGCGTCTGTCGTGGCCGGACGTCCATCGCCTACCCAGATCGTCACATCCGAACAGTCCCAGCGCGCGCCACAGGTGGGGCAGATCACCTTGCAGTGGCGCTCCTCCATCTGGAAGCCGCAGCGGTCACAGGACCAGACGCGCCCGCTACTCATGTACCCTCCGTCTGCTGGAGCAGCTTGGCCACCAGCGCCGTCCACCCCGTCTGGTGGCTGGCGCCCAACCCCCGCCCATTGTCGCCGTGGAAGAACTCGTAGAAGAGCACGTAGTTGCGCCAGTGCGGGTTCTCCTGGAACAGCTCGTCGTCGCCGTAGACGGGGCGGCGCCCATCTTTGCCGGCGAGGAAGAGGCGCACCAGCCGCTCGGAGAGGGCTGCCGCCACCTGGTGCAGGTTCATCGGCTCACCTGTCCCCGCCGGCATCTGGACCTGCAGATGGTCGCCATAGTAATGGTGGTACTTCTGCAGGGACTCGATCATCAGGTAGTTGAGCGGAAACCAGACGGGCCCGCGCCAGTTGGAGTTGCCCCCGAATAGGCCGCTCCGCGCCACCCCTGGCTCGTAGCGCACCGTATAGCGCCGGCCGTCGATCTGAAGCGTGAAAGGATCACTTTCGTGCTCTTTAGAGAGGGAGCGGATGCCGTACGGCGATAGGAACTGCTCGGGATTCAGCATCTGGGGCAGGATGCGCGCCAGCTTATCGCGCGGCACCAGCGAGAGCAGCCGTCGCCCCTCGCGCCCCGGCTCGGTCAGCGAGGCGATGTGGTCGACCAGCCACGGCCGGTATTCGATAAACCACTCCATCCGCCGCCGAAAGCGAGGCAGCTTCTCGAGGAGATCCGGCTCCAGCGTCTCCACGGCAAAGAGCGGG
>JAWVYW010000242.1:0-3648 GCA_033722535.1 Promineifilaceae bacterium (SeqCode)
CTTGCCGGTGCCGGTCTGTGCCGCGGCGAGGAGATCGCTTCCCGCCAGAACATGGGGAATCGCCTTCACCTGCACCGGCGTCGGCGCACGATATTCCTGCCGGCGCACGGCGCGCAGAAGCTCCGGCTTCAGGCCCAGGGCGGCGAAAGTACTGTGCCCGTTGTCGGCCGGCGCAGCGGGCGCGCTCTCGTCGCGGGCCACGGCCACGGCAGCCGGCCCCTTTTCCCGCGCTTCGACCGCGAAGAGCACGCGATCCCCTTCGTCCAGCTCTGTCGCCAGCTCGCCGGCGACGTCGGTGCAGTGGACAAAGAGATCCTCACCCCCCTCGTCGGGGGAGATGAAGCCAAAGCCGCGGGCCCGGTTAAACCACTTTATTGTTCCGCTGAAGCGGCCGTTGCCGCCTCCATCTTTATGTTGTGTCATACGCTCTACTTCTCTCACACTATCTGGTGGCACAAAAAAAGCCCCGGCCAAATGCCAGGGCTCGATCGTTCGATCTGATTCCGACTACATTAGCTCGTCTAACTATAGCCCGTTCTCTACGCGCCTGCCAGCTGGCGGAGAGGAGTCTATCCTGCCTCTAACAGAACGTTACGGCGAAGGTATCTCGGCTTTACACTGCGTCCAGCGCACGCTGTAGCCGCGCGGCTGCTTCGTCGCCGATCGGCTCGAGGCTGCTGTTCTGGACGACGCTCATCATTTGCCACGGATCGACGGCGGCGACAATGCTGCCGCCGGCTTCGTCATCATAGACGATGACGTTACAGGGCAGCAGCGCGCCGATATCCCGCTCCTGCTGCAGCGCCCGGTGCGCCAGCGGTGGGTTACAGGCGCCGAGGATGACGTAGTGCGGAAAGTCTTCCACGCCCAGCTTCTCGTACAGCGTCGCGCGCACGTCGATCTCCGTGAGTACGCCGAATCCTTCTTCTTTGAGCGCCTCTGTTACGCGCTTCACAGCTTCTTCGTAAGGCAAATCGAGTTGCTTGCGATAGGTGTATCCCGTCCGTTCAATCGGGGCCGTCATCTTCTATCTCTCCTTCAATAAGCCATTCTACCTTCTATCATAGCCGATCGCGTGATGAAAGGGAAGGTTCACACCTCCACCCTTGTACAGCACGCCCAGGTACTAGATGCTATTGAGAGAGATCGTGATCAGCACCGTTCCCTCTGCCGCCTCTCGTAGCTGCTCAGGGGAGGGATTATTTGTGTTCAGGGCGATGCGATAGCGGCGGCGGAGGTAGCCTGGGCCATGCTCTTCCAGCTCGTGCTGGAGAACGCCGGCCACCGTTGCCGGGTCACTCTGAGGGGTGGCAGTTCCTTTCCGCCGCTCACCGCGCAGCAGCACTTCCACCGGCGCGCCTCCCATAAGATTCTTCCACCAGGGGCTTTCCGTCATCAGGTGCAGAGTCTCGTCCTCCTGCGTGTAACCAACCGGCGTCGTATATGCGCGGCCGCTCTTGCGCCCGTGGAAGGTGAGCAGGAGCAGATGGTCGCTGACCAGGCCATGGGCCGGCGAACGCAGGATCGTCCCCATCGTCGGGTTGATCAGGTACTTAAAGGCATAGTGCACGGGCGCCGGCATAGAGTGGCCGCTGCCGTTGCTGAGGCTGTTGCTCATCTCGGTTATTTCTCCTTCAATCGGTGCTTTCAGCTTTCATCATCTCTAAAAAGGGTCTTAGCTGGCGGGCGACGAGGCGCAGCGGATCGCCGCTGTGATAGGTGCGGCTGAGAATGATGCCGCCCTCGATGGCCGAGGTCACAAAGGTAGCCAGCTCCCGGGCCAACTTCTCGTCATAGCCGCCGTCCACCAGCTTTTCGGCGAAGGCTGCCTGCAGGCGCGTGTATCCCTCGCGGGAAGCGATGTTCAGCCGCTCGCTGGACGTGGCTGTCTCCAGGGCCACCGTCATCAGCGGCCCGCCGCTGCGGTAGCCAGATGCTTCTACGTTGTCCGCGATGCGTTCGACGAAGCGCGGAATGGCGACCGCCGCGGGCTCCGTTCCGGCGATGTTAGCGCGGATGCGCTCTGCCGTAATTTCGGCCGAGCGGGCGATCGCTTCCGCGGTCAGCTCCTCCTTGCCCTGAGGGAAGTGGTAGTAGAGCGACCCCTTGGGCGCGCCGCTTTCGGCCACGATCTGGTTCAGGCCGGTCGCGTGGTACCCCTGTGTCTCCAGCAGTTCGCACGTGGTCTCTATAAACTGCTCCCTGGTTGAACTCATCTCACTCCTCTCTCTTTATGTTGGCCCTCACTCCTGCTCACGATGATTGCTCTCGGCGTCGGCGGTAATGCTCGTCAGCCGGCCTTCGCCGCGCCGCGCGCCAAGGTCTGGACAATGACCACGGCGGCGACGACGTGGAAGAGGATCAGGAGGAGAAAGCCCTCGGCAACGGCCCCCGGAATCGGCGCCGCCGTCGGATCGACTGCGAGCATGATATTGGGCATCACCGAGAGGGCGAAGGCGACCAAGGCGACGACGGTGAAGGTGCGCACCGGCCGCCGGAAAACGCGCTGCACGACGGCGAAGGCAATGGCGGCGCCGATGGCGCCCAGCGCGGTCAAGAGCGCTATCGGCGCGGGTTGGAGGGGCGCGAAGTCGGCGGGCAGCTCTACGAGCAGCGCCAGGAGGCCGTATACGATCAGGTTGGCGGCCACGGCCAAAAGCAGCGCCAGCAGTCCTGCTTTAAGCAGGCTACCCGCTTTTTTCCCATCTGCTAATGAGTAGGTGCTGTCAGACAATGCTCATTCTCGTTGTTCTAACGGGACGTTACCGCTGCTGCGGTAACTGAATTTCGGCTGCGTGGGTTGTGCTCAGATTCTGCATGAAGAAGCCGGCGCGGAGAAAGGTGAAGGGCGTGCCGCTCTCCCGGAGCAGCCTTTGAACTTGGGCATGAGGCACGAGGCTGTTTTTGTCGGCGCCGAGTAGGGAGAGAAAGACGATGTGGCGCACGCCCGCGCAGTCGACGACGGGCCGCATGTAGCGGTCGACGTCGCTGATCGCCGGCGGGCGCATCAGGAAGAGACGATCTACGCTGGCAAAGGTGGTGGCATACGTGTCTAGGTCTCCAAAATCGAAGCGCACCCAGGGAACATTAGGGTGGGGCAGCTGCTCGGCATCGGCCGCGCCAAGCGCGGCGGCCCTGACCGGATGGTTCTCACGGTGCAGGATCTGCACCAGCTCCCAGCCGACGTTGCCGGTGGCGCCGGTGACAAGACTTGAACCAGACAAGGTGATGCTCCTTCAAAAGAGATAGACAGTATAAGTAGACCAGTCTGTATATTACACCTGAATTATAGCAACCGGTTTACAGGAGTCAAGTCACAGGCAGTTACAGAGAAAAGGGAGGAGTGACAGAATGGGGTGCTTTGGTCGGCGCCAGAGGGGACGAGTTACGCCGCTTCCTCCAGCCAACCCCCCTCAAAGCCCGCTCGGCGCAGGCCGCGGCGGAAAGTTTCGTTGCCGCGCATCAACTTCCAGATAAAGCCGGTGCGGTAATTTTCGAGCATGACGAGGACCGGCATCTGGTTGATGGCGTAACGGGTGCCGGAGATCCAGCCGCGGGGATCCTCGCTGGGGTAGGTGGGGTTGACGGCGGCGGTACAGCCGGAGCCGGTCGCCAGCTCGGGGTACTGTTCGACGAAGTGGCGCATGC
>JAWVYW010000243.1:0-3632 GCA_033722535.1 Promineifilaceae bacterium (SeqCode)
ACACGGACATCCGCTCGGACATCTATGCGCTCGGGGCGACCCTTTACCAGCTGCTGACCGGTCAGGCACCCCTGTCGGCGAAGGCGCGCTTCCTGAATCCGGGGCGTCTGCAGCCCGTGCACCGGCTTAATCCCAACATCAGCGGCAAGGTGTCGGAGGCGGTGATGTGGGCGCTGGAGATGCACCCGGAAAACCGCCCGGCGAGCCTTCATCAGTTTCGAGATGCCCTTCTCGGCAGCGGACGCCGGCCACCCCCGAAGCGCACCGCCGCGGGGTATGGCTGGCGCGAGGCATTGGCGGCGAACAGCCTCCTGATTCTGGCAGCGCTGCTGCTGCTGGCGCTCGCCGTTATCCTGACCCTAGCCTGAGCAGCTGCTACATGCTGCTTGTTCGCTATCTGCGAGCTTTGGTGAATCGTGCTGCGGCAGTCCCCGCGCGCCTTTTCCGTTGCCGTTGCAGAAGATGAGAATTTGCCTTGACAGTCTTGATCGCGACCGTTATATTTTTGGTGGGTCTTCTCTTCAATGCATTGTGCAGATCTTCTTGACCTATGAAGTACTGAAGGGGTTAATTGTTTAAGGAGAAGGGTAAATGGCAAGCGTAACCTACGACAACGTTCATAAGCGTTTCGGCGACGTGGAAGTCATTCACGACATGAACGTCGAAATCAAGGATAAGGAGTTCGTGGTCTTTGTCGGCCCATCTGGTTGTGGGAAGTCGACGCTGTTGCGTCTGCTGGCCGGGTTGGAGGAGATCTCGGCGGGCGAGATCTACATCGGCGACCGTGTCGTGAACGACGTGCCGCCGAAGGATCGCGACATCGCGATGGTCTTCCAGTCTTATGCCCTTTATCCGCACATGAGCGTCTACGATAACATGGCGTTCGGACTGAAGCTGCGCAAGACCCCCAAAGACGAGATCGACCGCCGCGTGAAGGAAGCGGCGGAGATTCTCGGCTTGGCCCATTTACTGGACCGCCGCCCGAAAGCGCTCTCCGGTGGGCAGCGCCAGCGTGTGGCTGTCGGCAGGGCCATCGTCCGCGAGCCGGCCGTCTTCCTGATGGACGAGCCCCTTTCGAACCTCGACGCCAAGCTGCGGGTCACGGCGCGAGCCGAGATCTCTAAGCTCCACAAGCGGCTGGGAACGACCTTCATCTACGTCACCCACGACCAGGTGGAGGCGATGACGATGGGGGACCGTATTCTGGTGCTCAAGGATGGTTATCTGCAGCAGATCGACTCCCCGCGGAACCTGTACGAACAGCCACACAACGTCTTCGTCGCCGGCTTCATCGGCAGCCCCAGCATGAACTTCTTCGACGCCACCCTAGTTGCCGAGGAGAGCAGGCTGTGGGCCGATACTGGCGATTTCCGTGTGCCGGTGCCGAGCGATCGCCGCGACACCTACGATGCCTACATTGGTAAAGAGGTCATTTTTGGCGTGCGCCCCGAGCACATTCATGCCCAGAACTTTGAGCCGGCCAACATCAACGCCGCGCCGATTGACGCCCGAGTAGAAGTGATTGAGCTGCTTGGTCATGAGTTGCACCTCTACCTCGATAGCGGGCAGAACAACTTCGTCGCCACTGTCGACACTCGGCTGGCGCCGGACATCGGTCAGGAGCTCCCGCTGGTAATCGATATGGATCGCATGCACCTCTTCGATAAGAACACCGAGTTGCGTATCCGCTAACTTACGCCCCGACGGTTGTGAGCCGCCGCTTGCCGCGACAGGTGAGCGGCGGCTTTTTTGTTGCGGCTGCATGTAGCACGCGCTGTTGTGAATCCCGGGCCGTTGCAGGAAAGGAAAATGCTATGCCACAAGCGGGTTATGAAGTGGGCGAGGCCTTTCCCGTGCAGTTTGTCTGGGAGCTACCCGACGGTGACTACGTACGCGCCGTTTTTGAGGCGGAGGTGCTGGCACTCGACTTTTCGCTCGACCGTTATTTGCTGCGCCTGCGGGAATTGAAGGCGGGCCGGCAGGAGACGCCGGCGGGAGAGATGCAACCCGTTGAGTCGTTCGCGCGCGACTACTGGGCACTCGTGGGCCAGCTGATCGGAAAACGGATTTACCTTGCCTTTGAAGCAGACGATGCACGGCCGCTCAAATTGCGGTTGGAGACGCTGACCCAGGAGCACTCCTTTTTTACCCGTCTGGATTCTGGCGGCGATGAAGCGCCACTAGCCGAATAAGCGGCGCCAGAGATTCGTCTCGATGAGACCGTCCGGATCGCAGCGTGCTTTCAGAGTGCGGAACTGCTCGATGGTCTCGTCGCCGAGAGTGCTACGCACCACCTCCGCGCGGAGCGTACTGTCTTTGGCAAAGTAGAAGCGACCGCCGGCTGCCAGCACGACCTCGTCCATCTCCCGCGCAAGCTGGCGCATACGCGCGTGATTGCCGTCGCCGAGGTGGAAGTCCATCGCCAGCGAGTAGCCGTCCAGCCCGTAGCTCATCAGGAAGGGATCGGGCCGGTGCCGTTTGAGGACCGAAAGGAAGTTCGGCATCTGGTGCTCGTGTCCTAGCTCCAGCAGCCGGACGAAGGTCGCACGCGCTTCGGCAGCGGAGACGAAGGCCTGATACTGAATGATGCCGCCGCGACCAAACACCTTCTTAAAGGGGATCGCGTCCAGCAGAAAGTGAAAGTGGGCGTGCGGTTGCCGGTACCGTTGCCCTTCCAACCCTTCGAATAGGCGAGAACTCATATACTTCGCCCAGCAGACCAGCCTCCAGCCGGTGTTGTTGTAGAAGGGGCGCATAAAGAAGGGGAGCCACATCTTGGGGAGGATACCGGCCACGCTATCGGGAATTTCCTGTCGCAAGAGGCTCATTGTTTCTGCAGGCGCCGAGTCCTCATCCGGTGCGAGGTAATTGGCGCGATGGATCTGCCCGCGCCCCAGCGCGCTGCCCCGGGCAAAGGCGTCGATCCAGCCGACGAGGTAATCGGCGCTGTCCAGGTGGTACTCGAAGTAATCGAACATAGCGTCAAGGTCGGGCGTCGCCACTGCCTCTACGTCCAGCAGGCCAGAATAGATACGCTTCATGCGCAGCGTGAGGGCCGTAAAGCAACCGAGCATGCCGAAACCGCCGATAGCGGCGTAAAAGAGATCTGCGTTCTCTTCACGGCTGCAGTGCACAATTTCACCGGAGGGAAGCATCATCTCAAAGGAGAGAATGTGGTCGCCCAGCGTGCCCATCTTCCAGCCATTTTTCCCGTGAACGTTCATAGCGGCACCGCCGCCGATGGTGATCTTCATCGTTCCTGTGACGACCGGCGGCCACCAGCCATCTTCCAGTACGTATTCCCACAGCCGGTGCAGGGTGACTCCCGGCTCGATTCGAATTACACCATGGATTGGATCCCAGTCGAGGATACGGTTCATACGCTGGCAGTCGACGAGAATATTTTCATTATTGAGTGCGGCGTCGCCATAGCTGTTGCCGCCGCCGCGGAAACCGACAGTGCGTCCGCTTTCGCGCGCCAGGCTGAAGATCTCTCGCAATTCGGCGACCGTTGCCGGACGCTGCACGTAGCTTGCGCTACTACTAGCGCCGCCCCAGCCCTTTACCTGCTGTAATCGCCCGAGTGACGGTTCACTTGTCGGAGCGTCTCTGGCACTCATCTGAGCCGGTGC
>JAWVYW010000244.1:0-3338 GCA_033722535.1 Promineifilaceae bacterium (SeqCode)
GCCTGTTTCGGCTGTCGGCTCTTCATATGGCGGGTGTTGCTGCTCCGGTTGCCGCCTACCTGCTCTTCTACCTGCACCAGGGAGGAAGGCTCTCTGCCTTTCTGTATTGGAACGTGCTCTTTAACCTGGAGAGTAACTATGCGGTGCTGGGGCGCCTGTTGCCGCGCTACTATGATGTCATCCTCATGACGCCTGCTTTCATTTTACTCCCGCCCTTTCTCCTCACGCTCCGTCCATCCTTCCACGACGATCCTCGGTCGCAGAGTCGACTTCTTTTACTGCTACTTCTTCTGGCGGCACTCGTCTATCAGTATCCGCGCTACTCGGGAGGGCACTGGCCCATTGCCCTACCCCTTATAGCGGCGCTCTCGGGGCTGGTTTGCAACGATCTGTTGCAAATAGAAGGGCCGCGAAGGCTGTTCCGCGGCGTATTTCTGGCCTTTGTTCTCCTCTGGTTGCTCCAGGGGGTGGCGTCCTACTGGCCCTACTGGAGCGGTCAGGCGTCGCAGGAGATCGCTCGGGTGGACGAGCTGAAGCAGTTGGCGATTGAGGTCGACGCGCATCTGGCGCCGGATGACACGCTTGCTATCGTACCGAACAACGAAGCAGTCGATAACCTCTACTACCTCTTGCAGCGGCGCCCGCCCCGGTACTGGGTGATGCACTATCGCTGGTTCGCCAACGAGCGGACTATCAGCCGTTCGATCGCCGCCCTTGAAGAGGAGCGTCCGGAGACGATCCTGTACTTCGAGCAACATGCCGGCATGCTCGACGCATGGACGGAGCTCGCAGCGTACGTACGGGAAAAGTACGAAAAAGAGGCGCAGATCATGTGGGATGGGTATCCTCTGCATATCATGCGCCGCCGGACGACGCAGTGAATGGCAAAAGCGGACGCAGGCGCGGTCCAGTGCACGTTTCTCGTCTTATACTCTGTTAACAAAAGTTGAGCATCTTAGAAAGGACGTTGATACTGCCCGCCCGGGCGCCTATAGTAGCGGTTCGTCGCCGAGAAAAGAGATCCTGTACCGGAAAGTGAATTCAACGGCACGCCCCCCAAGCGTGCTGAATGGGAAGAGAACAAGATAGCGTGATTGAAGCGCAGCAGATGCCGGTCGTTAAGCTGGAGAATGTGGAAAAACGGTTTTCCTTTACCGAAAGTAGACCCTCTACCATCTTAGAACAGTTCCTTGCGCTGGTCCGCCCCCGCCGCCGCCTTCAGAGAGGCCACAAGGATCTGCAGGCCGTCGATAACGTGAGCCTGGAGATTATGCCCGGCGAGTCACTGGGCATTGTGGGCCGCAACGGCAGCGGCAAAAGCACGCTTCTGAAGCTGATTGCCCGCATTATCCGGCCCAGCCAGGGGCGAATCGTCGTTTACGGGCGCGTCAGCGCGTTGCTAGAGTTGGGAGTTGGCTTCCATCCGGACCTGACCGGGCGGGAGAACATCTACCTCAATGCCGCCGTGCTCGGTTTGAGCCGCGAAGAGATCGACGCGCACTACGACTCGGTGGTGCACTTCTCCGAGCTGGGTGAGTTTATTAACATGCCGGTCAAGCATTACTCCTCCGGGATGTACATGCGGCTCGGATTTAGCGTCGCCATTCACGTCAATCCCGATATCCTGATCGTGGACGAGATTCTGGCCGTAGGCGACCAGAAATTTCAGGAAAAGTGCATCCAGCGGATCTTCGAGATGAAGCACAAGGGAGTTACGATCATCCTGGTCAGCCACAACGTCGAGATGATCAGGCGCATCTGCACGCAGGTGCTCTGGATGGAACAGGGTGACGTGCGCGCCCTGGGAGCGACCGAGCAGGTGATCCAGCAGTATCTTGAATTCATGCACCAGCAGGAGGAAGACCCGGTTGCTGTTTCACAGCGTGAAGAGTCGGACCGATGGGGCACGGGAGATATCAGGATCACAGGCGTCCGCCTGCTCGACGCAAACGGCGAAGAGCAGCAGCATTTCCAGACCGGCGATTCCCTGACCATCGAGATGGCCTACACTGCGCACCGGCCGGTCGAGGAGCCAGAGTTTGGCCTCGCTATTTATCGGCAGGACGGGACGCACATTAACGGCCCCAACAGCCGGCTGGGGGGGCTGAAGACAGGCACCGTCACCGGCTCGGGCATCGTGCGTTATGAGGTGGAAGAGCTGCTGCTGCTGCCCGCGAGGTACGAAGTTAGCGTCGCCATCCACAACAGCCACCTCTCCTACGCCTATGACTACCAAAAGCGCGCTTACTCGTTTCGTGTGGTGCCCGGCGGAACGCCGGAAGTGCACGGGCTGGTAGCCTTCCCGGCACAGTGGCAGTGGGAACCGGAAGAGGAGCTATTGCTACACTCCGTCACGCCCCGTTAGTGGCGCACGTGCTTTCGTGCCCGCTTCCCCAATGGTGCGGCATCCAGATATCGTGATACTGCAGTCCAACCCTTTGTCTATCGTCCTCTTTCTCCTCGTCGCCGTGCTGGCCCTGTTCAGCTCGCTGCTGGCGTGGTCGCAACGCAGCGCGTCGACAGACGAGAGGGAGCTGACAGTGGATTGGGCTGAGGCAATCTTTGTCGCGAGCGTCGGCGTGATCGTTTTCACTGGCTGGGCGGGCGTCGTCCTTGCCTCTTTCGGCTTCTTTTCGCTGCCCGCCCTGTCCCTCTGCCTGCTGGGCGGCGCGGGCGCCCTCTTATGGCTCCACCGTCCGCTGCCGCGACTGCGCTTTGCACGGCTGGGTGTGCACGAATTTCTCCTGATCTTGCTCCTCCTTGGGTTCAGCATCCTCGCTTTCCGCCCGCACGAATATGTCCTGGGCGGCGCCGACCCCGGTAGTTATGTGAACACTGGCGCAACCGTTGCCAGAACCGGTCACCTTGTCCTCCACGACGACTGGACTGCACTCCTGCGCGAGCATGCGCCCGTGACCTTGCGCCAGCTTCCGCCGCAGTGGCAACCGGAGTATCTGCAATTTGTGGGCTGGTTTATCGACGACGACGATCCAGCGCGCGTCATTCCCCAATTTTTCCCTTTTCATCCTACCTTAATTGCCGTCGGTATTGCCCTCGGCGGCTTGTACGGCGGGTTGCTGGTGACGCCACTGTGGGCGGTACTTGGCCTTGCCGCCGTCTACTTCCTGGGGAGAGAACTTTTTGGCCCGCACGTCGGCCTGCTGGCAGCTGTCCTTCTCGCCCTCACCCCGACTCATATCTACTTTGCCCGCTATCCCACGACCGAGCCGCTGACCCTGCTGCTCGTATTTAGCAGTCTCTTCGCCTTTCAACAGCTCTACGACCGTGCGGATGCCACGCCGGCATGGGGCATCTTTGGGGGGGCAGCGCTGGGGGCA
>JAWVYW010000245.1:0-3058 GCA_033722535.1 Promineifilaceae bacterium (SeqCode)
ATCGCTCGGATACGCCACGCGTCCACGCTCCGAGAGTGCCGGGAACCATGCAACCGGTCGTGCCTCATAGCGAGCGGTAGACTCCCAACCGCGGCCTCCGCGTATTCCGTCGCGGATGTGGAATCGTCTCACCTTTTCCTGCCGCGGGAGTAGTAGAACTGGCCGTCCGTCAGCGCGCCGCCGCAGTCGGCGAGGAGCAGCCGGGCACGGGTAACTGGATCCCGTAAGCGCCACTGTTTAATCGTGTGGAGGAATGCCCGCCTGCGGCGCAGAAGGATCGAGCGCCGCCTGACGTGGCGTGGAGGAGTCGCATAAATTGCGCTGTGCAAGTCCAACTGGGCGGGGCATGATGGGGGCGGTCTCAGTTTCGCCGGCGAACATATTTTCCCGAACTTAAGCTCAGGAGCCGAAGATGTGCTTCGCCACACGAGCCGTGATCGTGTTGATACTTTCGGTGTTGACGCTTGGATGTGCCAAAGAGATTGGTGACACAGTTACCTATACAGCGCTTGGAACGGCCAGTACATTGGACTTGGCCTACCGAGATGCCGCTGGTGAACTGCAGTATGTAGAGGGTTATCCACGGCCATGGTCTTTGGGGCTGACAGGCTACAAAAGCCGACAGTATCTGGAGCTTAGAGTCAAACCGCACTCACATGATGGCAGCGCGGTGTGCGTGATTGCCCTTGGCGGAGAGGAGGTCGCCGTCGACGAAGTAAGAGCGGCGCCTAAAGAAGCAGTCTGCATTTATAGGTTGCCATAAATTGATCTGCACCTTGTCAACGACGAAAAGACTGGTTGAATGCATGTCTTGCTGAGACCGGCGAAAGTCCGGCAACTGCCCACATTAGAGAGGGTGCGGATAACCATACTGGAATGATGCGCGTGCGCGACCGCTTCCTGTCGCTCCCGCTCTTATGCCAGACTGCTTTAGCGCAAAAGACTCTCGAAGCGCACGAGGGTCTTTTTGTTTTTAGAGGTCATTGCCGCACGCAAGTACGGGAGCGATGCTGAGTAAGACGGACTGTACAAGCTTTCTTGGGCGATCAACTTATTCTAAAACACTGTTTCGTTGCGAAGGTAATCTGAACAGTGCGCAGAAGCCCTGCTTCTAGAGATGCAAGCCTCTATCGTCGTCGGCCGCTCATCGCGGCCGGGGGGCTATCTATATCTAAATTGTATCCCCCGCATATTGTGTGCCGTTTCCCCGATGCCTAAACTTGAAGATAGATGCGCGGTCGAAGTGGATTGCGCATCGGAGCGTAAACTAACAGAAGCACGGAGGTAAATCCCATGAAAACCGTTGTTGCTTTGTTTGACGATTTGACCGATGCATACGATGCTATCGAAGACTTGCGAGACGCGGGCCTGGCAGCGGAGGATGTGAGCCTGGTCGCCCGGGACGTAGAAGAGCGTTACGCCGAAGAGCTGGACACCTACGATGAAGACGTGGCCGACGGTGCGGCAGCCGGCGCGGTGGGCGGTGGGATCGTGGGCGGCCTGCTGGGCTTCCTGGTGGGTCTCGGCGCCTTCGCTATCCCGGGTGTCGGCCCGGTGATTGCCGCTGGCCCCCTGGCCTCAGCGCTCGTGGGCGCCGGAATCGGCGCGGCCGCCGGTGGCCTGTTGGGTGCGCTGATCGATTGGGGGGTGCCCGAAGCAGAGGCCGAGTACTATACAGAAGGCGTGCGCCGTGGCGGTACGTTGGTCGCTGTGCGTGCCACCGATACGGTCGCCGACCGGGCCCGCGATATCCTCTACAGGCACAACCCGGTGGATATCGAGGAGCGAGCCGCCCTGTGGCGCGAAGAACTCGGCTGGACCGGCTACGACGTAGAGGCCGAGCCCTATACAGCTGACGAGATCCGCACTTATCGTCAGCGCTACGTGCGCTAATCTGAGCGCGGTTAACGGTAGGGAGCCGAGAGCAGGCACAGCGCGTGCCTGCTCTCTCTGTTTCTACAGCTTCGTTCGTCGACGGAGCTTCCAGTGGACGACAGTACGGAGCTACTGCTTCACGAGTACGGGCAAGAAGATTTGCCGGCTACATGGCGCAAATGGCACTGCCACGGGCACCATCACACGGTCTCTTCCGCCGCTTTAGTAGGGTAGTACCCCATGTCGCGGGCGCTCGGTATGGCGTATAATTCTTCGATAGCGAAGGGTAAGGTACACTCAGGAGTAACGTTTGGGGTGAGTCACGTGAGCCCGTCGGACCTATGGATCGACATTTCTCTCCGGCTGCAGCAGCTTGGCTGGATGGAGTGGCTCGATCTGCTGCTTGTCACCGTCGCTATATTTCTTATCCTCACTGCCCTGCAGCGCGCACAGGCGACCGTCATGTTACGCGGTCTCGCGGTGGTCGGCATGATGTTGCTTGTCAGCACTCTCTTCCTGAGCCTGCCGGCGTTCGGCATGCTGGTGCGCATCATCCTCATCTTTTTACTCGTCGCCCTGCCCGTGGTTTTCCAGCGGCAACTACGAATCCTCTTTGAAGATCTGGGACGCACCATCGGTCTCGCCCCTCGCAGTCGCCGCCGGAAGACGCAGGAACTGATGCAACCGATCGTGCGTGCTGTCGAGCAGATGGCGGCGGAACGGGTCGGCGCCCTCATCGTGCTCGAAGGTGACGTAGACCTGGACGAAATTGCTGAGACCGGGGTTGCCATCGACGGATATGTCTCCAGCGAGTTGTTGACGGGCACTTTCTCCTATAAGAATCCCCTTCACGACGGTGCGGTCCTTATCCGTGGGCAGCGCGTGGTGGCAGCCGCCTGTGTGTTACCGGCTGCCCGTGGCATCATCAACGGCGACCGTAGCCTGGGTACGCGCCATCGTGCCGCCGTAGGGATGAGTCAGCGATCCGATGCGCTCATCGTCGTCGTCAGTGAAGAGACAGGAACCATCTCGGCTGCTGAAGATGGCCGACTAGAAGCTCTGCCTGACGGCAACGCCCTGCGCGAGCGCCTCCTGCACTTTACGCGCCAGGAAGATCCGAATGCTTCCGCCCGCTGGTCCTTGCGCTTCCTCTACGACGGAGACAAAGGAACGCTCCGCCCCA